>DAMC01000084.1:0-4981 GCA_002499525.1 Nitrosopumilales archaeon UBA218
AATTATACCGACACACAGGTCTTAAATGCCGGAATTGATGCTTCCCTTGCTACCAAAGTCAGTATGACGGGAGCATTGGATGATGCCGCAGCCTGCTATTTTGGTGGAATACAAGTAACAGATAACAAAAGTCGCAAAATCATCAGATCAGATAAAGCGCCAAGCAACATTGTGGCAATTATTTTTGTCCCCAAGTCTCGAAAGAGAGGCAACATCAAACATCTGAAAACTCTAGAGAGTGTCTTTCAAAGAGCTTGGGATTTTGCTATGAATGGTGATTACTGGAATGCTATGACATTAAATGGATATGCAACTTCTGCAGTTCTGAATTCCGACCCAAAGATAATTTCCAAGTTAATTGAAAGCGGAGCAATATCTGCTTCAGTGTCAGGAAACGGTCCTTCAATTGCGGCACTTGTAAAAAAAGACAATGTATCAAAAATAAAAAAGGTGTTTTCGGAATACGATGGAGTCACAATGATATCACAAATCAATAACAGGAGAGCAGAAGTCTATGAAATGTAAAGTTGAGCAGTCAAAACTTTCTGGAACAATAACTTGCCCAGCAAACAAGAGCTACACTCACAGAGCGATATTTTTAGCTTCTTTGGTAAATGGTAAAAGTCTTATTAAAAATGTACTTCGTTCCAGAGACACTAATGCAACCATAGAGATTTGCAAAAGTTTCGGAGCAGAAATTACAGAGGCAGGGAGTAATCTAAAAGTTAAAGGAATCTCCAAATTTGCTAGCGAGGATTTGACAGTCGATGCATCAAATTCTGGCACTACAATTAGAATAGCTTCTGCCATATCAGCATTACGAGATACAAAAACAATACTTACTGGTGATGAATCCCTCAGAAAGCGACCAATGAAACCACTGCTGGATGCATTAGAGGTGCTAGGTGCAAAATGCACTTCAAATGAGGGTAAGCCACCATTAGAAATCATTGGGAGAATGAAGGGTGGAGAAATCTCAATTGCTGGAAATGTTTCTAGCCAATTCATATCGGCACTGTTTATTGCAGCACCACTGACAGAGGATGGAATTACAATCAACATTTCATCAGAATTGGTATCAAAGCCATATCTTGATGCAACCATTTCCACGATGAAAAAATTTGATGTTGAAGTTCAAACCATCAGTCCTTACAAAAAATATCATATTTCCCCTCAAGAGTATAAACATGCCTCCGTTACAATTCCTTCAGATTTTTCTAGTGTCGCATTGTTATTAGCCGCAGCAGTGTTGGTTGGAGATAAGCTCAAAGTAAAGATCTCCATTGGAGATTTAGCTCAGGGTGACGAGGCCATTTTAGATATTTTGGGCAAGTTAGGAGTAGATGTCTCACTTAACAACAATGCCATAACAATCAAAGCACCAGAAAAATTACTCGGTGGAAAATTTGATCTCTCCAATACCCCAGATTTGTTACCCCCACTTGCAATTTTGGGACTAAAGTGTGGATTTCCCTTGGAGATATACAATGTCAAGCATGCCAGATACAAGGAAACCGATAGAATCTCAATATTGGTAAGAGAGCTGACCAAATTAGGTCTGACAATCCAAGAAAAAGATGACGGTATGATTATCAATCCGCCCCAAAAGATCAACGGTTCATCATTAGATTCTGAAGATGATCATCGTTTGTTCATGGCTTTTTGTATAGCTGGTATGTTTGTGGGAAACTGTACGGTTTCCGACCCAGAGTCAGTTGACGTGTCATATCCAAGTTTCGTATCCGACATGAGTCGTGTCGGAGCTAAAATTACAACGATATAGGTTATATGCATCAAATGCAGATTTTTACTTGACATGGCAGGCAGTTCAATTGGTCAAAGATTAGTCTTAACTAGTTTTGGCGAAAGTCATGGAAAATGTGTGGGTGCCGTCTTAGATGGATGTCCTGCAGGATTAGAGTTAGAGGAAAAGGATATCCAAAAAATGCTTGATCAAAGGAAACCTGGCCAATCACTAGTATCCACACAGAGAAAGGAGGGCGATGTTGTTGAGATCCTTTCAGGAGTATTCAGAGGATTTACTACAGGGGCACCAATTGCCATGATCATCTGGAATAAGGATCAGCATTCTAATGACTATGACGAATTAGTAACAAAAATGCGACCAGGGCACTCCGACTATCCAGCACTCATCAAGTACAACAAGTATAACGATCACAGAGGAGGAGGAAGATTTTCTGGAAGATTAACTGCGACACATGTTATGGGTGGAGCAATAGCTCGAAAGCTACTCAAAGTAACATTAGGAGTTGAAACTAACTCGTATACAGTAAAAATTGGTAAAATATCAATGAATGAAAAATTTAATTCTAAAATGAAAACCGCGATTTATCAGAATGAGGTCAGATGTCCTGATTCAAAGATTGCAGAAAAGATGAGAGGAGCTATCATGGCAGCAAGAAAAAGTGGCGACTCACTTGGCGGGATTATCGAGTCCATAACCACAGGAGTGCCAGTAGGCCTAGGTGAGCCAGTATTTGGCTCATTAGAATCAGACATTGCAAAGGCCATCTATTCTATACCATCAGTAAAAGGAGTGGAGTTTGGATCAGGGTTTGGAGGTTCGGAGATTTATGGTTCTCAGAATAACGATCAATACATAACAAAAAATGGCAAGATTGGAACAAGGACCAACAACTCTGGCGGAATTCTTGGCGGATTATCAAACGGAATGCCCATTACGATGAGAATTGCTTTCAAGCCAGCATCATCTATTGCAAAAAAGCAATCTACGGTAGACATCAAAACTAAAAAAACAACTACTTTACAGGTTCATGGAAGACATGATCCTTGTGTAGTACCTCGCGCACCGCCAGTAGTTGACTCGTGGGTATCATTGGTTTTGGCAGACCATGCTTTGATTGGTGGATTTATCAAACCAGTTTTATAGAAATGTCAGACATAGAATCGCTCAGAAACAGGATTGATGAGATCACAATACAAATGCTAAAGCTGTTCAAGGAAAGAATTGACGCTGCAAGACAAATTGGAGAAATTAAGAAAAATAATGGTTTATCAGTATTTGATGAAAAGAGAGAAGAACAGATACGGGTCGAAGTTACAGAATTATGCAAAAAAATCAATTTAGAGGAAAACATAGGTAAGAAATTTCTTAATTTTTTACTTAATGAATCAGTTAAAGTTCAAACAGATGGTAAACAAACCCACTTGACAATTTTTCTTAAAGCTAAAAAACTCGAACAGGAGGGAAAAAAAATCATACACATGGAAGTTGGGGAACCTGACTTTATGCCACCCCCAATTATCAAATCTGCACTAGCAGAAGCCTATGACAAAGGATTTGTCAGATATGGTCCTGCACTTGGAATGCCCAGCCTACGAGAAGCTTTAGCCAAATACTGTACAAAGAAATTTTCTGCCGACGTAAAGTCTGAGAATGTTTTAGTATCACCTGGAGGAAGATTTTCAGTATTTTTGGCTATATCCACTCTACTCAATCCTGGAGATGAAATAATTGTCATAGAGCCATCATGGCCTGCATACAGAGATTGTGCGATAAATGCAGGAGTTAAGGTCAGAACCATATCTACCAACCTAGAAAATAATTGGAATCCATCAGTGTCAGAAATTGAACAAATGATCAATTCCAACACAAAGATGATTGTTTTGAATTATCCAAACAATCCAACCGGAAAAATTCTTTCACCAAAACTTCAAGATCAAATTGTTGATTTAGCAAAAAAACATGATCTGTATATTCTCTCTGACGAAATTTATTCAGATTATGCATTTTCAGATTGGAAATCAGTTCTGTCTAACAGATACTCAAAGTCAATCATAACCCAATCTTTTTCCAAGTCTCACGCAATGACAGGATTGAGAATAGGCTACACCATTGCAGATCAAGGAATTATTGAGAAAATGGTAAAACTTCAAGCTCTCTGTATGACAAATGTAGCTGAGCCAATCCAATATGCAGCTCTCAAAGCATTAGAAGTAGACACGTCTCAAAATACTAAAAGTGTCAAATCAAAAATTGATGTCATAGTTGAACAGGCAAGAAAGATCGGCTTGGAATTTGAAAATCCTGAGGGGGCCATGTACCTTTTTGCCAAAGTCAATAGCCCTCAATTTGATGGGTTAGAGTTCACCAACAGACTATTAGACCACGGAGTGGCAGTTGCGCCTGGAGAGGGGTTTGGGAACTATAAGAACTTCATCAGAATATCAGCCTGCCAAGACGAAAACAAACTAATGAAAGGAATGATGATATTAGCTGAGGTATTAGGGGAGTCTAGATGAAGAAAAGTATCACAATTTTAGGCGCCGGGGGCAAGATGGGTCAATGGTTTGCCAAGTATTTTGCATCAACAGGTTATGAAGTGATAGGTTTTGACTCAGAGTCCCCAATCACAGACAAGTCAGTCAAAAAGGCAACATCGCTTGTAGGCGCGGTCTTAAATGCCGAAGTGGTTTTATTATGTACTCCCACCAGACGCACACCTGAGATAATAAGACTGATTGCTAAAGAAATGAAAAGAGGATCATACCTCATAGAGATCACATCTCAAAAAGCAAAAACTGCCGCGTCATTACTAAAGATTCCTTCAAAAATAAATCCAGTTTGCATACATCCCATGTTTGGTCCAGGTGCAAAAAAAATTAAAGGTCAAAACATCATTTCAATTCCAATCAAGGATGCAAAAAAAGAACTCAATTTGGTAAAATCATTATTCGAGGGAGCTAATTTTGTAACTATAGATGCAATTGAACATGACAAAAAAATTGCGATTATACTAGGTCTAACTCATTTAGTGAATCTTGCCTTTGCAAACATATTATCAAAGGATGACAAGATTTCTCTAACCGAACGTATGTCAGGAACTACTTTCAAGATTCAAAAAATTCTTTCAGAAAGCATTATGACTGAGTCAACTGAACTTATCGAAACAATAATTTCAAACCCAGAGATAAGAAGATCTGCCGAAGAATTCTGGAA
>DAMC01000084.1:5347-8803 GCA_002499525.1 Nitrosopumilales archaeon UBA218
CTTGCCAAGAATTCAAATCTTGAGGAATCCTACAAGAAATTAAATACCATGATTAACGCTATTGAAAAATAATGCGTTCAACTAGAATAGTAACATCCTTCGTAACAAATCAAAAAAAAATACTCATTGTCAAGAGAAGTGAAAGAGTGAGAAGTATGAAAGGTCTATGGGGAGCAGTAAGTGGAATTATCGAAGGAAATGAATTGCCATTAGATAGAGCAAAGATTGAGATTTTTGAAGAAGTAGGAATCAAATCAGAATCCATCGAGTTACTCAAAGCAGGAAAGGACATCATGGTATCTTCACCTCAATATCCCAATCACGAGTGGCACATTTTTCCATTTTTGTTCAAAACGAATATTGTAAACATCACACTAAACTGGGAAAATTCTTCATATCGATGGATTAATCCTAATGAGATAAATCAATACAGTACAGTTCCAAATTTGGATGAAGTATTACTCCACTTGTTGTAAATTCTCGTTTTCTTTAACATACTTTCGTTGTTGTGGGAACATCATGTAAACACATGCCCCTCCACACATAGTGCAAGGAACATTGTTTCCTGTGTGTTGTCCAGAACGGTTGTGAATCCTCGCAGCTTCTTCAGGATCTATAGAAAGTGCGATTTGTTTTTCCCAGTCCAAGGTTCTTCGAGCTTCAGTCATTTTTGTATCCCATATGATTGCCTTCTCCCTGTTCTTCACCAAGTCACCCGCATGGGCGGCTATTCTATAAGCGATTAGTCCTTGTCTAACCTCTTGAGCATTAGGTAATGCCAAGTGTTCAGCAGGTGTAAGATAGCACAGTAAATCTACTCCTTCACTGGCAGCTACTGCAGCTCCAATTGCACTAGAAATATGATCATAGCCAGATGCAACATCAGTAACTAGTGGACCTAGCACATAATACGGAACGTCTCCGATGAGAGATTTTGCAAGTTTGACATTTGCAGCTACTTCGTTCAAAGGAACGTGTCCTGGACCTTCAACCATCACTTGAATGTCGTGTTCGTGGGCCTCCTTTGTTAATCTAGATATGTTAATCATTTCTTGTACTTGAAGCTCATCGTGTGAATCAAGAATCGAGCCAGGCCTTAATGCGTCACCAAGACTAAAAGTGACATCGTACTTTTTTGCAAGTTCAATTAGATAATCATAATGAGTGATGTAGGGATTTTCTTTATCATATTTTAGCATCCATGCGGCAGTGATTGTTCCGCCCTTACTTACCACCCCTCCATATCGCTGAACCTTTAGGATTCGTTTTGCTATTTCCTTGGTAATTCCAGAGTGAATCGTTGTGTAATCAACTCCGTCCTTTGCGTTGTTCTCAAATGCGTTAAGAAAGTCATCTTCTGTGATATCCAGAGGATTCTTATGTTTTTCAACCCCACGATTGTATGCTTCGTAAATTGGTACTGTCCCAAATGTAATTGGTGCATTTTGTAAAAGAATACGTCGAATAGAACCAACATCTCCGCCATCCGAGAGATCCATAATAGTATCGGCGTGATGTTTTACTGCAATTCTGGCTTTTTCAATTTCTTCATCAATATCCACTTTAAGTGTAGAAGTTCCAATGTTGACATTTACCTTGGTTTTAAGGCCTTTACCAATTCCAACTCGATGAACCTTTTGAGGTCTTGCATTATTAGCGGGAATGATAATTGAGCCAGTTGCGATTTTAGAACGTAGCCATTCTTCTGCTATTCCTTCGTCTTTTGCCACTTGTTTCATTTCATCAGTGGTGATACCCCTTCGAGCAGCAGCTAATTGAGTACTCATGACAATATTATGAAGTCTCTAAATTTAAACAGTAGGAGGCAATTATTTGATAAGTGCTATAACCATAGGGAGTAAAGGTGATTTGTTGAACATATTATCAATTGGTGGGTCTGACCCTTCATCAGGTGCCGGAATCCAATCAGACATAATTGCTGCACAAACACTAGGAGTAAACTGTTTTAGCGTCATAACTGCCATCACCGCACAAAATTCTAAAAAATTTAGCTACGCTGAGAGTGTTTCATCAAAAGCAGTTGAAAAACAACTCGATTCAATATTATCAGATTTTGATATAAAAGCTATCACTGTAGGCATGGTTTACGATTCAAAAATCATCAAGACCCTACATTCCAGATTAAAAAATGTAAAGATTCCAATCATCTTAGATCCAGTCATAAGATCAACAACTCGTGGAATTTTACTTAAGAAAAACTCTATTTCTGAATTGAAAAAATTCCTAATTCCAATATGTAACACTATAACTCCAAATGTATTAGAAGCCGAAATCCTAACAGGAGTAAAAATTAGAAATTATGAAGATTTATTCATTGTTTCAAAAATTTTATCCGAAATTGGTTCAAAAAACATCATAGTAACAGGTCATTCTTTTAAGAAAAATACGATTAGTGATTTTATATTCTCTAATGGTCAACATCAATCTCTTTCCGGAAGAATTTTCAAAGGTCAAAATCATGGAAGTGGTTGTAATTTTGCATTTGCCATAGCATATTGCTTAGCTCAAAAAATGGACATTTTTGATTCTGCAAGATTTGCAAAACAATTCACTATCGATTCAATAAAACAAGCTAAAAGATTAGGCCATGGAGTAAAAATCACAAGACCAAAACGAGACAAGATAAAATCAGAACTTAGTTCGGCAATTTCACAGTTTACAGACCTAAAAAAAATCTATTCCTTTATTCCGGAATGCCAGACAAATTTTGTATATGCAAAACCAAATCCCAAATCAACTAATGACATAGTTGGCATTATGGGGAGAATCGTCAAGACTGGAAAGAGTGTCACTCCTGTAGGCATATTGGAATACGGTGGGTCCAAACACGTGGCCACCGCAGTACTAACAATACAAAAAAAATTCCCAGAAATCAGATCAGCGCTAAACATCAAGTATGATGATGGCATCGTCAGAAGATTCTTGCAGGCAGGTGCCAAAATTTCTAGTTATGATCGTTCGTATGAGCCCAAGAGTAGCAAAGAAAAAGAGAATTCTTCCATATCATGGGGCATTAACCACGCAATAAAAAATTCTCCCACATCTCCAGACATAATTTACCACATGGGGGACTTGGGAAAGGAGCCAATGATCATTGTTTTTGGAACTACTCCCCAGAATGTGATTAAAAGAATATCGAGTATACTATGATTGTACTGAGATTATTGTAATTGAGCATAAATAGTAGAAATTTTGATGTAAATTTGTGAAAGCCGTAATTTTAGCTGGTGGTCTTGGAACAAGACTTCAACCATATACTACGTTTTTACCAAAACCGATGCTGCCATTGGGAGAAAAACCACTTTTAGAACACTTGATTGATTGGCTCAAGTCAAATAAGATAACTGATGTTGTTTTATGCGTGAGCTATCTTAGAAAAACCATTGAGGATTATTTCGAAGATGGGTCTAGGTTAGGCGTCAAAATAGAATACGC
>DAMC01000102.1:0-1352 GCA_002499525.1 Nitrosopumilales archaeon UBA218
TAGTCTTTGATTATACAAATTCAAAAGTTTCAAATAATTTTGATCTCTATTTTATCACGCTTTCATGTGTAGACAAGTTTATTCAGTTGTGCGACATGACATATCATGGAAATTCTAAGTGAAGAGATTTATCAGATAAAGAATTTTATTTCTTCATTAAATTCTGACAAAGATAGTATTATAGTGGTTGAAGGAAAGAAAGACGAATTCGCCCTAAAAAGTCTCGGTTACAAGTACAATATTGTACAATTTCACAGTCTGTCCGGCCTTACTAATTTTGTCGACTTTGCGTCAACCTACAAAAATGTAATTCTGCTTTTTGATTCTGACCCCAAAGGAAAATCTCTCACAAGAAAAATAATCGAAAGATTGGAGCGTCGAACTAGAGTTGATCTATCTCATAAACGGCGCCTGACTCAGATTACACGTGGAAAGATTCACACCATTGAAGAATTATCTCTATATGAAAAATATTTGATTGAATATTGAAAATAAAAAGATTAGTTGCTTCCTATAAGAAAGACAACACTTGCATTGGCAGATATCTGTTGGTCGCTTGAAAAAATCGGCGTCGACACATCTGGAGATGCTGATTTTGCCATGATTGGATAAGGCATAGGTGGGGGATAGAATCCACTGTCAGATATGCTAACATACTTGACTCCGATTATTTTGTAATCAAGCGGGGTTAGAGCTTTTTCTGCCTTGGTTTTTGCATTCGAGATGGCCTCTGCTAACAAGTCGTCACTTAGTTGTTGTTGCTTTACATCCGACAATGAAAATGCAACACTGTCCACGCGGTTTACACCGGATTTAACAGCTGAATCGATAATATCTGATGCCAATTCCATTTTTGTAGTTTTGACATGAATTATGTTTGATACGCTATAACCAGTGAGCTTTTGTCTGTAGATTCCAGTCCCTACTTCTTGGTAGGATTCGTAGACTGGATAGATTGTGAACTGGGCAGTACTAATTTCACTGGAATTAATCCCAGTTGATTTTATCGCATCTACCACTGCGTTCATTTGAATCTTGTTCTCTTCCAAAGCTTCTTTTGCCGTTGGTTTTTGGACTTCTACTCCAAAATTAACATTTAGTGTATCTGGCTGGACAAATTTCGTTGCCTGACCTGTAACAGAAATTGTTTTTTCTCTTGACGGATATGGCGTTGGCTCTGTTTGTGCCAGTGCACTCTTGCCATATGGAGTCAATAACGAGATTCCCAATGCAAAAACAATTCCAATTGCAACTGCAATTGTTATTGATTTGTTCATGAATTTTCTATATTGGACGGCTTATTATTTTAGAGCGTATGAATAGATCGAAAATTTTAATATCTTATTTTCAAA
>DAMC01000102.1:1713-3398 GCA_002499525.1 Nitrosopumilales archaeon UBA218
ACTCTTGGTAGTCGTATCTAATGCAATATCTGTCTATTCCGTCTATACAAAAAATCCCGACGCAATGCCAAAAAACATCACTCTTGTAGATTTCATCCTAAAGGCAACCCCTGAAAATCTAAAAAAAGACCTTAACATGGATTTGATAGATGAGGTGTTCTCATTTGTATCAAAAATACAGACTGAACTTTCATAAACCCAACAATTGAGGAAAAAACATGGTCTCAGTAGCTACCTTGGGCTCACACTGTGCATTACAGGTACTTAAGGGAGCAAAGGATGAGGGACTAAAGACAATCCTGGTATCTGAGAAAAAAAGAGAGAGACTATACAAACGATTTAGCTTTATTGATGAAGTAATTCCTGTTGATTCCTTTGAGGAGGTTCTTGACAAAAAATGCGTTAGTATTTTGGAAAGGAATGATGCCGTATTGATTCCTCATGGAACGCTGATTGCTCAAATGTCCACTAGACAAATAGAATCTATCACGACTCCTGTGTTTGGCAACAAGTGGATCTTGCGTTGGGAATCCGACAGAAAACTAAAAGAACAACTCATGAAGGAGTCGGATCTTAATGTACCGCAGTCAGTTCCCAACCCAAAGAAAATCAAACGGTTGGTAATAGCAAAAAGGCATGGTGCAGCCGGTGGTAAGGGTTACTTTTTGGCAAGTTCTGAAAAAGACTATCTCAAAAAGCGTAACATTCTCGTAAAGCAGGGATTAATCAAGGGCGACCAAGATTTGTATATTCAAGAATATGTGATGGGAGTTTTGGCCTATTTGCAATATTTCTACTCCCCACTCAATGAGACTCTGGAGTTTTTCGGTGTTGACAAGCGTCACGAGTCAGATATCGAAGGTCTAGCAAGAATTCCAGCCCAGCAGCAATTGGGCATGGATTACATCTCTTCGTTTAATGTAATTGGAAATAGTTCAATGGTACTTCGGGAATCTTTACTTGATGAGGTCTATCAAATTGGCGAGAGGTTTGTCAAGGCCTCAAAGCGACTTGTCAAACCTGGGATGAATGGGCCGTTTTGCATTGAAGGTGTATATGATCAGGATGGTAAATTTTGGAGTTTTGAATTTTCTGCAAGAATTGTGGCCGGCACAAATATCTACATGGAAGGCTCACCATACTCGACTTTACTTTATGATACTCCAATGAGTATGGGTAGAAGAATAGCTCGAGAAATAAAACTAGCCTCCAAATCTAAGAAAATTGAAAAAATTACTACCTAAATATTGTAATTTTTAGTTTTGAAAAAACTATCATCAGTATGGAAATCATTGTGAGCATTGCCACTGGACCTGTTGGAAATTCAGGAACAACAGAAGTTCCTATTATCTCAACTTCTTCGGTGTTTTCTGGAATTCCAACTGATATTGTATTTTTCCCATTGTCGATTTTGATATGGTAATTAGTCTCAAATCCGTCAACTAGAACTACAAAATCCCCTTTCTTTGCATTAAGCATCTCTGAAGGAAATGTGATCTCCAAATTGGATTCTTTTGTTTTGTCAAGTCCGATCAGAATTGACCTGGATTCTTTATCCAAATCAACTTTTAACACAGTCGCGTCAACCACATAAGAGATATCGAATCTTTCATCCTCTACTTTGATTGTGCTGGTTCCAGTCTGTGCATAGGAGCTTGGGATTATAAGAGTAAAAATCACCAGAG
>DAMC01000014.1:0-521 GCA_002499525.1 Nitrosopumilales archaeon UBA218
CCATAGTAATTGACGTTGCAACTGCAAGGTTGGACGGCAAGCTAGTAGGCGATTGTGACTATGAAAAAATAATACAAAAGGCATCGTTTGCATCCCCAGTTCCAGGAGGAGTCGGACCGATGACTATTGCAATGCTTTTAAAAAACACCGTAACTGCGGCATCATTGTACCATGGCAGAAACTAAAGAAAACGTTCGCAAACAGTTCTTGGAAAAAAGGGACTGGATTTCTGCAGATCTAATAGAAATTTCAAGCAAGCAAATCAGAAGAAATCTTGGCAAGGTAGAACAGTACCGCAAGGCCCATGTGGTTGGCTGCTATCACTCTACTGGAAGCGAGGTCAGAACTCACGAGATAATGCAAGAAGTTCTCAGTCACGGCAAAGTACTTGCATTGCCGCGCGTCGAAGGCGACTCGTTGGTTTTTTGCGAGGTAAAAAAATTCGAGGATTTGGAAAAGGGCGAGTTTGGAATCATGGAGCCAAAACAGTACTGCCAGGCAGTCCAAAAATTCGACCTGAT
>DAMC01000014.1:891-1528 GCA_002499525.1 Nitrosopumilales archaeon UBA218
TGGCATATTCCAAATCAATTGCAAAAAGCATACCGTATGATCAAAACGACGTCAAGGTTTCCATCATTGTTACAGAAGATGGAATTATTCACTCAGACGTAGCGTAATCCTTTCTTGCCAATATCCATTCTACAGTACTTGCTGTCCCAGTGGATCTTTTGTGCAGCAATATAGGCATTAGATATTGCATCGGCAAGTGTTGCACCAAGTGCGGTGACGCCCAAGACACGGCCGCCATTTGATAGAACTGAATTATTTTCCAGCTTGGTTCCTGCATGAAAAACCATGGCACCAGAGTTGTTTGCCAAATCAATTCCAGAAATCTTTTCATTTTTTGAATAGGATTCAGGATAACCTTTTGAGGCCAGCACTATGCATACTGCACTCTGATTTTTCCAAGAAACCTGAGGCATGTTTGCCAGATTACCTTGCGACGATGCAACCAGATATTCGTAAAGATCAGAATCCATTCTCATCATGATTGGCTGACATTCAGGGTCGCCCATTCTTGCATTGAATTCCAAAACATAGGGTTTGCCGTCTTGGATCATTATACCAGCATACAAAAAGCCAGAAAATGGAATTCCCTCTTTTTGCATAGAGCGGACTGTTTTTTCAATGACTTGTTCCTGGATTT
>DAMC01000014.1:1880-2059 GCA_002499525.1 Nitrosopumilales archaeon UBA218
CCCTTGTCGTCATCAAAGATTCTCTTGTGGTCCTGGCTAGTAGCCATAGGTATTGCAGTCTTTCCATCACATATTGCAATGAACGAGGCTTCGATTCCGTCAATTCTTTTTTCAATCACTATTTTTGCGCCGGCGTTTCCAAAAGCGTTCTTGACTAGCATTTCTTCAATTGCAGACAG
>DAMC01000014.1:2416-5438 GCA_002499525.1 Nitrosopumilales archaeon UBA218
TCAAGGGATTTGACATAATTTTTTGCGTCTTGTGCGTTATCAAAAATTCCAAACGGTGCAGTAGGTATGCCGTTTCTTTGCATGAATTGCTTTGCCCAAATTTTGCTTGATTCAAGTTGTGCTGCCTTTTGTGTTGGGCCAAAGATCGGTAGTCCCTTTTGTACAAACGCATCCACTATCCCCTTGGAAAGCGGGGCTTCAGGTCCGACAACAGTAAAGCAGTTTTTTGATTTTGCAAATTCTGCTAGTCCTTCAATGTCTTCTGCAGAAATTTCAAGATTATTTTTTGTCCCGCCGTTGCCAGGTGCAAAAAATACATTATCAACGTGTTTTGATTGCGATAATTTCCAACCCAACGCATGCTCCCGGCCTCCAGAGCCGACAACTAAAACATTGACCAATGAATCCAAGCTCGTTTTCTCGTATATATTCGAAGTTTTAGGATGTACCTAGCTTGCTTTATAAAATCAGATCACAGATTCCACAGCATTGCAGTTAGAAAAGGAATTTGATTCAAAAAAAATCGAGCAACTTGTCCGCTCACACCTATCAGGTATTGATTTGCAAAAAATGCTAGACCAGTCAAAAACAAAACAGAGGCTGGTTTTCATCGAAGGTCCTCCAACCATGAACGGAATTCCTCATGCAGGACACTTGCGAGGCAGAATAATCAAAGATTTGTGGTATCGCTACAACACGCTAAAGGGGCACAAAATCACATTTAATGCAGGCTGGGACACCCAGGGACTGCCAGTGGAACTGCAGGCAGAAAAAGAGCTTGGCATCACCGGAGGAAAAACAGAGATTCTCAAAACTTTTGGAATTGAAAAAATTGTTGCCGAGTGCAAAAAGCTTGTCCACAAGTATAATGAAAAATGGATTGAAGTCGACAAGCTTCTTGGCATGTCATTTAATCAAAAGGACGCATACTGGACATACAAAGACGAGTTCATAGAGCGCGAATGGCAATTTCTAAAAAAAGCCCACGAGATAGGAGTTCTAACAGAGGGATACAGGGTGGTGGCATACTGTCCAAGTTGCCAGACATCACTATCACATGCAGAGGTCAACCAAGGCTATGACTTGGTGCAAGACCCGTCATTATACTACAAAGTAAAACTCGAATCAGAGGACGCATTTCTTATTGTGTGGACGACAATGCCGTTCACTCTAGTCACCGATGCCATGGTCGGCCTCAATCCTGAAGAAAACTATCACTATGTCCAAGTACAAAACGAGACATGGGTAATAGGTGAAAAACGACTAGAAGAGTTTGCCAAAGAAGTAAAACTAGAAAATTATAGCATAACCAAAACAGTCAAGGGTGCAACCTTTGAGGGCAAAAAGTACATCCACCCGTTGCTAAAAGAAATTCCCAAAGTGGCCGAGCTTGCAAAAAGTCCGCTGTATCATGTTGCAATTGCAGACGATTTTGTAGACCCAAGCACCGGCAGCGGTCTTGTGCATTTGGCTCCAGCAAACGGAGAGGAAGACTATAACATTGCACAGAAAAGAAAAACCCCGATTTTCTCGCCAATTGACGACGAGGTAAAGTTCACTGCAGATGCAGGCAAGTATTCAGGAATGTTTGTGCGTGATGCCGACAGGCCGCTAGTGGAAGACCTCAAGGCAAATGGCGCCCTGGTCAAGATTGGCAGAATCAAACACAAGTATCCCCTTTGCTGGCGTTCACACCATCCAATTGTTTGGCTGGCAAGACGCGAATTTTTCTACATGTTAGACAGACTGGAAGACAAGGCAATACAGGCAGCAGAGTCTGTCGAGTATTTTTTTGACCAGCCAAAAAACAGGTTTCTTGGAATCATCAAAGAAAAACACCCATGGTGCATATCACGAGAGAGATTCTGGGGGTGCCCATTGCCAATATGGAACTGCAAGTGCGGCCATGTTGAAAGACTGTTTTCAAGAAAAGAAATAGTGCAAGCATCAACAGATCTTCCGGATGGGCCAAACTTTGAGCTTCACAGGCCATGGATTGACAGGGTTGTAATCAAGTGCAAAAAGTGCGGCGCACAAATGGAGCGCGAAAAATTCGTCCTGGATACGTGGCACAACAGCGGTTCTGCCCCATATTCTTCGCTTTCAGACGGACAGTATTCAGAAGGAATTCCAGCGCCGTTTCTGACTGAGGGAATCGACCAGACCAGAGGGTGGGCATACACATTGCTAATTGAAAACGTCATACTAAACAACAAGCCAGTTTCACCATATTCTGCATTTTTGTTCCAAGGCCACGTCCTGGACAAAAACGGAAACAAGATGAGCAAAAGTCTTGGCAACGTAATGGACGGCCAAGAGATGTTAAACAAATATCCAGTTGATCTGATTCGATTCTATTTCATTTGGAAGTCCAGTCCTATTGAGCCAATTAATTTCAGCACTGAAGAGCTAATGTCAAGGCCTTACCAAATCATCAACACATTATATCACATTCATCTGTACTACAAACAAAACAGCGATTACGACAAGTTCGACGAATCAACCCACACAGTACAGTGGGCAAAGCAGAAAGGTCAGATCAGCTCGCCAGATATCTGGATTTTATCAAAGCTGCAAAAAATGATCAGCGCAGTTGGACAAAACAATGATACATGCAAGTTTCACGAGTCGGCAAGAGCGCTGGAAGATTTTATCATAAACTCGCTCAGCCAAGTATACATTCCAATTACAAAGGCAGAGCTGTGGGATGATGACAATTCCAAAACAGACAGACGCTATGCAATTTACTCGGTGTTGCACAAAATTCTCAAAACACTTGATGTCCTAATTCATCCTCTTTGTCCTTATACTAGCGAGTACCTGTACTTGACAGTTTTTGGCAAAGACAGTGTCCTGCTGCAAGAGTGGCCCACCATAGACTCGGAGCTAGTCAACGACACCATCGAAGAGTCATTTGATCTAATGAAAGAATCCGTTTCAATTTCTTCTGCTGCAAGAATGAAGGCCAAGCTGAAAAGAAGATGGCCTCTCACTGATGCAGTCATCTGTGTTTTGCCAGGAC
>DAMC01000014.1:5817-6028 GCA_002499525.1 Nitrosopumilales archaeon UBA218
TGGAAAGTCTAAAGCTGCCGGCAAGACCAGTCATAGAAATGGATCGTAAAAAAATCGGCCCCAAGGCAAAACAGCACATGGGTGCACTGCTAGCGGCTTTTGCCAACACTAAGCCAGAACAAATCGTCGAAAGCCTACACAGCCAAAAATACCACGTCTTTGATGTAGGCGCAGAAAAGATTACTTTGGATTTGGACGACTTTATCATAGG
>DAMC01000082.1 GCA_002499525.1 Nitrosopumilales archaeon UBA218
TTTGGTTCTGGTTTTGGTTCTGTGACTCCAGAAATTATTCCTTCACCAAAGACAGTTTCTAGGAATAGTTTCTTATCAAAAGGTCTCAGATCAACATATTCTTGACCCATGCCGACATACATTACAGGTTTTGCAGTAATTTTGACAATAGACAGAGCTGCACCGCCTCGAGCATCAGCGTCACTTTTTGTGAGAATTGCCCCGTCAAACTTCGTATGCTCAAAAAATTCTCTGGCTTGATTGACAGTGTCATTTCCAGCAAGTGAGTCTCCTACAAATATTTTGAAGTCAGGATTTACAACTTTAGTAATTTTTTCAATTTGATCCATTAGATTTTTACTAGTTTGCATTCTCCCAGCAGTATCAATAAGAACACAGTCTATTTTGTGAGATTTAGCATAAAGTACTGCGTCACGAGCTACTGCTGCAGGATCTGCACCATAATTCTGTGCTACAGTCTTAATGTTTAATCGGTTTGCATGTTCAGTCAGTTGCTCTATTGCACCAGCCCTAAATGTATCAGCGGCAGCGATTACAATTGAAAACTTGTTTTGTTTTAGCAAATATGCTAATTTAGCAAGAGATGTTGTTTTTCCAGTACCATTAATACCGACAAATAAAATTATGAATGGTTCGTTGTTGCTTTTTTTAGAGTGGATTTTTTGAAAAATATCTACAGTTCCTGCAGCATCAAATAACTGAGATATTGTTCCAACAAGATTATCTTGAACGAATTTTTCTATTTGGCTTTTGTCTACAGATACACCGGTTAATTTTTTTTTCATATCAGATTTGATCGAGTCAATCACTTCTGTTGCCACATCTGATTCCATCAATGCTATTTCTAGCTGAAAAAGAACATCATCAATATCAGATTCTTTTAGTTCTTTTTCTCCGAATGATTTAGCAACTGACGCAAAAGCGTTTCTTAGTTTATCAAACATAAAATCACTTACTGTTTAGGAGATTCCTGCTGCATCATCTGATTCATTTGATCTTTCATTTGTTCCAGTTGCATCATTGCTTGTTGCTTTTGAGAAGAAGTCTCGTTGAGTGCAACTTGAAGCTCTTTTATTCTTGTTTCCAGATAATTCATGGCTGAGCCATGGTCTTTTTCAACGGCAATTCCCGCTCCTATATCCATTAAAATTTTTGAGTTATTTGCAATGTTTGCTTTGGCATAAGCTCCCAGACCCAGAGGGACAAGAGATTCAACCTCTTGTCCGCCGGACAAGTTCTTTATTGATTCAATTGACGCCATTGCCTCTCGTAGAAAGTTCACTATTGCCGCTTCTTTTTGCTCCAAGCTAGATGCTATAGATTCCAACATCTGCATTTGATACAAAAATTGTTGAGCCTGCTCTTCACTCATGCTCAAAAAACTCTCAGATGGCTAATAAATGCATTCATTAAAAATTAAAATTTACAATACTCGAAAACTTACAAAGATCCAAGTTAGAAAAATATCAACATTTGTAAAAAATCATCTATGAACTAGATAGTATATTTTCTATGAATTAAAAAATTTTAATTGATATCTTGTTAATAGTATTCTTTTAATTGAATATGATTCATAATGTACTAAATGACAGTCAGTCTCTGTTCAGTTTTACAATAAATTTTTTAATCATACAAACAAAATTAATTACATAGTGTTTAACAAATGATGAATTTTAGAAAATCAAACAAAAAAGAGTAAGATTATTGTGCTTTTGTCAAGCGCTTATCTACTTCATCCCAGTTAACTACGTTCCACCATGCAGTAACATAATCAGCTCTTTTGTTTTGATATTTGAGATAGTATGCATGTTCCCATACATCCAATCCTAAGAGCGGAGTCAAGCCTTCTGTTCTTGGGCTTGTTTGGTTTGGCATTGCTTTGTATTCAACATTTTTTGTTTTTGGGTTGAATACTAACCAACCCCAACCGCTACCTTGAACTGCGACGGTTTTTGTGGAAAACTGTTCTTTGAACGAATTGAAATCTCCAAATGCTTTGTTGATTGCATCTCCGATCTTTCCTCCTGGGGTGCCCCCTCCATTTTGCTTCATGTTATTCCAGAACAATCTATGATTGTCATATCCGCCTCCGTGGAAGTTGATTGCTCCACGAACAGCCTCTGGAACAGATGAAATGTTGGCCAAGACATCAAGTAGGTCTTTGCTTTGCATGTCTGCCGGAAGTTTTTCCCAGTTGTCATTTAGTCCATTTGTGTATGCTTGATGATGTTTTGTATGGTGTATTTCCATAGTTCTAGCATCAACATGTGGCTCTAATGCATCGTATGCATATGGTACTTCAGGAAGTGTGAATTTTCCCATGAACATAGTGTTTTGTTTTCCAATTTAATTATTTGTCTTAATGACACCAGAAATAAAACGAACATCATTAATCAAACATTATCCAGAACATGAAACATGCTCGATTTTTAGTTTTTACATTTTTTGTGATTATCATCACGGTAGTAATTTTTTCTGTAAAAATTCAGACAGATCCCTTATCAGAAGTATTTTTGGATAAATCGGCAAAATATGTTGGGGTGCAACATCCTCATAGATTAGGATTTGATGGTACCGGGATCAAGGTTGCAGTCATCGATACGGGTGTCGATTATAATCACACAGATATTTCCGGTTTTGGTCCTCATGGAAAAGTTGTTGGTGGTTATGACTTTGTTGAGAACGATAATTTTCCACAAGATACGAATGGTCATGGAACCGAGGTTGCAGGAATAATTGCCGCAAATGGAAATCTAAAAGGTGTTTCTCCAGGTGCAAGAATTCTTGCTTATCGGGTCTCCGATACAGGTAACGGTGTTTCATCTGACTTAATTGTGAAAGCGATTGAAAAAGCTGTATCCGACGGTGCAAAAATCATCAACCTAAGTTTAGGAGTAAACCGCACAAACGACAAAATTGATGACGCAATTAATTATGCATTTGGAAAAGGTGTTGTTGTAGTAGCAGCTGCTGGAAATAGTGGTCCAGAACTAAAAACCATAGGGAGTCCGGGGCAAGACCCACACACTATAACTGTTGGTGCGACATACAACAATATTACTGCAAGTCTAGTTGCCACGTTAGAGATCGATGGCAAGCGTTTTCAAGTAATTCCCATGGTCGGAATTAAACCACTATCAAGTCCAGTATCTGGACAGATTGTTTTTGGAAAATATGGAAAAGAATCAGATCTGCAAGGAATGGATGTCAAGGATAAGATATTGTTAGTTCAACGTGGTAGTGATACAAAAAATGAATTGTTGTATTTTTCAATAAAAGAAAAGAATGCTGCAAATTATGGGGCCAAAGCAATAATTGTTTACAATAGCGAGTCGGGGATTTTCTTGGGTGATTTAAACAACAAAATCGAGGGGCCAGATTACAAACCGAGAATACCCATAGTATCCATGTCATTGGAGGACGGGCTAGAACTCAGAGCAATCCTTGCCAACAAAACAGTCGGCACGATAAACGCATTCTATCATCCAGATTTTGTGTCTTTTTTTAGTTCACGTGGACCCGTCTCACCGTTTTACATCAAGCCTGATCTAGTGGCACCGGGGGTTTTTGTGAACACAACATCAATACACAACAGATACAATCTTACTAGTGGAACTAGCTTTGCCGCACCTCATGTTTCAGGTGCCGTTGCAATATTGTTACAAAAAAATCCAAATCTCAAACCAGAACAAATCAGGTCCATAATATCGACCTCATCTGATCCGGTATCAGATATGTATGATAATCCATTTCCTCAGGAGATTAGTGGTGCCGGTAGACTAAACGTGACAAAGGCATTTGATGCAAATCTAATAATCAATCCATATTTTGCCATCTTGGATCTTTCTCCTTTTTCAAAATCCCAGACTGTCAAGATCGATTTAGATACAATTGATCACACCATGCCGAATCCAAAAATCCACATCAAGTTTGATGAGAAAATTGCAAAATTTGAACATTGGATTAATGGTTCATCACTTTACATCAAAGCAAACATGATTCAAAATAAGACAGGGCAGTATGAAGGAGCGATAATTCTTGAAGACAGAGTTATTCAACACATACCGATTTTGCTTCGGATTGCAGAGGGTGATGTGATTACCACAGATAAAAACGGCCAGCTAGATTTTACCGTGAATTCTCAGAAAGAATGGTCATATGCAAAGATTTCTGTTTTCAATGATGATGACAGATTAGTAAATTCTGCTTCCATTACTCCAACAAAATCAACTTCCATCATAGTTCAAAATCCTGGAAAATATGGCATTCAGGCAGAAGTCAAAGCAGGTAAAGAAACTGTAATTTTTTACAATACAATCATCGTGAGAACTGCCAATCAGAGCAATATCCCAGATATTGGATTGCCCGAAAGACAGTTGATCATACTTGTTGGAATTGGTTTTGTTATAGTACTAGCGGGTTTGATTATGAGTAGAAAACGAAGTTAGGGTTTCGGTCCTGCGTTAACAATAGACTGCTCAACATTTTTGAATTTCTTGAAGTTATCCACGAACATTTGTGCAAGCTTTCTTGCAGACAAGTCATAGGCATCTCGCTCTTGCCATGTAGATTTAGGATCTAATACTTCGGATGGAACACCGGGACATTCCGTAGGTACATCCAAATTAAACAGTTCATCGTGTCTGTATTTTACAATGTCTAATGCTCCAGTTAGTGCAGCAGTAACCATTGCCCTTGAATACTTGATTGAAACTCTTTTTCCAATTCCGTATGGCCCGCCTGACCATCCAGTATTAATCAGATAAACAACAGTATTGTGATTTCTGATTTTATCCCCCAACATCTTGGCATATACTGATGCAGGTCTAGGCATGAACGGTGAGCCAAAACATTCTGAAAATGTAGCCTTTGGTTCTTTGATTCCCCTCTCAGTGCCAGCAAGCTTACTGGTATATCCAGACATGAAATGATACATCGCCCCTTCCTTGGTAAGTTTAGAAACTGGAGGTAAAACGCCCAAGGCATCAGCTGTAAGAAAAACAATGACCTTTGGATTTCCCCCTACACTCGGAAAGATTGCAGTGGGTATGTACTCTAATGGATATGCTGCTCTTGTGTTTTCTGTTAGAGAGCCATCATCAAAATTCGGTTTGAGTGTTTGTTTGTCAATTACCACATTTTCTAAGACAGCGCCAGTCTTGATGGCATTCCAGATTTGCGGTTCAGATTCCTGATTGAGGTTAATGCATTTTGCGTAACATCCGCCTTCAAAGTTAAACACTCCCTTGTCTGACCATCCGTGTTCGTCATCACCAATTAGCATTCTGTCGTTATCTGCAGACAGGGTTGTTTTTCCAGTACCAGACAATCCGAAGAATAATGCAGTGTCCCCATTTTTGCCAATGTTTGCAGAGCAGTGCATTGGGAAAACTCC
The DNA here is from genome assembly GCA_002499525.1 of Nitrosopumilales archaeon UBA218. Lineage (GTDB taxonomy): Archaea > Thermoproteota > Nitrososphaeria > Nitrososphaerales > Nitrosopumilaceae > Nitrosotenuis. The sequence continues at coordinate 5,396 of DAMC01000082.1, forward strand.
TTTTTTCGGCAAGAGGTAGTTCATTACTCCAAACATTGACTTTTTCATTTCTCCGGCATAGCTGGTTCCTCCAATTAGGACCAGACGTTTAGTTAGATCAATTAGTATGAACACATTCGTCCCAGTACCATCAACCTCAGGAATTGCTTCAAATCCATTAATGCATAAAATTGTAAAGTCTGGTTCGTGACCATCTAACTCTGCTGCAGACGGTCTAACGAATAGTTGTCTTGCAAAAAGGCTTTGCCACGCATGATCATTTATTACGCGTATTGCTAGTCGATGGTCTTTGTCAGCACCAACAAATCCATCAAAGACAAATAGTTCTTTACCTTCTACGAATTTCTTCATTTTTGTTAAAATTTTGTCAAATCGGTCAATTGGGAAAGGATGGTTAACTTTACCCCAATCCACATTGTCATGAGTTTCATCGTCATCCACTATGTATCTATCATCAGGAGAACGTCCAGTATACTTGCCAGTCTTTACTGACAGAGACCCAGTGGACGTTACAACGCCCTCATTTCGTTGGACCGCGGCTTCTACTAGTTTTTCAGGTGAAAGATTTCGAAAAACATTTGACGGTTTGATTCCAAAAGCATCTAGTTGGGCGATAAATTTTGGAGTTAAGGTTGTTTTAGATTCCATTTTTTCTCACCATGTCCAGCAAACAGGGCTTGCTGAATATCCACATCGACTCCGCATTATTATTATCTCTTACCTTTTATTGTTGGATCGCATGGCAACCTATTTATTGAAAAATCCAAGAGCCATCGTATTGACTATCAATAAAGAGCTTCTTGCTTTACGCGCAAAAAGTAATGAGAATAGACCAGACTTTGTTAGACAAGAAAGCTGGCGTTATAGAAGATTAAAAGAGGACTCTTGGAGAAAGCCAAAAGGTGTAGACAACCACCAAAGAAAACAGAAATTCCGTGGCAGACCAGGTCTTGTGAAAGTCGGTTACGGTGGCCCAAAGGCTGCAAGAGGATTACACCCATCAGGATTTACGGATAACTTAATTCACAATGTTAATGATTTACAAAAACTAAACCCAAAGACAGATGGATTAAGAATTGCTCACGGAGTAGGAACTAAGAAACGTATTGAAATTGTTACCGTGGCAACGCAAAAGAAATTCAAAATATTCAACGCGAGAGTGAAATCAAGTGGTAGTAAATCTTAGAACAAAAAAACGACTCGTCTCACGAGTTGTTGGAGTCGGACTCTCCAGAATCAAGTTTGATCCAGAAAGATCTGACGACATAGCAGATGCAATTACCAGACAGAACATTAGGAGTCTTATTACAGCAGGTGCAATTACAATCAAGTCAGCTAAAGGCACATCACGTGGAAGAGCTAAATTCAAAAAGGCTCAGAAAGGTAAGCGTGGAACAACTCAGGGTTCAAAGAAAGGTCGCAAGGGTGCAAGAGTAGGCAAAAAAGAGGTTTACGTAATTAAAGTAAGAGCATTACGACATAGACTAAAAGTTTCTAAGGACAGAAAAGAGATTACAAATCCAGAATTTTGGAGCTTGTACAAGAAGATTGGCGGCAATACTGTTAGAAACATTGCTCACCTTCGAAATCTAATCGAAGAAGTGAAAGAGCATAGAAAATCTAGAACCTAAAAATTGTTTTATCCCAATCTTTGATTTTTCCATTATTAATCACTACGCCTTCATCAGTCAGCATTTTTGTTTTGACTTTATCTCCATAGAAATAACCTCCAATTTTACCATCCGACTTGACGACTCTGTGACAAGGGATAATTACCGGGTGTGGGTTTCTTTTCATGATTTGACCGATGATACGTTGGCCATTTTCTATACCTACTGCCTTTGCGAGATCCCCATAGGTTGTTACTTTACCCTTGGGAACCAGTAGTAATTTTTTGTAAACTGCTTGATCTAATTTTTTCAAAGTTTAATGATTTGAAGATCAGTTGTACTAAGCAAGTCCAGAACTTTTTGTTTGTGAGGTCCCAATCCTCCCCAGTCAAGTAAAGCAGTTTTTGCCTTCTCATTTTGTGACAAAATATGCAAAAATAGTTTTTCATCCAGGAATTCCAATGCATGTTTTGGCATGACGGTTCCTAATGCATGAACTCCATCAATTAATTCATGAGAGAATTTTTCCGGATAATGAGTACCACCAAAGCAAATTGCAACAGGAGATCGGTTAAGTGGTTCATTCATAGTTTGAACTACCAGTTTTGCAATAGAATTACACAGTGTTTCATCAGTCCACTGTTTGTCAGTAGTTCCAATCTCGATGAATATTGTTGGTTTTGATAATGCAGTGGGTCCATGATGAGTTGCCTCTATAATGATTTGAAAGTTTGGAAACGAATCCTTGTTTTTAGATAATTTTTTCATGTAAGATTTTTGTAAATGAGGATGTGGTATAGCCACTTGTTTTTCATTTCCTCCAAACTGTGCAGTAGAAAAGTTTCCAGTACTATGACACGTTAGAGCAAGTTCGCCTGATTGTGCCGCATGTTTTGATAAAAAGACAAAACCGTCATAGTGGTATTTTTGTTCTAACCAGTCAGCAGAAATCGCAGGGCTGGGAATTATTGCTAAATCAAAGTTTTTTCCTCGAAAGACATCACCGTCTCGAGACATATCAGAAGAGATGAATTTTGCCATATTGTATCCAGCGGGGTCTTGCTCATATGCGACAAGGAGTTCCATGTCCCAAAAAATATAAGGACACCATATTAAATCCCACCAATGGATCTTGAACAAACCCTAAAGAACATGGTAAACACGATGAAACTTGCCAAGAAATCCGACAAGGATGACTATATGCAGCATCTAAGGTTGGTTCTTTTGGGTATTGGAGGCATCGGGGCGATTGGATTTATAATTCAGTTTGTATTTTCGGTGTTCAGATTCGGATAGATGGAATTGTCTCAAGAAATTAAAACTCACCTTTTTGCAGTAAAGACCACCGGAGGTCAGGAAAAAGTAGTCATGAACCTACTCCAAAACAAGATTAACACTGGTCAGATTAGTCTGTACTCTGTTTTACTAGTCGATAATCTCAAAGGATACATCGTGGTTGAAGCAAAGGATGCAAGTGCTGCTTTCAACTCTTTGCAAGGAATTAGACACATTAGAGGACAATTACGTGGCGAGATGGAATTCAAAGACATTGAAGGTTATTTGGTTACAAAGAGCGTTGCCCCAACAATCGCTGTTGACAACATAGTTGAGATTATTGGAGGTCCATTCAAGGGCATGAAGGCAACAGTTACACGTGTCGATAATGATAAACAGGAAGCAACTGTAATTTTGTTAGATGCTCCTTACCAGCTTCCAGTAACTGTTGATTCAAACTATCTGAAATTATCCACATCCGCTTAGGAAGGATTAAATCGTCATCTAAAAGGTTACAAACATGGCCGATACACAAACCGTTTCTGCATTAGTAACAGGTGGTGGCGCATCTGCTGGTCCTCCGTTAGGTCCTGCACTTGGTCCATTAGGCGTAAACATTATGGAAATAATCAAGGCCATTAATGACAAAACTGCAGATTTTGAGGGAATGAAAGTCCCAGTTACAGTTTCTGTTGATACAAAGACGAAGAAATGGGAAGTAACTGTTGGTATTCCATCTGCTTCTGCGTTGCTTCTAAAAGAGGCAGGTATTCAAAAGGGTTCTGGAACTAGTGGCACAACTTGGGTAGGAGATCTCAAAGTAGACTCAATCGTTAAAGTCGCAAAGGCAAAACTAGAATCATCATATGCAACTTCAATAAAATCCGTAGCAAAAGAAGTGGCAGGAACATGTGTCTCTTTGGGAATCAAAATCGAAGGTAAGAATCCTAAAGAGTTTACCGCGGACATAAACGCGGGAAAATATGATGATAAATTCAAGTAAATTACTTGGATACTAAATAAGACGGTTCTTTGTCGGTTTTTTGTAATTCAACAAAGGTTTCTGTGCTTTGAATTCCCTCTATTTTACCAATTTTGTCTATCACTATAGTGTGTAATTCTTCTAGATTTTCGGCATGAACTGAGACCATTATGTCAAATCTGCCTGTGACTTCAGATATTGAGACAATTTCTGGGGTTTGGAGTAATTGTTTGTGAATTGCATCCTTGAGTTTTGGATCTCTGTTAATCCCAATTGTGGCCTTGACACCAATTCCCAATTGGGATTCATCTACTAATATGGTGAATTTTTTGATTAACTTCTTTTTGGTGAGTCGTTTTATTCGAGAATACAAAACGGATGCGTTGATTCCCATCTTTTTTGAGAGATTCGGTACTGAAATGCTTCCATCTTTGGTAAGCTCATAGAGAAGCTTCATGTCCAAATCATCAAGTTTATGCAATGTTTTCAAAAGTGTCAGTTTGATGTTAATAAATGTAATTTTAGGCATGAAAAATTGCACATTATGTGTTTCCAGTGTTGGAAATTAGAAAATTTTACAATTTTCAGTCAAACTAATGGTCGAAGACACTAACGATTTTAAAGAGGCATTTTTGCAAGGTTTTCGTTGATCAACGAAGCCGAACTATCCAAATTGATTAAGGATGCAAAGTCTCAAGATAAGGAACGCAAGTTCAAGCAGACATTGGAAATGTACGTCATCCTAAAGGATATTGATGTTAAGAAGGGCTTTGCCATGAACGAGACAATTCAGCTTCCAAAAAGACTTTCCCAGCCAACTACTGTTTGTGTAATGGCGGGTGGAGATATGGGACTCAAAGCAAAAAGTGCAAATGCCGACAGAGTTGTTTCCGGTGATGAATTAAACACTATTGCGGCAAATAAACGAGAGGCTCGTAAATTTATCAATAATTATGATTTCTTTTTAGCAGACACACAGTTAATGACGACGGTAGGTAAAGTTTTGGGACAGCTATTAGGTCCTAGAGGGAAAATGCCAATACCAGTTCCATTCAACGCTCCAATTGAGTCATTTTTGGACAGATTCAGATCATCAATCAGAGTTAAAGTGAAGAATTCATTATCAATGTCATGTAAAATTGGCGATGAGTCAATGGATGATGGTGATGTGGCAGCAAATGCTCATGCAATCCTGAATGCAATTGAGAAAAAACTTCCAAGCGGAGACAAAAATATTAGAAAAATTATTGTAAAAACATCAATGGGTAAACCAGTAAAACAGTCACAACAGGCGAAAAAGTAAATGCACGAGAACAGAACAAAATATCCAGCAAAGAAGACAAGAATGTATCAACAGCTACAAGAGCTTCCTGCAAAATACAAAGTGACAGCTCTGGTCAGAATGGAAAAGGTTCGCTCATCACAGATGTTGCCTTTAAGAAAAAAATTCTTGGGCGAAGTTGAAATCATTAGTATCAAAGATAAAGTTGCAAAGAAGGCCCTTGCTAAACTAAATGTTCCAGGAATTGCAAAAATGGCCGAAGCATTGACAGGTCAATGCGTATTGATGTTTACCAACATGTCACCATTCAAGCTCAACGTATTATTAGGAAAGAATAAAATCATGATGTTTGGTCGAGGCGGAGATATTGCTAGTGTGGACATTAACGTTCCAGCAAAAAATACAGGTATTGCTCCAGGTCCAATGCTAACTGAATTCAAAGAGGCAGGCATTCCAACAAAAATCGACCAAGGAACCATATGGATACTAAAGGATTCAACTCCAGTCAAAAAGGGTCAACCCATCCCAGATAAACTTGCAACATTATTGCAAAAACTTGACATCAAGTCAGTCGAGGCAGGTGTTTTGTTAGATGGGGCACTAGAGGAAGGCATTCAATACAAGCGAGAAGAGCTAGTAATCGATTTAGAATCTTACAGAGGATTGTTTGCACAAGCCCACCAAGAAGCTATTTCATTATCTATTGAAGC
>DAMC01000034.1:0-267 GCA_002499525.1 Nitrosopumilales archaeon UBA218
CTCAATCACGAATATGCAATTAATTCAGAAACACTAAGAGATCTCGCAAGAAAATCTTGGTCTTTGATGACTAAAATCCAAAATTTGAAAATAGTTTGGATTCCAAGAGCTCAAAACTTGGCCGGCAAAATGCTTGGCAGCTAGAGATCAGAATTTTTTAAGAATAGCTTTATTTACGAAATATTCGAGCCAAAAACCATGACTTCCTTACTCGAACCCAAATCTATTGCAATTATTGGAGCCTCTGACAAGGAAGGAAGCGTAGGA
>DAMC01000034.1:588-1051 GCA_002499525.1 Nitrosopumilales archaeon UBA218
TGGTTTTTGACATGAAGGCCTACAAAACAGTGCTTGATGTTTCCGAACCAATTGATCTCGCTATTATTGTTACAAAAAATGACGTAGTACCTGCAGTAGTCGAGGAATGTGGCAAGAAAAAAATCAAAGGAATTATTGTAATTACTGCTGGATTCAAAGAAGTAAATGAGGAAGGCAAGAAACTAGAAGAACAACTCAAGTCTATCGTTAAAAAATACGGCATACGAATGATTGGTCCAAACTGCCTTGGAGTAATGAATCTGGATCCAAAGACAATGATGAATTCCACTTTTCTCAAAGTTACACCAAAGTCAGGCCAAATTGCACTAATCTCACAAAGTGGCGCAATATGTGCTACGTTAGTAGAGGATGCAAGTGCTCAGGGAATTGGTTTTTCAGCAGTAATCAGTGTTGGTAACAAAGCAGACCTTAACGAAATTGATCTACTCAAGATGCTTGCAGA
>DAMC01000034.1:1439-5019 GCA_002499525.1 Nitrosopumilales archaeon UBA218
CGAAGCCCAGAGGGTGCAAAGGCTGCCATGTCTCATACTGGAGCATTAATGGGCTCTGACGAAATTTACGATGCTGTACTAAACCAATCTGGGGCAATACGTGTTGATACTATGGAAGAATTATTTGATTACGCAGTTGCTTTTTCAAAACAACCACTACCGCTCAAAGGAGATCTTGTAATCGTTTCAAATGCTGGAGGTCCTGCAATTATTTCTACTGACGCGTGTTCCAAATATGGCATAAAGATGGCCTCAATTGAGGATATCCGACCAAAGATTGACGCTGTAATCCCTCCTTGGGGAAGCTCACGTAATCCCGTTGATATTGTGGGCGATGCTGATTACAACAGATTCAGTGGTGTACTGGATAATGTATTGGTGCACAAAAACGTTGGCTCTGTCATAGCGATGTGTACTCCTTCTGCTACTCTGAATTACGACAAACTAGCCGAAGTAATTGTTTCCATGTCTAAAAAATACAAAAAGACAATGCTTGCGTCATTGATGGGTCTTGATGAAGGAATCACAAACAAGCAAATTCTTGCCGATGGCGGCGTACCATTCTATACTTATGCTGAAGGTGCAATACGTGCTCTACGTGCAATGCTGAGATTTAGCAAATGGGTAAACTCTTCTGAAGGAACTATAGCTAAATTCCCTGTCAAAAAGGCAGATGCAAAAAAAGTATTTGATTCTGTTAGAAAGCAAAAACGTACAAACTTGTTAGAGGAGGAAGGCCAAGAGGTGCTACGCGCATACGGCTTTCCATTACCTCAAAGTATTTTGGCCAAAACTGCTGCCGACGCTGCAAAGGCTGCCAAAAAAATCGGATATCCAGTTGTAATGAAAATTGCATCTCCTCAGATTATCCACAAATCAGATGCTGGTGGAGTCAAAGTTGGACTAGCTGATGAAAAGTCTGTAAAAGAGGCATTTGATATCATAATTAAAAACGCAAAAAAATACAACGCTAAAGCAGAAATCAAAGGTGTACTGGTTCAAGAAATGGTAAAGGGCGGCAAAGAACTTATCATTGGTTCTAAACAGGAACCAGGATTTGGCCAGGTCATTATGTTAGGAATGGGGGGAATCTATGTTGAGGTTCTCAAAGATGTCACATTCAGACTAGCACCAATTTCTAACAAGGAAGCAGATGACATGATTGATTCTATTAGAACCAAAAAACTATTGGAGGGAGTACGTGGAGAAAAGCCAGCTGATAAGAAAAAACTATCGGAGCTTATTCAAAGACTTTCTGCATTACTTACAGACTTTCCTGAAATCAAAGAACTTGATATGAATCCAGTCCTAGTGATGGAAGAGGGCAAAGGCTGCAAGGTCCTCGATGTCAGAATTGGATTATCCTAGATAGTAATCTCTAGTGGTTTAATGATATTGTTGTGCGTATGATATTGCGGGTCTGTAACTGTGTGACATTTAACGCAAACAAACTGTACAAAGTTCTTTTTGCAGACTTGACATAATTCGTTATTGTTGTACTCTTTTTGTTCAAATCCACATTTTCTACACGAGTCAATTCGCATAATGATATTTGTGAATCGTTTGCTATTAGATCCAATCAACAACTTAGCTTAAAACTGATCAATTTAGCTTAGTATACTCTATGAATCAAATTGACCAATGTACACCAGGCAATTTTTGAGCCTATGGCGTGCCTGTATCAGGCATTACCAATCCCCAATGCGGATGCCTGATGCGAAAGCATTCTGTGAGGAATGCTTTCTTTTTTCTACTAAAACACAGCAGATATGATATTTTCAAAATTATTTGATATATTGAGCACATACTTGGTGAACCTGCAGATGATATCTTGTAAAAATTTTGTTTCTTGCAGACAAAAATCGATGGAGTAAAAATAGATCTAAAGCTTTGGTCAAACTATCTTATATTTTGCTTAATCAACTGAATATTTTTTAGGCATGAGTTTTCATTTTGATTTTTAAACATTCTCAACAAGGGAACATACTCGATCGCTAGTCAATATTTATACAAGTTCGTGGTTTGATACTCATGGCAATTAGGACTGGCCAAGATTACATTCAAAGTCTTAAGGGCAGAAAATTAACAATTTATCTTTTCGGAGAAAAAGTCTTGGATCCAGTAGCGCATCCAATGATTCGTCCTTCTATTAATGCAGTTGCAGAAACATATGATCTAGCAGTACGTGAAGAAGAACTTGCTTTTCCAATGTCTAAAATCTCTGGAAAAAGGGTCAACAGATTCTTGCATATTGCTGAATCGGCAAATGACTTGGTTCTCCAAAATAAAATGCAGAGAAAACTCGGACAGCTCACTGGTACATGTTTTCAACGATGCGTGGGTATGGATGCACTCAATTCACTTCATTCCACTACATTTGAAATTGATGAGAAACATCATACAAATTATCACAAACGTCTCTTAGAATTCATCAAAAAGATGCAGGAAGAAAATTTTGTCATCGGCGGTGCAATGACTGATGTCAAAGGAGACAGAAGTAAGGCACCTTCAGAGCAGGCTGATCCTGATCTGTTTGTTCACATTACTAAGAGAACTCCTGAAGGAGTTTACGTAACTGGCGCAAAGGCTCACCAGACAGGCGTGATTAACTCCCACTGGATGATAATAATGCCGACAATCCGTCTCACTGAAAAAGACAAGGACTGGGCTATCGTGGGCGCAATTCCTGTTGATGCACCAGGTATAACATACATCTATGGAAGACAATCATGTGATACTCGAAGCATGGAAGATGGAGAAATTGATCAAGGAAACTCTCAATTTGCCGGCCAAGAGGCTATTGTTGTTCTGGATAATGTATTCATTCCAAATGAACTAATTTTCATGAATGGTGAAGTAGAATATGCCGCAATGTTAGTTGAGAGATTTACATGCTATCATCGAAGAAGCTATGTCTGCAAAACAGGACTTGGTGATGTGTTAATTGGAGCAGCAGCTGCAATTTCTGACTATAATGGTATTCCAGATGTATCTCATATTAGAGAGAAACTAGTTGAAATGACTCATCTAAACGAGTCAATATTTGCTGCCGGAATATTATCATCATATCAAGCTCAAGAGATGAAGTCGGGTGTTTGGTTAAATGACGATATGTTGGCAAACGTATGCAAACATAACGTTACACGATTCCCATACGAAATATCTCGATTAGCACAAGACATTGCAGGCGGAATAGTTGTTACAATGCCTTCAGAAAAAGATTTTAGAAATCCAGTAACTGGACCAATGCTCAAAAAATATCTTGCTGGCCGAAATGGTGTTGATGTAGAAAACAGAATGAGAATTCTTCGTTTAATTGAAAACATGACTTTGGGCAGAAATGCAGTAGGTTATCTGACTGAATCTATGCACGGTGCAGGTTCTCCTCAAGCCCAAAGAATCCAAATTGCAAGGCAAATGCAGCTTGGATACAAGAAGAATCTGGCAAAGAATTTAGCCAAAGTAAACGACAAAGAAGAATCTAAAGAAAACTCGGAATACTTTAAACGGGTTTTCAAGATTACAAAATAAACCTGTTTTATCTATTTTTTACATAGTATTTTCTATCTGAATATTTTCT
>DAMC01000034.1:5360-5582 GCA_002499525.1 Nitrosopumilales archaeon UBA218
AAATTCTGTACTTGAGACGGTTTCTTTAGGTGCTTCCGTTTCAAATTTTGGCTCTTTTTTTGTCTTTTGAGTATATTGTTTTACTATCATTATTCCTATGATTACTGCAATAATGATGTAATTGATTGGTGGAGCTAAAATTCTCGTGATGTAACCAATCTGTGGTACCCAATAGATTACCTTACCAATGTACTCTTTCTTTGTAATTGGGAAATCTGTTCC
>DAMC01000034.1:5899-9476 GCA_002499525.1 Nitrosopumilales archaeon UBA218
GGACTATCATTTAGTATGGCGTCTACTCGATGAACTATAACCCTGTCATGACCACTCGGCCTGTTAAAGACGATGATGTCGCCTTTTTTGATATCTTCAAACGGAACGTTTCCATTTACTACCAAAACATCATACACTTGTAAAACAGGAATCATACTCCCGCTAGAAACAACATAGAATGGATTCTGTGTACCAAATACCACTTGGAGACCTATCCATATTGCAGCAACACCAATTCCTACGATTAAAACATCTTTAACAATATCACGCGCTTTTGTCATGTCTAGATCTTTGTACCGCAGCTTTCACAAAACTTGGAACCAGGCTTGTTCTCAAAACCGCAAGAACATTTAGACGCATTTGTCTCAGAACCATCTCCCAGAAGAATTATCTCTCCGATTTTTTTGATTTTAGCCCAGTCAATAGTCATATCGGAGCCTTCCTTGTTTGTGATCACTAGAACTACTTGGTGTGAAGAGTTAATTCCTACCTGCTTTGCAGTGCCAACTTTTTTTGCATTGGAATCATAGACTGACATTCCTACAATTGAGCTAAATGTTGAATCAGATGTTGTCGCTGCAATTGGTTGGATGGTTGGCTGTTCAACTTTTGGAGATGGTGTTGATTGTACTTCATCTGAGATTGGTTTTGCAAGACCTACCTCGCCGGTTTTTTGGAATTCACGATATTCTGCAATTGTACTACCACATGTAGTGCAGATGTATTGGCCACGCTCTCTGAGAATTAGATTCTGCGCCACTTCTTCATTGGGATTTTCAAATTCAATCTTTGGACCACCCTCATAATCTTTCTCACAAGTATTACAGAAAAATTTTGAAATAAGCTGAGAATCAATTCTGCCAATTGGAGCTAAAAACAAATCAGGTCCTCCAAGGTTTCCCTTTCTTTGCTGATCATCAGATACTTGAGCCATAACAAACCCGCCTGAACCACGCAGTTTTTTGAGTCGAAGCTCGGAGCTCATAATCAGGAATCAAGGCCAGATCCAATTAAAGTATATGTTACTCATGACGAACTTCACCATTAGCTATTTAGGTGTGAAAGAAACCAGCATTTTTGATTAAAATGGCACTAGATCACGTTTCAAATGCTAAAGACTGGCAAACAAAAGTAATCGACTCTGCAAAACCAGTTTTTGTGGACTTTTGGGCCGAATGGTGTGGACCATGCAGAATGGTCGGGCCTGTAGTCGAGGAACTTGCAAAGGACTATTCAGGCAAAGTCGAGTTTGTCAAAGTAAACGTTGATGAGGCAAATGAATTGGCTGCAAAGTACAACATCTTTTCAATTCCGACATTGATGTTGATTAACAAAGGTCAAGTTATTGCCCAACAAGTTGGCGCAGCTTCTAAAGAATCCTACAAAGGAATGATAGAGCGCGCACTAGCAAACGCCTAAAACTTTCTTTTTGGATCCCAAGTAATTAATACCAGTTTTGATGGATTTTTTGCATGTCGCTTGGTGAGGTTGACACACTCAATCTTTTAGCAGAAAAACTGGATAATCTTTTCAAGGATTCCCAAGGATACTATGAATCATTCTTGGATGCAAATACGATGTATAAACAAGGCAAACTTTCCGACAAAGAATTCTTTGAAAAATTAGGCGATTACACAGTTGCATATTCCGCACTGGAATTTTTAGCAGTCAAGGTGATTTTTGAGCTGAAAAAAGCAATCGACAGAGCTGGAGCTGGAAGCATGGGAACAACACAATCTCCAGGACTAATGCCTGGTATGGGTTCACCTGGATTTGCAGGAATGCCCAGTATGACTAGAACCCAAGTTACTCCACAAGTGCCTGGACGACCACCGTCAATTATTTCTGCACAACAAGGATTTTCTTCACCTGGAACATTACCCTCACCGGATCCTACACTCATGCCGCAAAGAACTGGCTCATCTTCGGGATGCAAGTCATGTGGTTCTGATTTGCGACCTGGTGCAAAATTCTGCACCAAGTGCGGAACCAAAGTTTAAAATTAAAAAAATTATTTTTGCCACATTTTCTGCCAAGTCTTTGAAAAACTATCCATGAGTTCTCCGTAAGTCTTTAGTTGATCCATGCCTGACTGGTTGGTTACATTCTGCCAGTTTTTATCAAACTGTTTGAACGCTTCTAGTGCTGCGTCGTTCATGGCTTTTTGCCAGTTTTTGTGGAATTCTTTGATTGTTTTTTCACTGGACTCGTTTGATGCTTTCAGCAGTACTTCATTGTATTTTGCCTGAACATCCGAGCTTGTCTTTTGTAGGGTATCAAAATTCTGCGCCCATTTTTTTAGTAGAACAGAATATTCATCCCATAGCTTATCCCAGCTTTTAGGTGCTGGTGACTTTTTGTTTGCCATGGTATGGTAACGAAGCTATTTGAGATAAAGATTGTCTAATCTTGGGTAGCGCCACACTCTGTACAGAACCTAGCAGATGCGGAAATCTTTACGCCACACTCTGAGCAGAATTTAGAATCACCTGTAACTTTGTTCACATTTCCATAAGTACCAGTTATTCTCACAGCACCAGTCGGCTCATAGTGATCTTCGTCAATAATCTCAACTGGTGCAAAGTCTTTTTCTTCAACATAAGCCATTATTCTAGGAATTGTATTGTCCTTATCCTTTGGATCTGGAATTATATCTCCTAACCAAAAGGCATAACGCATCAAAGTTAATTCTGGTGTTGAAAATGCCAAAGTATGAGCAGCCATGTAGTCTTGAGCTGACTGTTTACCGTTGAATACCTTCATGAAAAGCAATTTCCCTCAAAGACGTATAATGTTTACTGGCACCATTTGGAATTTCTTAATAGTGTTATGGATATTTTTTTGCAAATTATTATTGGCTATGTCTAGAGTTGTGCTTTCATGATTGAATTTTTCCTTTGATAATATGTCTATTGATATTGTAACTAGATGCATCTTTTTTCTGTTACTTTTTGATACTCCTTATCAAATATTGCAATCTTACCCCAGTATCTGAGGCTTGATATCTTACAATTGTAAAGTAATCTGTTTAACTATGTTTTAGCAATAACTGGATTGTGCCGGAACAAACCCAACTAAAGCGTACTGCACTAAAAATTGGAGGTATGCATTGCGTTGGATGTGTTAATTCAATCCAATATTCTTTGTCCAAGATTGAAGGAATCAAAAAGTTCGATATTAATCTGGCAACGCAAAAGGCCAGCATAGAATTTGATCCAAATGTAGTAGAACTATCCAGAATAGAAACTGCCATAGAAAACACTGGTTACTCGCTAGTCTATGAAAAATTTTCATTAAAAATTTCTGGCATTACAGATTCGTCAGATGCGCAAAATTTGGAAAAAAAACTATCAGTAGATGGAATCAAAGAGGTATCTGTAAATTATGGCAATAGTACAGTTTTGATTCAATATAATTCCGCATTGCTTTCCCTATCTGATATTAGAAATCTGATTAGCAAAGCAGGTTACGGCATAATCTCTGAGGATGTCTCAGAAACTGCAGAGGAGCTTGAAGCTAAAAGTCTCAAAAAATTACTGTTCTTGGGAGTTGTTCTTACCATACCTGTTCTGGTTTT
>DAMC01000025.1 GCA_002499525.1 Nitrosopumilales archaeon UBA218
CCGTGGCCTCCTGCCACCTGCCACATTCCATTTACAATTCTGCAGACGTTTAGCCCAGGGGCTAACTCGGTTGTCTCTATCATGGCTTCATTATTATTTTACCAAAGATGTTTCCGTTTAGCATTTTATTGTGAGCCTCAACTGCATCCTCTAATTTGTACACAGAGTCAATTACCGGCTTTATTTTGCCCTTTGATACCCAGTACAGCGCATCCTCCAGTTCTGCCTTGCTAGCCAGAGTCGAGCCCAGAATGTTTGTACCCTTGAAAAAAATGTGTCTCAGATCAGAGACCACGTCATAGCCTGTAGTAGCGCCTGTGGTGACCAGGGTTGCTCCGTATTTTAAAAGCGTCAATTCTTTATTCCAGTGGGTACCGCCAATGTGCTCAAAGATGACGTCAATTCCGGCAATCCCATCCTTTGATTTTGCAAACTCTTTAGAAATTGAAAACACTTGTTTGTACCAGTCTTCCTTTCTGTGATCAACTGCATAGTCAGCTCCAAGCTCAATGCATTTTTGCAGCTTGTCCCCAGACGCAGTTGCAATAACCGTGCACCCATAGAGTTTGGCAATCTGGATTCCAAAGATTCCCATTCCCGAGCCCCCGCCCATAATCAAGACAAGCTGTCCTGGTTTGATTTTTGCGCGGCCAACCAACATGTGCCACGCAGTCATGAGTGTCATCGAGGATGCGGCTGCCTGCTCGTAGCTTACGCCTTCAGGGATTTTTATTGCGTTGACTTCTGGCAGGTGCGTTATCTCACAGTATCCACCCCACAGAGGACCGGTTTCAAAACCCCAAACCTTGCGTTTTTTGCAATCAAATTCCCTGCCAGACGTACAATTTTTGCAGATTCTGCAGGACATGTTTCCATGGGAGACAATCCTGTCCCCGATTTTGATTTCCGTGACGTCTTGTCCAACTGCAATTACATCTCCTGCCACATCAGAGCCGGAAATGTGAGGTAGTGGTACTTTGAGTGGCGCTCCTCTCATTCCCCAGATATCATCGTAGTTCAAAGCCGCTGCCCTTACTCGAAAAATCACCTCGTTTGGTTTCAGAGCAGGTTCCGGAACATCTTTGATTTTTAAAATTGATGCAAAGTCGTTGCCCTCACAATAATTATCGTAAACTAGTGCCTTCAACAAATTTTTGACGCTTTGTCTGTTTTTATGTATTGTTTTGGCTTTGTAAAATTAAAAAATCTACAAACTTTGTTCCAGGAAAAAGTGAAATATGAAAAAAGTGGACCGGGCGGGATTCGAACCCACGACCCTTGCGGGATTGTAAAAATCCTTACGCAGTGTGAGTGCGTCATCCTAACCAACTAGACGACCAGTCCAATTTGACACAAAATCCCACGCTATTTAGTCGTTAGAATAAAGATATAGAGGAAAAACGCCAGAAAATTTCAGATGTACAAGCAAGCAATCTGGAATCTTGGTGAGCTTGCACCAAACCACAAGAGTCCTGAATTTACAAAACAGATAGCAAGACTGGAATCCAAGGTCAAAAACTTTGAAAAGATAAAATCAAAGTTAACTCCCAGTATCAAGTCAAAAGAATTTTTTGAGATCATCCACAGCATAGAATCCCTGACAGAGGATGCTAGCAGGCTAGGTGGATATGCATCATTGTTGTATTCTTCGAATACCCAGTCAGACGAGGCAACCTCACTAATGACAAAAATATCCAAGCTTGGCTCTGAGATAGAGAACAAGACTCTGTTTTTTGACCTGTGGTGGAAGCGCAAAATTGACGAGAAAAATGCAAACAGACTAATCAAGGACGCCGGAGGCATATCCGAGTTTTTGCGACACAAGCGCCTGCTGGCAAAATATTCCCTATCAGAGCCTGAAGAAAAAATAATCAACACATTAGACGTTACCGGCTCTACTGCACTGGTAAAATTATACGACAAGATAACAAATGCATTTGAGTACATCATTACAGTTAATGGCAAAAAGAAAAAGTTGACACGTGAGCAGCTCAGTGTACTAGTTAGAAGTAACAATCCAAATTTGAGAAAAACCGCATATCAGACCCTGTTGGGCAAGTTTGATTCCAACAAAGGAGTCCTTGGTGAAATATACCAGAACCTAGTCCTGAACTGGAAAGATGAAGGAATTGAAATCAGGAAATATTCTTCTCCAATATCAATTAGAAATATTGGAAATGATGTGGACGACAAGACAATCCAAGTGCTGCTGGACGTGTGCAAGAAAAACTCGGGTGTGTTTTACGAGTTTTTTGCATTCAAGGCAAAATCCCTTGGACTCAAAAAGCTAAGGCGTTATGATCTGTATGCACCTAGTGCAAAAAAATTCAAAGAAAGAGACTATACCTATGACAAGGCAGTGTCCATGGTTTTAGATTCACTGAATAGGTTCAGCCCCACATTGTCAGATTATGCAAAACGTGTCTTCACTCAAAACCACATTGATTCTCAAATCAGGCCAGGCAAGAGAGACGGAGCATTTTGTAGCACAGTATCGCCAAAGCTGACGCCCTATGTATTGGTCAACTATGCAGGAAAATCAAAGGATGTCTTTACTTTGGCACATGAGCTTGGTCATGCAGTACACAGTCAGGCAGCATCAAAGCAGTCAATTCTTGTATCAGAGGCACCATTGCCACTAGCAGAAACTGCATCAACATTCTCAGAGTTGCTACTGTATGACAATATCGCACAGCAGATGACAGACAGCGAAAAAGCAGCGATACTATCAGAGAAAATCGATGACATTTATGCAACAGTAATGCGCCAGGCATTTTTCACCATATTTGAAATCGATGCCCACAAGCAGATTGCAGATGGAACAACTGTAGAGCAAATATCCAAGACATACCTTAACAACCTAAAGAGTCAGTTTGCAAATTCCGTAGAACTCTCCGATGATTTTTCACTGGAATGGTCTTGCATTCCGCATTTTTACCATACTCCGTTTTACTGCTATGCATACTCGTTTGGCAACCTGCTTTCTTTGTCGCTGTTTCAGATGTATCAAAGGGAGGGCAGAAGCTTTGAGAAGGCATACATTGAGATTCTGGCAGCCGGCGGCTCCAAAAAACCCGAAACCCTCCTTAGCGAATACGGAATCAACATTTCTTCTGCCAAGTTCTGGCAAGACGGATTTGATTACATAAAATCCCAAGTAAAAGAACTAGTTTTGCTTTAAGTGAAAATGGGGCTGGCAGCCTTACGCACTGGCTGCCAGTCATTTTTTTTGTTCCCCGAACGGTTTGAATCGATGTCAAAATCCGAAAATTAGAATTTGAATTTAAATGTTTGACTCGATCATTGTTCCGCAAGGTTAATAGTAAAAAACATTGGCTCCGAATCGTGCGCAGAATTTTTGTCCTAGTTTTTTTGGCCCTTGCAGTCACATATGTTGCAAATGCATATGCAGAGCAGCCAAGGCTTGCAACTTTTCATGAAACTGCCACCGTACTTGTAGATCAAAAATTATCAAACAACGTTACTGCTTCCATATCATTGCAGACTACGTCGCTGCAGGAATTCCAGATTCCAAAAGAGCTTGATGCAAAGATACACAACGATACCAACGTAATTGCAGTAATTATCACAAACGAGGACCAGTGTGTTTTGGGAGTACAGGACAGGGTATGTGTCATGATCAATGTAAAAAGAGTAGACAGTGAAGGTCCAGTTCAGGAAGCCCAGCAAAAGGCCAAAACTTCAGGCGACATGATAATTGGAGACATTGACAAGTTCCTTGGATTTGACACCAAGTTTCATTCAGCATTTATCCACTATGATGATTCTGCAAATCAAGTACTAGGTACTGAAGGCCAGGTTTCCGGAAGGGATACTGTTTCTGCAGTATATGTAATGCCGTTCCAGAGTAGCGATTATTTGTTTAACACGCTTGCCGGAGACCTTATCCCATCACAAATTCGCGGCATGGGTGGATTCTACGATGTTGCGCAAAAATTGGCAAAAGACGATTCTGCACGAGTGACATTTACGATATTGCCCAAGGGTCAAA
Organism: Nitrosopumilales archaeon UBA218; assembly: GCA_002499525.1. Lineage (GTDB taxonomy): Archaea > Thermoproteota > Nitrososphaeria > Nitrososphaerales > Nitrosopumilaceae > Nitrosotenuis. The sequence continues at coordinate 4,013 of DAMC01000025.1, forward strand.
TATCATACATGCAACTAAAGGTCGCCGAAAAATATCCAGACTCTGCAAGACAGATGAGTGAAGTTGATCCTCTCAAATATTTCAAGGTCGACGAGCTTAAAAGATCAGAGTACTACAAGGCAGGTTTTTTCCCGTTGAACTCGATTGTTCATGTCGTGATTTTACCGCAGGACCAGTCAACTACTGCAACAGCTAATAGCATTATAGAGAAAACAACAACAGGCAATCAAACTGTTCCTGCAAGCTTGGAAAGCAGCGGTTATTTCTTTGACTCTAATTCAGGCAAAAAAATCGATGCAATGTATCTTTATGGTACAACATATTCTGCAAATTCAAACGACTTGAAAATTAGTTTTCCAAATTCCGCACTTGCTTCATCACCAATTAGCATAGGAACCACAGAGATAATCATCTTGGTAGTTATTGGTGCAGTTGCAGCAGGTGCCATAGCGTATTATTTGAAAGGAATTAAATCTAGATAATCAGAACTGCTGCAGAAAATACCGTAGTCCATCTTCCTTTGCTGTCACCGACTGCAGTCTGGGTTATGTTCATTGACTTGTAGATTTCTCCAGAAATCTTCCATTGTTTTCTTTTTTCATCCCATGACTTGTCCAGATCGAACTTTATTCCAAGTGATGATGCAAGCATTTGGGCTGCAATGTCTTCTGCATAGTCGCCTGCCTGCTTTTCGTTTTGTCCAAATGCCTCGTATTCAGATAGATAGCCATACCTGTCAGAGTCCTTTGGTTGGGCAACTCCTACTGATGCTGAAATCAATCTGTGCGGCTCGTTTGTTTGGTTTCTGGAATAAATGCAAAACAAAACCTGTCCTGGGTTGATGAGTTTGAGACCCTCTGCCCTTGAGACCATTTTTGCATGTGGTGGGAATATACTGGAAATTAGAACAATGTTGGTGCCTGCAATTCCTGCGTCTCGCAATGCATACTCGAAGCTAGTAAGTCTGTCTTCATGCACGCCTTTTCCTTTAGTCAGGAATAATTTTTTTGCAACAAGATCAAGCATTTTGTTTTTGTAGCGATTCTTGGATTTATTATACTTATTTCAAATCTTCCAAGCTCTGAGCGATTTGTTTTCCATGAGCCTTGGCATCAATGTCGGAAAATATGTTTTGAATTATTCCTGTTTTATCCACAATGAAAGTGGTTCGCTTGGCAAGGCCTGCCATGTTCAGTCCAGCATATGTCTTGCAAACAGATTTGGTAGTATCAGAGAGATGCAAGTATGGCACAGAATATTGCTCGACAAACTCTTTTTGTGCCTGAACAGTATCAACGGAAATGGCAAACAAAACTGCGTCTGCCTTGATAATATCACCATATGACGATATGATTGACTGAGCTGCCTCAAAGACCTTTTTTGACGGGCACATGAAAAGATGATTCTTTGGATAAAAGCACAAAACCACGTTTTTTTGTTCCTTAAACGATGATAGTCTGACTTTGGTGCCATCATTGGCCTCCAGCTCAAAGTCAGGTGCGGCATCTCCGACTTGCATGACAAACATACGCACATCTTATTATTTAACCAAGAGGAATTATGTTCGTGGATTTTTTCGGATATCCAATTAATTTTGCATTAAACTCCCAAGAATTCGTAGTCGGGTATTACATTTTCACAGTTGCATCGTCCCTGCTTTTGATAAAAGAGACAAAAAAGCGAATTCATGATTTGAGGATTGGAATCAAGTCTGCAGTCTATGCTCCAATAGCATTTGGAATTCTAGCAGGATATCTTTTCACCCTGTATCCATTTGTGGACAAGATACCAATTTTGAACTGGAGTTGGCTTGGATACAATATCGCATTTGGTCCATTTGCAACCCAGGGGTTTTGGGGAGTTGTTCCATTCATTCCAATTTTGCTGTACATGTTTATTCACATAAACCACGTAGAAGAGTTGTATTTTAGAAAATCAAAAAAGATGGTCCTAGTTTGGGCCTTTACGCATCTTGCAATGGGCATTAAACTGCACATGGCGTTATTACTTGTCCCGATTGGATTTTTGTTCAAATATGTTTATGACAAAAAGGGGCTAAACCATTCTTATGCAATGCATTTTACAACTAACATCATGGTTGTAATTGCGCTACTTTTTTCGCTTTTTAGATAGACTCTCAGGCTTTGGTCCCTGTGTAAAGTATCTGTATCCGACGAATCCGCCAAGGCACAAATTGATAACTCCAAAAAGTTCTAAAACAAACACCTGTGGCTTTACAAGAAGTGTTCCAGCAATTATTCCCCAAGCTCCGGTTCCTAGAAACATTATTGTCAGGACCTTGAGTTTTTTTGGAGGTATCCATCTCATTTGTTGATTTTTTATTTTGACTCTATTAAAGAGTGGCGAATTGCACTAACATTTTAAAACGCTAGTTTTTGTTAGAAAATCATTGCCAATATAGCTCAGCCTGGCAGAGCAACGGTTTTGTAAACCGTGGGTCAAGGGTCCAAATCCCTTTATTGGCTTTACATTTTGTGTCCAATTCCCTTCTCACGTACTTGTTCCATTCTTGTCGCAACACCAAACGCCAAAAAAGAAAGTAATCAACCACTATTACGTTCAGAATGTCGAAAATATGCGGAAAGAGGACAAACTCTTTAATGGTTTTAGAATTGACTAGTTTCAGTGAAAATACTTCTTTTGCTCTCAATACTGGCGGTATTTACCATAATTATTCTAGCAGAATCGAATAATTTTGCATATGCCGAGGAACCGACCAAGCCGATAAAAATGAAGATTGCAATTGAAGTCATGAATATTGGAGAAGTTAACAAAGAGACAGGTGCCTATGAGTTATTTTTTTGGGTAACGATGACCTCTGATGACTATGATTTTACTAAACAACC
>DAMC01000097.1:0-10298 GCA_002499525.1 Nitrosopumilales archaeon UBA218
CCCATCAATCCAAGTCCTGCTGCCCACATGAACGCATAAGTCTTTTTCATATACTTGCGTAATCCACCCATATCCGACATGAATCTTGAACCCACTACATGCAAAAGAGAACCAGCCGCCATGAACAAAGATGCCTTGAACATTGCATGAGATATCAAGTGAAAGAATCCTGCAGTGTAACCATCAACAAACTGGTGTGATAGTCCAGCTACGCCCATTGCCATCATCATGTAACCTATTTGTGATCCAGTTGAATATGCCAAGACCTTTTTGATTTCCGAGTTAACCATTCCTTGTGTTGCTAACAGTAATGCAGTAATTCCACCTACCCATGCAATGACCTCAAAGAACTGATCCATTGAAAAGCCCATAGCAGCTAATGCGAAGAACAGCGGTCCAATTCTTGCAACCAAGAAAACTCCAGCTTTAACCATTGTTGCAGCATGAATTAGTGCAGAAACTGCAGTTGGGCCAGTCATTGCTTCAAGTAGCCATTCGTTTAGAGGGAATTGTGCAGATTTACCAATTGCGCCACCAAATAGCAAAACAGCTGCTGGGACAAGCAATCCCTGAGCTTGCATTTGTGTAGCCCATGTTGTTTCATTCAGTAATTCTCTGAAACCAAATGTGCCTGCAAATGAGAAAATCAAGAACATTCCTGAAAGCATCATAATATCTCCGACTTTAGTCATGATGAATGCCTTCATACCAGAGTGTGTTGGTGAATAGTAATCCTGTAATCCCAATACCGTACGACCCTTGACTCCAACATGATCCTTGTCTTTGTCCCGATACCAGAATGAAATTAGTGCATACGATGCAAGGCCTACTCCTTCCCAGCCAAAGAACATCATCAACAGATTATCAGATAACACAATAATTTGCATAGAGCCTATGAAGAACATCATCCAGAACCAGAATCTAGTGATATCCTTATCGCCTTTCATGTAGCCGGTACTGTATACCATGATTAGAAACGCAATCCAGCCCACAACATTTGCCATTATTACTGCTAGAGGATCAGCTAATACTCCTGCTTTGATACCAATAGAAGTAATCCAATCTACTTGATCATGTACCTCATGAGCTTGTAGAGCACCAGAAAGTAAAGTAGCAGCGGAAATTGCACTCATTAAAGCAAAAGCCACAGCAACATATCCAGTGGCGTTCTTTGATGCCTTACCTACTCCTGGAATAATTAATGCTCCAATGAAAGGTAAAATCCAGACAAGCCATGCACTAGTTGGTGCAAAACTTGGTAAGAAACCCAAAAAGTTAGCTTCCATCTATTTCAACACTCCATGAATATACGGTAAGATATCCTTAAAGAAAATGTCAGGGTACAGTCCAACAACAATTGTGAATCCAGCCAATACCATCATTGGAGCAGTCATGTACCAGCTTGCTTCCTTGACATGAGAAAGGTGTTCTGGTAGTTTTCCAAAGAAGACTCGTTTTAGCATCCATAGCATGTAAGACATTGTGATTACAGTTGCAACCAATCCTAATCCAAAGGTCACCATTCGTATTGTAGAGTGGTGCTTTACAGCAGTATCTAACGCGCCAGCAAATAGAGTCCACTCACCCATAAATCCGCTAGTTGGTGGTACGCCAGCAATTGTCAGTGCGCCAATTACTCCGCACACAGCAGTGATAGGCATTTTACCTGCCAATCCACCAAGTTTAGTCAAACTTCTAGTGCCACATTGAACAATCAATATACCTGCAGTCATGAAGAGGAGAGCTTTGCCCAATCCGTGAGTAATATACATGAATTCAGCTCCTGCCAACCCCAGTACGGAATAGGAACCAATTCCAAACAATATGTATCCCATTTGAGAAACGCTAGAGTATGCCAAAAGTCTCTTGACATCATCTTGCATCAGAGCCATGGCGCCACCATAAATCATCGTGGCCAATCCCCAGACCTGTAACCAGATAGCCATTTGCTCATATGTTGAGGGTAAGAATTCTACAATTAATCTGAAAACACCATATGCGCCAATTCCGATCATGGCTGGTGACAACAGGGCACTAATTGGTGTAGGAGCTGCTCCGTGTACATAGGGCAACCAAATATGGAAGATAAATGCAGCCAGTTTTACTCCTAGTCCTAACACTATTGCTATTGCCGCAAGCATCAGAACATTTTGAGGAATCTTTGCCTCAGATATTGCTGCAAAGTCAAAGCTTCCAACTGCAAGTCCTATTGTCAAGAATCCTAGTAAGAGTACAACTGCACCAACATGTGTCCAGAACAAGAACATTAGTGAGATTCTTCGTCTTGGACCATCCCCATAGAATGCAACTAAGAAGAAACCCGGAATCAGCATGACCTCGAAGAAAACATAAAATTCTATTAGGTTAGTTGCAAGAACTGTTCCAAGCATACCCATAGCAAACACGAGATATAATGCAAAATACAGGCCTGATTGTCTGTTAACGTAACCAGTTAATTCACTTGAACCCACTATCGTAGTTGTTTGTCCTGAATGAGATTCAGAGTGATGAACGTGTTCTTCGTATAATTCATGGAATTTGTGTACCATGTATGGTTTAGAGTATAATGCCAGAACTGTACTCAACACATAGATCATCACAGCAAATGGAATTGCAAGACCATCAAGTTTGAAACCAAATTCTCCAAATAATTTTGTCCAAGTATAATGCTCTGAATAGCTACCAGAAAGGGAGACATCAATTACTAGCCAAGTGCAATACAATAAAACACCAAATGTAAACCAAGTTGCTACGGTGGGGCCCATTTTTCTGCCCAAGATGTAGGCTATTGGTGACAGTAAGAGGGGCAGGAAAACTGCCTGCAATAAGGCGTATTCCATTAACCCTTCAGGCTCCTGAATTCAGCAATATCGACATTCTTGTACATACGATATGCCACAATAATTAGTGCAAGACCTACAGCGACTTCAGCAGCTGCAATAGCTATAGAAAAGAGCGCAAATGTTTGTCCATGACTGGTTGGTAGGAATCTACCAAATGCAACAAGGTTGAGGTTTGCAGCATTGACAATCATTTCAATAGCAAAAAGCATACGGATGGCATTTCTTTTAACAGATATTCCATAGATTCCAATTGCTAGCAATGCAATTGATACTATAAGAAAGTCAAGAAGTGTGTTGGTCATTTGTAATATCCTCCCTTCTCGCTAGTGTTAATGCGCCAATTACTGATGAGGCCAGTATTAATCCCATCAAAACAAGTGCAGGCCAATAATATGTCAAAAAGTCTTCCCCAATTTTCCTAAAGTCAACTGGCGGGGCATCTGTGGTGATTGATTTTACTCCAGAGCTGATAATTATTGCTCCCAATCCAAGCATCAATGCAAGCATTAATCCTACTCCAGCATAACGTCTGCGTTTGTCTTCGATTTTGATAAAAATCAATTCTCTTCTGACAAGCATTACAGTAAACAGAATCAATACAGCTATAGAACCAATATAGACTGCAATTTGGAACATTGCAACAAACGGTGAGTCCAATAACAAAAAGAAACCCGCAATTCCGCCTAGGGTACCCATCAATGAAATCGAGCCGTAAATTAGAGAGCGAACTTCAAGTGCTCCAATAGCAGAGCCAATAGTAATAATTGCAAGACCTAAAAAAACTGCATCAGCCATGCGTAGCGCCTCTTGGATTGTCGAATTTCAGCTCTACGTCTTGAGATATGTTTGGTTTAACCTGCAGTTGTGCTGGAGTGTAAATTAGACCTTCTTTGGTAAATGAAGATAATTCATAATCATTCGTCATGTATAGTGAATAAAACGGACATGCGTCTACACACAATCCACAGAACACACATTTACCATAATCAATTTGCGGCATGATTGCTTTTTTATTTTGTTTCCATTCTTCCTGTACCTTGACCATTGAAATTGCTTCAGCGACGCCCTCGCATGCAATTGAACAAAGTTGGCATCCAGTACAATGATCATGAAATAGCATATGTCTTCCCTTGTATCCAGCAATACCAACTCCGGTGCTAGGATCGAACTGATATCCATCTCCAACCATCTTTAGTTTTTGTTCTGGATATCGGAGAGTGAATCTTTTAACAGCAAGATGCTTAATTCCAGAGTTTAATGCTTTGATAATTCCAGTTGCTGTTCCCATTTACAAAATCCCTCCAGGACCAAGTACCCCAGCGTACACCAAGGCGAGTGCTATAAAGATGTTAACAAAGGCAAGACCGATTAATTTGTACCATCCAATATGCAGTAACAAATCAATTCTAATTCTTGGGAAAACACCTCGTGGTAATAGAATGAAAAAGATTACACCTACTACTTTTACTGTGAACCAAAGAACATCGTTTAACATTTGTTGATCTAGTAACGGTAGGCCAGGGAAACGTGCAGTAACTGGTCCAACTACTATGCCATCTTTGATGATTTCTTCTGGGAATGGAGGCCAAATATTTGGTCCACTCCAGCCTCCCAAGAATAATACTGTGAACAGGGCTGCAAATGCATATAATTTCAGATAAGAGCCTAACTGAACTAGTCCATACATCATTCCAGAGAATTCAGTCAGCCAGCCAGCGACTATCTCACTTTCTGCTTCTGGCAAGTCAAATGGAATTCTTTCTAATTCAGCAAGCATAGCGATAAAGAATACAATTGCCCCAATTGGCATAAATAAAATCCACCAATAGTGATATTGTGATTCTACTATCTGCGTGAGGTTTAGAGTTCCGCTGAGAATCACTATTCCCAAAACTGATAGAATTAGAGGTATTTCAAATGAGACCATTTGATGTAGTGCACGAATTCCACCGATGAATGGGAATTTGCTATTAGCAGACCATGCAGAAAGTACAGTGATAACTGGAAAGAATCCAATGATTGCAAAAACTGCAAGTAGTCCAACATCTGCATCTGCAACTACCCAACCTCCTCTAGCTGCTGGAATTAAAGAAACAAATGCTGCAGCAGTTGCGACAAACAAAACTGGAGCTGCCCAGAATATCGGTTTATCGGCTTTGGCTGGAATGATGATTTCTTTGGTTAATAGTTTGATACCATCGCTTGCCAACTGTAATATTCCTTCTATTTTACCACAATAGAAAGGACCCACACGAAGTTGCAATTTAGCAAGCATCTTACGTTCTACGAATATTGTTCCTGCTGCAAGTAAAGCAGCAAAACCAAATCCAGGAAATGCAGTAATTCTGAATAAATCTGAATGTATGATTGATTTAATCAATGGAATCTGTCTTGACGGATCTGCCAGTGTAGTCAGAGCTAAATAAGGCGTCATTAACTTGTCGTCAATTATTGGCAGGCGAAGATAAAATAACACAATCATTGCAAATGGAAGTCCAATCAATGTTAGTAATAGAAGAGCCCAGAAAGCACTATCAGTGATTGACTTTAGAAAATAACTGAATCTGAATTTTGGTGCGATTGTAGACATTTTATCTGTCAGCCTCCACTGGCCAATAGTTTAGACTCCAATAAACTGCTGGCATATTACCGAGTTTTTCTCCTTTAAGCAGATATGGCATACATATTAGATTCCTAAAAGAACCAACGCTCAGCTTGACTCGATATGGTTCTGGTGCATTTCGAGATACTACATAACATCCAAGCGAGCCACGTCCAGACTCTACTCGTTTGTACACTTCGTCATTGCCACCCTTTGGATTTGGCTTTAGTTTTACTCTGACAGAACCCGACTTTGGCATTTTTTGTACTGCTTGACGTATAATATTACATGACTCCAACATGTCAAGCCAAGGAATTTTAGAGCGTGCATAAGCATCACCCTCTTTAAGCGTAGGTACGTTAATGTCCAATTCGCCATATGCATCATAAGGTTCCTTTACTCTGAGATCAAAATTAACTCCGCTTGCTCTTAGTGTAGAGCCTGTAGTTCCAAGCCTAATTGCATCTTCTCGAGAAAGTTTACCCGCATCTCGTGTTCTAGAAATCAAAATAGGATTATCGTAAAATATTGCAGCATATTCTTTGATGCGTTTTTCAAAATAGTTGACTCTTTTTAGTAGCATATCTTCAAAGTTGGCAGGAACATCATTTCTAATTCCTCCCGGAATGAAAAAAGAATGAGTTACACGTGCTCCTGTCATTTTCTCAAGCATGTCAATGTACAATTCTCTATCGCCAGCAGGCCACATGAACATTGTAGAATGTCCCAAGAAAATTCCATAGATTGCAAGCCAGTATTGTATGTAAACACATCTGTTTAGCTCAGATGCAATTACACGGAGATATTTTGCTCGTTCTGGAACTTCGAGTCCTAATAGTTCTTCCACACCAAGACAGTATGGATACAAGACATTACAGGAATCGTGAATTACGGGTCTTTCTAAATGAGGAATGTTAAGAACATAGTTACGATATTCGGCCATCTTTTCTTCTCCCCTGTGAACATATCCAGGATCTGGATCAGCCGATACAATATAGTCACCATCAATTTTTACAATAATTCTCATGTGTCCAGAGCCAGGGTGTTGAGGTCCAACGTTGAGAGTCATTATTCTCTCATCTACTTTCTCAATTTGCAAGCCAGGAGGTAATGGAGTTGAACTCATGCTTATCGTCCTTTGTTCCTAAAGTCTTTACGTAGTGGAGGCAGGTCTGCCCAGTCTTCTGGTAGAAGCAGTCTTCTGTTATCAGGATGTCCGTCGAAATAGACTCCCAGCATTTCAAAGCATTCACGTTCGTGAAATTCTACGCTGTAAAAAATATCTCTAAGACTAGGTAATCGCGTACTATCAAATCCAGGATTCGGGTTTTCTTCCCTTGGTGCTCTAGTTGCCAAAGCAAGAACTTGATTTGCAAGTTGAGGATCGGTATAAGAGCCCAAATGATAAACTACTTCGATTTCTTTTTCTGTAGGAAAATCAACTCCAGTTACAGATTCCGCGTGATCATAATGCATTTCATCACGGACGAATTTAGCTACTTGTAGTACATCTTCTTTAGATGTTTTGATTCTAATTCTGAGGGGTTTTACGAAATCAATTTTAACTTTGGACCCAAATTGAGACTCTATTTTATCAGCAATTGATTTTTCAAAAGGTGGGATTTCTTTTACTGGTGGTTGTTTTGACTCTGAAGGGGCTGGAGGGGCACTAGATTGAGGAGCAGGCGGTGCTGACTGTTGTACTGGTGTAGTTTCAGAGGAACTCATTGTTATTACCTAGCCTTTAGCCTCTTGATTTTTTCTTGTAACAACATACATCCTTGAATCAGGGTTTCAGGTCTAGGAGGGCACCCAGGCACATACACATCCACTGGTAGGATTCCATCAATTCCTGGCAAGACATTGTAGGAATCAAAATAGAGTCCGCCAGTAATGGCACATGCGCCCATAGCAACAACATACTTTGGTTCAGGCATTTGATCATAAACTAATCTTAAACGAGGTGCCATTTTTCTAGTAATAGTACCCTGAACAACAACCAGATCACATTGTCTTAAAGAGCCAAATGCTTCTATAATTCCAAATCTTTCAACATCATATCTAGGTCCAGATGCAGCACCAAATTCAACACTACAACATGCAGTTTCAATATGAACAGGCCATAATGACCAAAGTCTACTCCAGTTAATCGCATAACCAAGTGGTTGATCAACTGCTTTTACAAGAACGTCACCTAACTTTCCTATGAACACATTTGCGTTTTGTGGTGTAAGTAGATCCTTTAGCATTTCAATCCCTTACCTTTTGATTTTGCGTTAGTGATATTAAGACTTACCATATGTTACGCCTCTTGGATTGAAATAGTGCAAATGACATTGCCGCAAACATTATTCCCAGAAATGCAATGATCGGTAAAGTTGCGGTTTTTGGTAAATGGAGTAATGAACTCCCCCACGCATACAAGAAAATTGACATCACATCAAACACTACAAACATGAGAACATACGAATAATACTGCATCATAAAGTGAGTTCTTCCCTCACCTTTAGGAACTTGACCTGCTTCCATAGGTAAAAATTTGACAGGATTACTTAATTTCCTTGGAGAAAGCATACGTGATATTAAAAGTGCTGGACCTACTGCTACAATTGCAAATCCAAACATCAGAAGAACATGACTATAGCTAGCTGCATATTCCCCAACCAAATCAGCTTGACACCCGTTTATTTGTATAAAAATCTATGCAAAAAACTAGAGTAAATTTAGCGATCAGAAATCCATGCCAATATCATTGATATACCTCATTAGAGAATTTTAGATATGGTAGAGGTAGGACAAATGGCTCCAGAATTTGAGTTGGTTGATACCGATCTAAAAATGAGAAAACTATCCGAGTTTAAGGGAAAAAAAGTAATCTTGTCGTTTTTCGTAGCGGCAAGTTCGCCAGTATGCACTAATGAGATGTGCACATTTCGTGACAGATGGACTGAGATTTCAGAGTTGGGCGCTCAGGTAATCGGTATTTCAAATGACGGTCCATTTGCAAACAAGGCATTTGCAGAAAAATTTCATTTCAACTATCCAATTCTTGGCGACTATAAATCAAAGACAATTAGAGACTATGATATTTTGATGCCAGACTTGTTGCATGTTAAGGGATATGATGCAGCCAAGCGCTCAATTTTCATTATAGATGAAAACGGAAAGCTTGCATACAAATGGATCTCAGAGAGCCCTTTGGTTGAGCCAAATTATCAAGAGATAATAGATTTTCTTAAGAAAAGAAATTAGAATTTATTCGATTTCAGCCAAGACGTCATTTTTTGCAACTGAAGCAGTTGGCTTTACTTTAATTTTCTTTATAGTTCCGTCTTTGTGAGATTTGATAGATACTTGCATCTTCATTGATTCCAATACACACACAACATCTCCTTTTTTCACACTATCTCCTTCATTAACATTCACGGAGACAACTTTGCCAGGAATCTGGCTGTGTAATGCGATTTGGGCATCCCCAGAATCCCCACCGCCTGAATTTTTGTAAACAATTTCATTCAATGAATGATGCATGTTCACAGTAAATGGGGTTCCATCAACTACCATTTTCATTTGTGAGGTTCCAGCATCAATGTATTTGATAGTGTGAACTGCAGAATCCAAAACGAATTCGATTCCACGAGTATTCATTTTTAGAATTTTTAGAGAGTGTTGTTTATCATTTATTTTTATTAAGTAATCCGAATCACCAGTTTTTTGTAAAATATGCCCGTGGAAGACAGATTCTATATCAGAAATTTTGTATTCCATTTTTATCTCCTGTCCATATGGCTCTTCCACCTATGGCTTGGAATATTTGATGATTTTACTTTACTTCTAAAGAATTCAGAGTGCATTATGGCTCCAGCAATAGCAGCAACTTGATTTTGTCTTTGATCAGCTTTGATATCCTCCGTTAGTTTGTCGATGATTCCAAATCTTTTCAAGAAATCGGTTGACAAATTACCTTTTTTGTATTCTTCATTTTTGAGAATTGTTTTATAGAGAGGTATCGATGTTTCAACTCCTTGAATGTAAAAGTCATTTAATGCATTGAGCATTCTTAGTCTAGATTCTTCAAATGTTTGGCCCCATGTGATGAGCTTTGCCATCAACGAATCATAATACGGCGACACAGTACATCCCGGATACAAGTAAGTATCACATCTGACACCAGGACCAGATGGAATATTGACATCTGGAACAGGTCCTGTGGACGGAGCAAAGTCCAAGAATGTATCCTCTGCATTAATTCTACATTCAATAGCATATCCGTTCATGTGTAGATCATTTTGTTTGAATGGAATAGGTTCTCCATTAGCAATGTCGATTTGCAATTTTACTAGATCAAGTCCAGAAACAAGTTCAGTGATTGGGTGTTCGACTTGAAGTCTTGCATTAATCTCAATAAAGTAAAAGTCACCATTGTCTGCTCTTAGGAATTCCGCGGTTCCGAGATTGGTGTAATCAACTGCTTCGGCGGCTTTGACAACTAGTTCGCCAATTTTATCCCTAGTTTTTTGGTCTACAACAGGAGATGGGGTTTGTTCAATTAGCTTTTGATTACGTCTTTGAATTGAGCATTCTCTCTCAAAAATATGTACCGCGTTTCCATGTTTGTCTCTAGCAAGCTGATATTCGATGTGACGGATTTTTTCAAGGAATTTTTCAACAAGGATTGCAGATTTACCAAATGCTGCAATTGATTCACCGGTAACTGTTTCAAAAGCCTCTTTGAGTTCTTTATCGTTATTGACTAGTCTGATTCCTCTTCCTCCACCGCCATAAACAGATTTGAGTAATACTGGATATCCTATTTGGTTAGCAATATCAAGGGCTTCATTAACATCCTTGAC
>DAMC01000097.1:10651-12489 GCA_002499525.1 Nitrosopumilales archaeon UBA218
CACAAATCCATTGATGCAGCAGCTGGACCAATGAAATTGATCTTGTTGTCTTCACATAGTTGAGCAAAATCAGAATTTTCTGACAAAAATCCATATCCAGGATGCACTGCATCTGCACCAGATTTCAAAATGGCATCTAGTATTTTTTCTTGATTAAGATAGCTTTCCTTTGGGGCAGCTTTGCCAATATGATATGCTTCATCTGCTTTTTTGACGTGCAGTGAATTGTAATCTTCGTCAGAGTATACTGCAACAGTCTTGATACCAAGTGCCTTGCATGTTCGAATTACACGTAATGCGATTTCTCCCCTGTTAGCGATTAGAACTTTTTTTATCATAGTATCACAGGTTAATGTTTCCATGTTTTCTTGGAAGTTGTTTGTCTCTTTTGTTAGCTAACATTTCTAGAGCTTTAATCAGCATAGGTCTTGTCTGTGCAGGATCAATTACAGAGTCTACAGAGCCATTGGATGCTGCAACATAGGGATTGGCAAATTTATCGTTAAATTCAGCAGTAAGTTGTTTTTTGAGCTCGTCTGGGTTCTTTGCATTATCAAGATCCTTTTTGTTCATGATTTTAACTGCGGCCTCTGAACCCAAGACAGCGATCTGAGCAGTAGGCCACGCATAGTTAACATCGGTCCTGAGATTTTTGCTTCCCATGGCAATGTACGCACCGCCGTACGCCTTGCCAATTACTAGAGTTATTTTTGGGACAGTTGCTTCACAGTAAGCATACAAGAGTTTACTGCCATGTCTAATGATTCCATTGTGTTCTTGATTTGTTCCAGGCATGTATCCAGGAGTGTCTACAAAAGTGATTATTGGAATGTTAAATGCATCACAGTATCGAATGAATCTAGCAGCCTTGTTTGAAGAGTCTATGTCAAGAGCACCTGCCAAATAAATGGGTTGATTTGCAACTATTCCAACAGTTCTTCCATTCATTCTAGCAAAACCAACAATTACATTTTGTGCAAATAACTCGTGAATTTCAAATAATTGGTGATTGTCAACGACAGAAAGTAAGATTTCTTTCATGTCATATGGTTGCAATGAATTTTCAGGTATTTTGTTAATTAGATTATGATCAACTCTGTTTGGATCATCATCTGATACAACATGAGGTGGTTCGTCAGTATTGTTAGAAGGAATGTATGACAGTAAGGTCTTGATTTTATCAAAGCAGTCATATTCATTTTTTGCAACAAAATGAGCAACTCCTGATTTTGTTCCATGAGTGATTGCTCCACCAAGTTCTTCAAAGGAGACTTCCTCTCCCAGAACAGTCTTGACAACTTCAGGACCAGTTACATACATGGTTCCAGCTTTTTCAACCATTACAACAAAATCAGTCATTGCCGGCGAATACACTGCCCCTCCAGCAGACGGTCCAATGCTTGCAGTTATTTGTGGAACAACTCCTGATGCAAGTTCATTGTGATAAAAGATATCGGCAAATCCATCAAGGCTCAAAATGCCCTCCTGAATTCTTGCACCGCCAGAGTCTGCAATTCCTATTATCGGACAACCAGTACGTACAGCGTGATCCATGAGCTTTGTGATCTTTTTTGCACCCATCTGTGATAACGTGCCACCTAGAACTGTGAAATCATACGCAAAAACAAAGACCTGTCTGCCACTAATTGTACCATATCCAGTCACAACTCCATCTGTGAAGAACTTTTTTTTCTGCATGTCATATTCGTAATAATGATGAGTTACAAGGGCGTCAATTTCAGTAAAGCTTCCCTCATCTAAAAGAAGGTGGATTCTTTCTCTTGCAGTAAGTTTACCTTTATCATGTTGAGCGACAATTTTATCTTGACCACCACTAG
>DAMC01000064.1:0-521 GCA_002499525.1 Nitrosopumilales archaeon UBA218
TCGTCCTGGTCTTTTTTATCCGATATTGTGTACTTTATCTTTAAAATCTCGTCAACATGCAGTGGCTTGAGAAACCTGGTGTTTCGGTTCTCCCACTTGGGGTCGCCGTTCATTCCGTATAACAATATCATGTTGCCATAAATCTGGCTGAGTCTTGTGAACTCGCCTTCCATTCTTGAAATTATTGCACGGCCGGAAACAATACTGCTGTATTCATCGTCATCAAAAATCGTGTTTTTGATTCTAGAAAAAGCAAGGTATGCCTCGACTTCTTTTTTTGAAAAAGTACATGTAGATTGGTACTCGTCTCCTACCTTGAGTTCGGAAAACTTTTTCATCTATTCTCTTGACTCGTCGACACAGAATATTACTTCGGATGATTTGCGCGCCTCATCAGAGACAAAATAGTTCAATGCATTTGCAATTTTTGCATTGTCCGAGTTTTTACCGTCTATAGTACCTGGCAAAACCAAAAATGATCTTACATTGGAACCCAAGACGTCACTTAGTTCCTGGTTTAC
>DAMC01000064.1:900-3673 GCA_002499525.1 Nitrosopumilales archaeon UBA218
CCCTTGTATTTTCTGGGGTCTTTTTTGCCACCTGGCACAAATGTCTCCAGTGCTGTCTGGATTACTGTTGCAGGCGTGTTTACGAACTTGTCTACAAGGTCGTCCCATTTTTGTCTGGACAAGTCGATTATCTTGGATTCAACTGAAACCTTGCCAGTCAAGTATACTAGCGTTGAAAGATTGCCAACTGTCTTGGCAGTGTTTAGCCACCTTTGGACTTCTTGCTGGTTTTTAAAATCAATTACATGGCTGTGGAATTTTGCCCCGATGGAATCCTGAAATTCTTTTGGAGTAGAGTTTGAGATAAAGCATACAGCTTTTGCACCGTTTTTCTCGACATATTGTGCCAGAAATTCAGCCCTCTCTGAATCTTGCTTGTCTGTAGCATCAATTGCAAACACTACTACTTGGGATGCAAAGCTTGGCTGCATGGTTGGAGTAATAGTTGTAATGTGCGGCTTTACTGGATAAAATACTCTGTCGCCTGGTATGACTTTGCCGTTTAGGATTTTTGCAATGTCGTCGTCTGCAAGTGTGAGAACTGTTTGGGCTACTTGCATTTGTGACAGGAACTGTTTATCTGCAATCATAAATGAAGTGTTTTTTTGCACTTTTTCTGCAATCTCTTGAATTTTTGCCAACAGCCTTGATAATGTCTGTGAAATCTTTTGTGGGTCTGCCCCGTTTACTTTGGCAACTGCATCAGCTGCCTTGGCAATTCCAGCGCTGGTTGTTTTTTCATCTTCACCCAAAAGCCCGACAATGTCCCTGTTTGCAATTTCAACTTGTTCTGGTGTTAGGTCTTCAAATCCACTGACGCGCAAAAACTCTGCGGCTGCCTTTGGATATACTGTCTTGTAAATTCTATCCGAGTGAACCGGTCCTGGGTTTGTGGCAATGGATACGATTCCCTTTTCGACTAGCTCCCATGACATTGCCTCTGAGAGCCTGTTCTTTGCCCCCTGTGCAGCTGTGTATGGACTGCGGAATCTGTATGGTCTTTGCTCGTAGGATTTTTCCTCAGTAAAGAATGTCGAAATTGTAACAATCTTGGCACCTGGTTTCATGACTTTGAGTGCCTGAACTGAAGTCCAAAACGTCCCTGTCAGGTGAATTCCAACTGCACTCTTGAACTCGTCCAGTGGGGAATTTGCAAAGCATGTGACAGGACCTGATACTCCAGCATTGTTAACTACAACATCCACAAAAACTCCTGACTTTTGCAATGAATCATACATTTGAGATACGCCAAGCTCGTCACTTACATCGACTCCTGGAAATAGCCAGACTTTGGCATTACTTTTAACTCGATTAATTATTTCGTCTAGAATTTTTTTTGTATCTTCTAATGGTTCCTTTCTTCTTCCTAAAATTATGATGCTAGCCCCGTTTTCAGCAAACAATTTGGCCACTGTTTGACCTATCCCTGTACCGCTTCCTGTGACTAGAACTACCTTATTTTGAAATTTTAACATGGATCTGAGTTTTGTATTGTATTATTTATGTGGATCAATTATATCTGAAATTTGCAAGCCGATCTATTGGATTTTCTCATCGAACACTATGACACATTATTCGAGAATTCTTGTTTTTTCAAATCTGGTTTCTGGCGTAAATGTGATTGCTCTGGATTTATTTATCGCAGGTGACTTGGCTGTTCTTGCTTCCATCATAGAGATTTACTAGGGTCTTGATGTCGCAATCGGAAATGTATGGATAGGCAGTCACAATGTTGGGTGCCATCAATTCCTCCTGTGCAGAAGAATGACCTAGTCCCAATGCATGCCCTATTTCGTGACGAAGGATTGCCTTGAACTGCTCGTCTTGTAATGTGTTTGCACTGTAAATGGTGATTGTGGATTTTAGAATTTGATTTTGTGAATCATCGGCAATCGATTTGGTAAATCCTGAATAACCGTCACCACTTTTGTCATCCGTCAATGTTATGGTTATCTCGCCTTCACCGTGTGGTGAGTCAATTATTGTCAGGTCAGTTGGTATGTAGAGCAGAGTTTTCGTAGAGGCCGAATTTTTTAATGCGCCTTGCCAGCCTAGATAATATGTCGAAGTTGAACCCTTTGGCCCTTTTTGGAGAAGCGAATCATCGATTTGTATTGCCTGCTCTGACTCTATGACTTCCTTGATTAGTGGAATTTTATCGGGATATTTTTGAGCATTTGTTATGCCTATGTGTAGAGGAGTCCCGGAAACCAGTCTCCATGAAAGCCATGTGTCTATGGTATCTCCTTTTAGGTTTTGAATGACATATCCAGTTTGCATAGTTCCAATTTTTTCTACTTTGTATTGTTGACCAACCATGGCAGTAAGGAACAAAAAAGATGTCAGTGCTATGGCACAGATTCCTACTGCGGCAAGTGAAATTATTGCTGACTGTTTTTTATTGAGGTGAACTGCCTGCTCTTTGATAATCTTGCCCTGCTCAATGCTTTCACTGTGTAATTTCTCATATTTTTTTTCTGAGTTGGTGAGGTTTTCTTGGAGTGAATCATTGGAGGCCTTTAGCTTTTCAATAACGTCTTTGAATGATTGATTTAGCTGAACAAGAAATTCTTTTTGGTTTTCTAATTCGTTAATTGTACGAATGTTTGCTGTGTGGCTAGTTTCATGGTCTTTTTTTATTTGTTCTATTCTGTCCTGGTTTATCGACAAGAGTATGTTTAATTCCGAAAGAATTTCCTTTTCTTGTTCGGCTTCACGTTTGTCTGCATGCAGTTTTGCTAGGATCTGGTCAGTTTGGTTTTTTTGATTCAGG
>DAMC01000030.1:0-692 GCA_002499525.1 Nitrosopumilales archaeon UBA218
TGACTTTTTCTTGAGCTTTTTGGTAACCCTCGATAATTACTGAAGAGTGAACGTCTTTTGCCAACAAGTCCTCGGCTTTTTCTAGTAAGGCACCTGCAAATACTACTGATGAGGTTGTTCCGTCACCGACTTCGTTGTCGATGGTTTTTGAAATCTCTACCATCATTTTAGCTGCTGGGTGCTGAACGTCAATTTCTTTGAGAATTGTCGCACCGTCATTAGTAATAGTAACATCTCCAATGGAGTCAACTAACATCTTGTCTAGACCTCTTGGTCCTAGGCTAGTTCTGACCAGATCGGCTACGAGTTTTGCAGCCATAATGTTGTTTTTTTGTGCGTCTCTGCCTTTTTGCTGGAGTGCGCTTTCTTTGAGTACAAGAACTGGTCCTTGAGGTGTTTGTTGAATTGATGCCATTACAAAAAAATCTCTAAAAGCCTTTTTTAAAAGTTTGCTAAGTGATGCTAGAAATTATAGATCTCTTTTTGACGTCGATTATTCCCGAATGGAGGATCCTAACTGAAGGTAATGCCAGAAACGGCAAAAATAGAGGCATCAAATGGGGTCTTTGGAACTTGCAACCGTTATCACGCAGTGTTTGGTTTATGTCAACAAATCTTTGCAATACATCGTCAAATGGATTTTTTGACAAGATCCCACCCACCTGAAGAGGTAAAAATGAGACGACTTTTCC
>DAMC01000030.1:993-1381 GCA_002499525.1 Nitrosopumilales archaeon UBA218
TGGGATTTTATCAAATAGTTTACGGCAAAGGCCATGTCCTTATCAGAAGAGCCAATCACTATCATGTCGTTTTCATGGAAGCTCCATGTAGATGCAAAAGCGCCCATATCTGCACCAAAATTTTTCAAAAATCCTACGGCTTTTTTGCCAGAGCCGTAAATCCTATCAAATGCAGCTACCTTCCAGATATCCTTGTCTTTAGAGGCCAAGACATTTCCCTGTTTGGAATCTAGTTCTATTGTGGATAATTTTGTAATAATTTCTGTATCCATTTCAATTACGTTTGCAATCACACTTGGTTTTTTGCTGGAAATTGTAAAGCTCTTCTCAGAT
Organism: Nitrosopumilales archaeon UBA218; assembly: GCA_002499525.1. Taxonomy (GTDB): domain Archaea; phylum Thermoproteota; class Nitrososphaeria; order Nitrososphaerales; family Nitrosopumilaceae; genus Nitrosotenuis. The sequence goes on from DAMC01000030.1 coordinate 1,327, forward strand.
ACTGGTTCTAGTTTTACAGTTTTTGTAATCCAAGAAGGTAAAACATCCTTTCGTA
>DAMC01000030.1:1770-3253 GCA_002499525.1 Nitrosopumilales archaeon UBA218
GGAGCTATCCCGCCCAAATCCTTGCCCATTCCATAGTAATCAAATGATGTTTTTGATGCGCAAGATATTGCATCGATTTTATCCATTCCAAGCTTTATAGCTTCTCTTACGCAATGATCAATATGTCCATGCTCTGAAATATCAATTGGGTCCAGTCCGTCAGAGCAAAACATTAGTCTTGACAGATACGGTTTGTTTTGGATAATTTGCGGAATGATGTTTTTCAAATCACGTCTAATAGAGCCCTCACGCATCATTACCCACATTCCTAGTCGCAATCGCTCCATTACCTGCGCATAATCAATTGGCTCATGGCATGAAAAAATTCCCGAAGAAATGTACGCATTTAGTTTTTTATCTGATGCGCCAGCAGTGTGCCCGTTAATTAGACAGTTTTGATCAAGCATTTGTGATAACTTTTTCATGGTTTTTGGGTCGCGATTTGTGACCTTGGTCCAAGAAAAAACCTCTCCCAATCCCACAATGTTGTTTAATTTCAGAGTGGATTTTTCCTGTTGAATAGACAGTGCTTTTCCATGACTAAATTTTGGATCTACGGGTATACCACCTGGCGTCACAGAAAAAATCCTAATTGGCAAACCCGAACATGATTTTACAAATTCTTTTAGTCCAGCAAAACCACAGACACTGACAATATCAATTGGATCAGAGAACAAGCTAGTAGTACCACACAGTAAAGATTGCTTGGCAAGCTCTGATGGCATTACGAACTGATCAATGTGGGTATGGGGATCTGCAAATCCTGGAGTCAGGTATTTTCCTTGAAGATCAATTATTGTTGTTTTTGGACCTGCGCTATGAGATGCATCTGGTCCAACATAGGCAATCCTGTCTTGAAAAATAGATACCTGAGTTGCAGTATTGATCTCTTTAGTATAGACATTAACTAGCGAGCAGTTCTTGAGAATAATGTCGGCCTTTTTTTCTCCCATGGCAACGGCATTAAGAGAACTAATCATCTTGTGAAGACTAGACACGCCAATCAATTTGGGATACGCTCTATTATAGGTTCAATATGGGCCATTGTTTAAATTACCAAGTCGGAGGTCTTTTTCTATGAACGTACCCAAGGAAATGAACAGGTATTGTCCAAAATGCAAGACTCACACTACACAAAAAGTAGCCTTGTACAAAGCAGGAAAAAGAAGAGGTTCTGCAATTGGTGAGCGAAGACACGAAGAGGACAAAAAAGGGTACGGGGGACAAAAATTCCCAAAGCTTGCAAAACCTGCAAAGACTACTAAAAAACAAACATTGATTTTTACGTGTCCTCAATGTAAAAAGAAGACAATGAAGCACGGAATCAGACTACGAAAATTGGAGCTAGTGGCATGACAAAGCGAGCCCACATCTTGGTTCCAAAACCAAAAAGCAAATTCCAAAAGGTACAGTGTAAAGAATGCAGTGCTGAAAATATTCTGTATTCACATGTTACAACTGCTGTTACCTGCAAGTCTTGCGG
>DAMC01000100.1 GCA_002499525.1 Nitrosopumilales archaeon UBA218
AACAAAACTTTGTACAAGTATTTGATTCCTTCAGAGCAAGAGTTTGTTGAAGCGTCATGTTTTTTAGCCCTAATTCAAGGTAAAGAAATTCCAAGTTTAGAATCACTCCAGGTAAAAGAGGAATCCTATATTCTAGGTTTACTGGACTGTATTGGTGAGATGCGTAGAAACGTTTACGATAAAATCCGCATTGGAAAATCAGAAGATGCTAAAAAAATGTTTGAAAAAATGGATGAACTCTATTTGCAATTGTATCCATTTGCATATTTTGATAAAATAATCAAAGAAGCAAGAAGAAAATTAGATGTTGATAGAATCTTAGTGGAAGAAACAAGAATTGCGATAACTGAAGAAATTAGAAGAGCTGAATTAATCAAATCAATGAAAAGCAAATAATGCGGGAAGTGGGATTTGAACCCACGAAATCCTAAGATACTAGCCCCTCAAGCTAGCGCCTTTGACCAGGCTGGGCGACTCCCGCAGCAAAATTCCATGGATGGTTTTTATAACCTTACTTGATTTTTGTCCTTGTGTTAATCCCAGTCAGATGTTTCACTTGTGGAAATCTAATTGCTGATAAATACGAAGATTATCAAAGTAGAATCAAAGCTGGAGAAGAACCAGTCAAAGTTTTAGATTCACTTGGTTTGAAAAGATATTGCTGTAGGAGGATGATGTTGACAACTGTAGAAACAATGCAACAAATTATTCCATTCTATGAAGCAATACAAAGACGCTACTTGGAAATTCAATCTGAGTTAGAATAGATTGCCAAAAATCACATCGATTAGAGGAAGGCTAGTCTACAATAGTCGTGGCAGTAAAACTATTGAAGTTGATGTGGTTTCTGACAAAAATCATCTTGGTCGAGCCTGTGCCCCATCTGGAGCAAGTGTTGGTAAATACGAGGCACAGAGTTTTGCTGACAATAAACCTGAAAAAAGCCTCCAAATTTTAAATAAAAATCTCAAAAAATTCATAGGTCTTGATTCGGATGATCTAAAATCCATACAACATGAGATTCGAAAGATAGACAACACCGATAATTATTCAAAAATTGGTGGCGCGGTGGCATACGCATTAACCATAGCATCAATAGATTCTGCTGCCAAAGCAAGAGATGAGCCTTTTTTCAAAGTAATTTCTCAGACAAAAAAGTGGCGATTTCCTTTTCCATTAGGAAATATTTTAGGTGGTGGTGCACATGCCGGTCCAGGAACTCCAGATATTCAGGAAATTTTGATCTGTTCTATTGGTGCAAAAACACCACAAGAGTCAATTGACATGAATTTATCAGTGCACAGAGAACTAGGCAAAACCCTACAAAAAGACAACCCGAGATTCACAAATGGTCGTGGGGATGAGGGTGGATGGGCACCTGAAATGGACAATCAAAGAGCTCTAGAGATTTCTGCTCAAGCAATTGAAAGCTTGGGTTATACTCTAGGGAAGGAGGTCGCATTGGGAGTTGATTTTGCCTCATCCACACAGTGGGATCAAAAAAAGAAAAAATATGTCTACGATAGAGCTGGTTTTGAAAATACTCCTGGGGAACAGATTGATTTTGCTGCAGAAATAATCAAAAAATACAAACTCATCTATGCGGAAGATGCAGTTCATGAAGAGGCATTTGACGACATGGCAGTTCTTGCAAAGAAATTTCCAAAAACATTTGTTACTGGGGATGATCTCACAGTAACAAATCCAAAAATTCTGCAAAGAGCAGTAAAGAAAAAAGCATGTACTGGCGTCATACTCAAAGTAAACCAAGCAGGAAGTTTATTCGATGCCTTGGAATTTGCCAAAATCGCCAACAATAATAGAATTGGAATAATAACTTCTCACAGATCAGGTGAATCAACGGATCATCAGATTTCTCACATAGGAGTTGCAACGGGTTCTAAAATGCTAAAGGTCGGTGTTGTCGGTGGAGAAAGAGTGGCAAAACTAAACGAGTTAGTTCGCTTATCAGAGATTGGTTTAATATCCGGTATGGCAGAGGTTTAAAATCGTAAAATGAGTCAACAGACAGAACCACAAGACATCAAGAAAAAGATCCTATCTACAGGTATCAGAGTAGGAACAACAGTTAAAACAACTTTCATGCAACCATTCATCACAAAAGCAAGTCCTGAAGGACTCTACATGATTGATTTAGATAAAACATTGGAAAGAATCAAGACAGCCGCGAAATTCATCAACAGAATAGAACCAGAGAAGATTCTTGTTTGTTCTGGACGAGAATATGCCAGCACGCCAATTGAGAAATTTTGTGAAGTTACCGGAGCAAGAAAAATGCTCAGCAGATTTATGCCAGGAACACTAACAAATCCTTCATTACCATATTACACTGAACCAAAATTAGTAATAATTTCTGATCCTCAAGTTGACTCACAAGCAATTATCGAGGCAACAAATGCAGGCATTCCTGTTATCGGTGTTTCAAACACAGATAACGTCACATCAAAAATTGACGTGGTTATCCCTGCCAACAACAGAGGAAGAAAGTCTCTTGCAACAGTATTTTGGTTATTGGCAAGAGAGATTCTCATCCAAAAAGGAAAGATGAGTGAAAATGACTCGATGAAATACGAAATTGATGATTTCGAAACAAAGATTTCTGAAGAGGAAATAGAATAGATGCGTATTAGAACACCAGCAGTCGCTGGAATGTTCTATCCAAAAGAAAAATCAGAGGTCATATCTTCTATCCAGCATTGTATTGATAACGAATACGGGGTTGGCAAACTACATCAACATAGTGAAAAAATCTATGGAGCGATATGTCCGCATGCTGGATACATGTATTCCGGACCAGTTGCAACACATTCATTTGATATGATTTCAGTTCAAGATTTTGAGGTCGCTGTGATTCTCGGCCCAAATCACTGGGGAGTTGGTTGCAACATTGCAACAATGAAAGAGTGTACTTGGGAAACTCCTCTAGGCTCTGTTGAAGTAGACTCTGACTCTGCAAAACAGATTAACGATTTCTCAAAAATTATTGAAGTTGATTATTTTTCACATACACGTGATCATTGTATCGAGGTTCAAATTCCAATGCTTGTGCATTTTTATAATAAACCATTCAAGATTTTGCCAATCATTCTAAATGATCAGGATTACGAGGCAATGCAACATGTAGGGTTGGCTATTTCAAAGATTGCAAAAGTCAAAAGAACCATAATCATAGGTTCATCTGATTTCACTCATTATGAGCAGAATGATTTTGCTCATGAACAGGACAAAGCTCTCATCGAGCCAATATTGAAATTAGATGTAGAACGATTTTACAAAGTGTTGAATGAAAGGAGGGTTAGTGCGTGTGGGTATGGAGCAATCGCTGCCACAATGATTGCTAGCAAAGAACTAGGAGCCACTAGAGCGAAGCTACTAAAATATGCCACGAGTGGAGACATCGTAGGAGAAAAGAGCTCCGTTGTCGGATACGCATCAATAGTATTTACTTGAAATCAATTGCTTCTGCTCCTGCAAAAGTGATTTTGTTTGGTGAGCATTTTATCGTGTACGGTGGAAAAGCAATTCTATGTGCCATTAACAAAAGAATTACTGTAGAATCCAAACTTTCTGACTCTAATACAATCCATATTGATTCAGATATTGGAATAATTACTGTACCAAAAAATCAATTGATTGAAGATATAGATATCAGATTCAGACCCATAATTTTTCTTGCACAAAAAATTCTAAGACAATTTAATTCCGATTCTGGATTGACCATATCAATAAGATCAGAGATCCCTGCAGGGGTTGGATTAGGGTCTTCCTCTGCATGTTGTGTTGCAGCTGCAAGCTCAATTTCTGGTTTGTTCACTAGCTATTCTAAAGAAGACATACTAAGACTAGCACTAGAAGCTGAGAAAACAATATTCGAAAATGCATCTGGAGCAGATACTACAAGCTGTACATTTGGGGGAATTTTAGAATACACAAAACAAGGAATACAGAGATTGGATATGTATCCAAAGTTTCAGATAGTCATTGCCAATTCCAGAATAATTCACACCACGAGTCAAGTTGTAGAACGAGTTAAAAAATTCAAGCAAAAAAACATCGAGGAGTTTTCCAAACTTTGTCATAATGAAGCAATACTAATTGATCAAGCTGTGGACGCCCTAAAAAATAACAACATCGAGGTATTGGGTGAGAAGATGATTGAAAACCAATCACATCTACAGAGAATCGGAGTATCAAATCAAACACTAGATTCAATGATTAATTTAACCAAAAATGTGTCCCATGGTGCAAAGATAACCGGTGCGGGGGATGGAGGATGCATTATAGCACTAGTTGATGATTCAAATTTACAAAAAACATTACAGGCATTATCAGAATACGAATGTTTTCCAACTAAAATAGACATGTCCGGCGTCGAACAAAAGACAATTCACGATAACTCCTAGACACACTAGATACTTTTTAACTGAGACTTTTTTTGAAATCAATTATGATCCTACTCAAGCTAGGTGGTTCAATTATAACAAATAAAGAAAGACCGCTCTCTCCCAGAACGAAAACAATAGACAGTATTGCAAAAAAACTCAGAAAAATCAAAGAACCCATAATCATTGTTCATGGGGGTGGATCTTTTGGACATTATTGGTCTGTGAAATATGATATGCATACAAAACCGGCCAAATACAACTATCATGGAGTTGCAGTTGTCAAGAACTCGATGGTAGAGCTTAACAAAATGATTTTGGATAATTTTGCTAAAAATAGACTAAATCCATATTGTTTACCTCCGACAGATTTCATGTCTGGAAATAAACCAATTATATCAAAGATTAAGGAAATTAGAAAAATTGCAGAATCTAATCTGGTACCCATATCATATGGGGATGCTCTTTGGTATGGTCAAAAAAAATCCTATATCTTATCAGGAGATAGGATAATGAGTATACTAGCAAAAATTTTACGCCCAAGGCTCTCAATATTTGTACTGAATGTTGATGGCCTCTATTCTGATTTTAAAACAAAAAGTCTCATCTACGACATGAAGGGCAACCAAGCATCAATTCATGATATTCCAATGGACGTAACAGGCGGTATGAAGCGTAAAGTGGAGGAAGCTAGTACCATTGCCAACATGGGTCTGAAGGTGTTTTTCGTCAATGGGAACAAACCACAAAGAATAGTCGACGCAATACAAAAAAACAAGTTCGAGGGAACGGTTTTTCGAGGATAGTATGACTGAAGAGTTTCTGATCCTAGTAGACGAAAACGATAATCCAATAGGTACTGAGGAAAAGGTCAAATGTCATCTTCCAAACGGCAAGTTGCATCGCGCATTTACTGTATTATTATTTGACAGAAATCACAGACTCTTACTTACACGTAGAAGCGAGACCAAGATGCTCTGGCCTGGAGATTGGGATGGGACCGTAGCTAGCCATCCAAGAAAAACAGAGACATATGTCTCATCTGCAGAAAGGAGATTACCAGAAGAAATCGGTGCGTCATGCAAACTAGATTATCTATTCAAATTTGAATATCATGTGCCATACAAGGACATTGGTTCAGAAAATGAGATATGCGGTACTCTGATCGGAATTGTCTCGGATGATTTTCAAATGAAATTAGTCAAAGATGAGATTAGTGAGATAAAATGGATTTCTGAAAGTGAATTGTTTTCAGACATAATGAAAAATCCAGAGACATATTGTCCTTGGATGTTATTGGCGCTTTATTTTCTTAAAGAGTCAGATAAAGAAATGATTCAAAAACACAATCTAGTTCTTGAAAAATGGATGAATCACAAGCAAGAGTTGGAAAAATCACTCAAATACCACTTTCCAACAAATAATTGGAGGTTACTGAGATAATGGTAAAAACACTCCCAAGCACCACAAAAATTGTCAATTCCTATTTGAAATCCAATCTGGCAGGAAAGCCAGATGTATTGTACAAGGCAGGTGCCCACCTAATTGTTAATGGTGGGAAGAGATTACGCCCATATTTGGTTCTCAAAAGCTGTCAAATGCTTGGTGGCTCAACTAAAGATGCAATGCCTGCTGCCGCTGCAATAGAGATGGTCCACAATTTCACTCTGGTCCATGATGACATAATGGATAATGATGAGATGAGACATGGTGTTCCTACCGTCCACACAAAGTTCGGCATGCCACTAGCAATACTTGCAGGAGATGTTTTATTCTCTAAAGCATTTGAGATGGTTTCAGTAAAACAAGTAAGAAGCGAACGAGTTTCTGCAGGATTAGTCTCCAAATTGGCCAGGGCATGTGTGGATGTATGTGAAGGTCAAGTCCTAGATATCAAAATGGCAGAAGGGAAAAAAATCCCAACGAAGGCAGAATACATTACAATGATTGAGAAAAAAACATCAGCACTCTTTGAGGTATCTTGTGCCATGGGCGCAATTTGTGCCAACAAACCTAGAGATGTTGGAAACCTAGCATCTTTTGGAAAAAATCTCGGAGTCTCTTTTCAGATAACAGATGACTATATTGGAATTTTAGGTGATCCAAAGATAACAAAGAAACCCGTAGGAAATGATTTGAGGGAAGGAAAAAAATCCCTACCAATATTGCTTGCCTTACAGAAAGCAGATCATAAATCTAAAAAAATTATTCTTAAGGTGTTTGGTAATCCAAAGGCAGCCAAACCAGACATTACTAAAGCAATTGAGCAAATGAGAACATTGCAAATAGAAAAAGAGGTAAGAAATGCAGCCTTAGATTATGCGGAAAAAGCAAAACAGTCATTGGGGAAATATTCAGGTTCCGCAAAATCTGAGATGATTGAATTACTGGATTTTGTCGTAACTAGGAGCTTATAGATTGAGTGAAGAGGTAAGAGACAAGATACTAAGGATAGCACTGCAAAATGCTCAAGACCACGGCAAGACTCAAGACAAAATAGTTTTGGGAAAAATTCTCGGAACGGAGCCCACACTACGTACACAAGTCAAGGAAATAATGCCAATAATTATCGAAATAGTGAATTCAGTAAACAACATGTCATCAGATCAGATAAAGAGGCACATACAAGACAGATTTCCAGATTTATTATTAGAAAAGCCAAAAAAACAAGAAGAAAGAGAAGGACTTCCCCCTCTTGAAGGTGCAGAGCAAGGCAAGGTAGTCACGAGATTTCCTCCAGAACCAAATGGGTATCCGCATATTGGTCATGCCAAAGCAGCAATCATCGATGAAGAATATGCAAAAATGTATGGGGGAAAGCTAATCCTAAGATTTGACGATACAAACCCCGAGGCAGAAAGGTTAGAATATTATGCTGCCATCAAGGTTGGACTGGATTGGCTTGAAGTCAAGTACGATAGAATCAAGAATACGTCAGATGACATCGAATTGCTTTACAAAAAATGTCAACAAATGTTAGATAGAAATTTTGCATATGTCTGTACATGTAAGCAAGAAACTATTTCGGCAAATAGGCGGGAGATGAAACCTTGTAAATGCAGTATGGCCGAATTGGAACAAAACCATGAACGTTGGGACAGAATGTTTTCCAAATTCAAGCAGGGGGATGCAATAGTGCGATTCCGTGGAGATATGAGTTCAGAAAATACCGTTATGCGCGATCCAGTTATGTTCAGGATTATCGAAACAAAACATCCACTACTCGGAGACAAGTATAGAGTCTGGCCAAGTTATGATTTTGCAGTAGCAATAGAAGACAGTATTGATGGTGTGACTCATGCATTTAGGACAAAGGAATATGAGCTTAGAAACGAGCTTTACTATACAATTTTGGATCTACTTGAAATGAGAAAGCCCAAAGTCATCGAATTCTCCAGACTTGGATTTGAAGGAATGCCTGTCTCAAAAAGAGTTTTACGCCCATTAATCGAGGAAGGTAAGGTTTCCGGATATGATGATCCCAGGCTTCCAACACTAGAGGCACTCAAAAGACGAGGTATCAGACAAGATGCAATTAGAAAATTTGTTCTTTCTTTAGGATTTACAAAGGCAGACACATTGGCCCCATTTGAAACTCTGGAATCTTTTAATCGCAAATCAGTAGATGCAGACAGCATTAGACTACACATGGTGAAAAATCCAGTGACAATTAGGATCGGAAGCCTACCGTCTTCGACAATAACCATGCCTAATCATCCAACAAAAGAAATGGGTAAAAGAACAATTGAATTGGGTGAAGAGTTTTACGTCGAGTCAGAAGATGTTCAAAAGATGAAAACAGGAGACTTCATTAGGTTTATGGGTTTGGGAAATGTCAAAATTACAAACCAGTCCCCCGCCGAGGGACAATTTGTGGGAGACGAGCGTGGTACAGATATTCCCAAAATACACTGGGTAGTTCAAAAAGATGCCCTAAAAATCAAAATTTTGATTCCTAGCCAGCTTTTCATCGGTGAGCAATTCAATCCTGCAAGTCTTGAAGAGATTAACGTTTTTACTGAACATCATTTTAACGAGCTCAAAGAGGGAAAAGAAATTCAGTTCGTAAGATTTGGTTACTGCAGAAAGGATTCAATGCTGCAGGCAATATACACACACAAGTGAGAAAATTATGAAGATAGGTAGATTTTTGATATCAGGTAAAGAGAGTTATGGATTTGTCAAGGACGACAAAATTGCTACAAAAGAAGAGATCATAGCAAAAACTGGAATTCCAATTCCATTGACAATTAAGGAATTTCTCTTTGACGGTTGGTATCAGGAAGTAATATCGCAAAATCCAAAATTGGATTATTCGGTCAAGTTATCAGATGTTAAAATTCTCGCTCCTATTCCAAATCCGCCAAAGGTTATTTGTCTTGCATTCAATTATGTTGACCATGCAAGAGAGCAGAATCTTACCCCACCAAATGATCCGGCTATAGTATTAATTCCAAGAACCACCCTAAACGGTACAAATTCGGAAATTATCTGTCCGAATTTTGTAAAACAGCTTGATTATGAAATAGAACTTGCAATAATCATTGCTAAAAACTGTAAAAATGTAGATGAAAAAGATGCAATGAGTATGATTTTTGGTTACATGGTATTCAATGATGTTTCAGCTAGAGATATTCAAGCACAAGACAAGCAGTTCGGTCGAGCAAAAGGATTTGATACATTTGCACCGTGCGGACCATGGATAACTACTGCAGATGAGATATCAAACCCACAAAATCTAAAGATGACAACCAAGGTAAACGGGGTAATCCGTCAAAACTCAAACACCGCAAACATGTTCATAAAAATTCCCTCAATAGTCTCAAAGCTTAGCAAAGTTATGACACTTGAAGCAGGGGATATCATTTCTACTGGTACGCCTGCAGGAGTGATGTTGAACAAACCAGATGCTGTTTTTCTCAAAGACAACGATAGAATAGAAATGGAAATAGAAAATATAGGCAAGCTTCAAAACACGGTCAAGTTCGTAGCGTAGATTTTTAAGAAATACCCTATTAATCAGGACATGGGTAAAATTATTGTCGGTAGTGTTTCAGATATTCCTTCGGGAAAAATGATCAAAGTGACTGCGGATTCTAGAGAAATTCTCGTTGCCAATGTTAATGGTAATTATTTTGCCTGTGATGATACTTGCACCCATGCTGGAGCAAGTCTGTCCGAAGGAAATCTCGAAGGAGAAATCGTAACGTGTGGATGGCATGGTGCAAAGTTCAACTGCAAAAGTGGACAGCTTGAAAAATTCCCAGCTAAGATTAAGGAACTCAAAGCATACAAAACTATTATTGAATCCGGCAACATTTTTGTCGAATTCTAGGGTGTATACTTTTAACTAGTCTCAATAATAATAAAATTGAATTAGGTATGGCAGACAAATCGGCACAAAATCAAAAATCATTAGAAAATGCAATACAGACACTCACTCAGGTTGCAGCTAGTCCTACGACTCCAAAAAATATCAAAAAGAGTCTGACGGACCTAATTTCAAGCCTAAAGTCGGGACAAGACCCAATAACCATCAGGGCTGCAAATGCCATATCACAGATTGACGATGTTACTCAAGACCCAAATCTGCCGTCTTATGTAAGAGTGACACTTTGGCAGGCAGTATCTACACTAGAAAGCATTAGAGAATAAATTTCTCTAAGGTATATGATATGTTGTGAAAATAGAGGAATACATTTCGTCCCTACCGCCATCAATAATTTCTGGCCAGGAGGTAGAACTCTTAGATAGACCACTAAGAGAGATCTTTAGATTTGCCAATTTGAAACAAGGTGATGTATTTTATCACTTGGGTTGTGGAACAGGACAAAGTCTTACAATAGCTGCAAAAGAGTTTGGTGCACGCGCTATTGGAATTGATAACGACATAGACAAAATATCCAAAATTGAAAAAGATTCTAAAATCACGGCAAGATGTGAAGATATAATTAATTCAGATCTTTCAGATGCCACCGTGATCTTGTTTTGGTTTTCTGATGAGGGTGTTATTAAAAAAATGTATGAAAAGTTCTCCAATCTAAAATCAGGATGTAAAGTAATTACGATTTTTGATCCCCTGCCAGGTACAATACCAAACAAGGTCAGTTTTCCATACCTGTTACACCAAACACCCTTCATCAAAGCAAAAAATCTCAAAGATCAGATAAAGGCAGTGTTTGAAACAGAGTGTATCGATTTTACTACCGCATGGGAGCATGCAGAAAGGTACACAAACGCAGTTGGCTCACCTGATGCAGGAAATGACAGATTTTTGACCATATTGCAGACAATGATGATTTGGATAAATGCGAGAAATCTTGAACTGACATGTACTAAAGAAATTCCCGCCCCAGTTAAGGCCTACATGGGAATACTAGAAAATTTCTTTAACATAGAGGTAAAGCACCTATTGGAATAGAGAGCCTTTTATTTTTGTCAGGCTTGTATTTACTATGAGTAGAATCCACATTAACGTATCAGCCACAGATTATGACAAATCCAGTAAGGAGATAACAAAGATTTTGTCAGGCTTGGAGAACATGGTTCATGAAAAAGATGGATTTGTCATTACTGATTCAGAGTTTGCTTTTGGATGGCACTTCTATGTAGTTTCAGTTCAAGCTGAATTGATTCAGAAACTGGCAGAACAAATGGGGCCTGATTATTCCAAATTAAAGGGTAAAAGCATAGATAAAAAATTCCTTTCGTGGCTGACACAGCGAGTTGAGAATTCAAGCTTCAAAGTAAAGCTTGCAATCAAAGAAGAAATGGAATCTAGTAAATACGGTTTGTTCTAAGGTCTTAGAAAGACCTTGAGTTTGTCAGGGTCACGTGCTGCAGCCAATGCATTGTCGAGATCTTTGAGAGGATACACGGTATCTATTAGATCATCCACAGTTACCATGCCCGTTTGTAAAGCATGAATTGCAGGTCTAAACGGACCACATCTTGAACCTACAAATGTTATTTCGTTTACTATTGCACTTGTTAGGTCTAGTTTATTTTTTGATGCGATGGTAGATTTTAGGACTACAATACCTCTTGGTTTGACAAGTCGCATTGTATCTGTGAAACCAGTTTCACTTCCGGTTGCTTCTATAACCACATCAAATGTGTGTTCATTTTTTTCCGATATTCCAAGTTTGGTGAGTATTCCAAATTTTGATAATAGTTGTAATTTATTTTGGTGTTTTCCAAAACATGTGATATTTTTATGATTTATTTTTAGAACTCGACAGATCAGTTGTGCAAGTTTGCCGTCACCGATTATTGCTATTTCAGAGTCGTTCTCAATTTTCAGTTGTTCTTCGATTTCAAATGCTGCGGCCAATGGCTCTACAAATACTGCCTGTTCATCAGAAATAGAATCAGGAATTATGTGCAGATTTTTTGAAGGTAGTGATAGATATTGTGCAAAAGCACCACCCCTGTTGTAAATTCCAAGGACGGTTCTTTGTGAGCAGTGTCTTTCAAGACCATCCTTACAGAAAGAGCATTTGTCACAACCTACGTTAATCTCTCCAACTACACGTTTTCCAAGTAGTTCCTTGTTTTCCGAATCTACAACCACACCTACGAATTCGTGTCCGATTACTCCGGAAAATGAAGCATAGCCTTTGATCATTTCAAGATCGGTTCCACAGATTCCTGCTAGGCTTACCTTGACCAGGGTCTCTCCAGATTTTGGAATCTGATAATCATCTACGAGGGATATTTTGTTTTTATCCAGAAAAGCAGCTTTCACTAATCATATTATTTTCAACGTGTATTTTTGATTTGGTTTTGTGGGAAAGGGAATTGCCCAGAATCAAGTAAATTTTTATACGATTTGCGAATTGGTGTTTTAGAATGAATTTTGACGAATTGTGTGGCAAGGTTATGAATATAGACAGTGAGATCAGGTTTGCAGGTATTTTAGATAAAAATGGACAACTAGTCTCTGGAGGATATAAGGATGGATTATCGTCACACCTGCTTTCGGACGAATCCAAAATGTCATTTCACTATGCATCTAAAGCATGGGAAAGTAGAATGAATCTTTCACATCGTGTTGGTAAAGAAAGATTCTCAATAGTAGAATTTGAGAAGGTAAAACAGATTTCAGTTCCAGTAGATGCTCACAATATCCTTCTAGTCAGTGTAGAACCAAAGGTAGAGCACAACAAAATTGTGACTGGGATTTTATCACTTTTGAATCCAGCATAATTCGGATTCACAAATTAAAACAGACGAGAAAACAATTGGAAAACTTCAACGAAATAGTTTATCAATAACATGAATGTTTTCCCATGCCGCCAAGTCTACGACGCAGATATGACGGTTTCTCGTCAATACATATACGTCAAAATAATATTTAACGTTGATCATGATTTTCAAGAATTTACATTTTATAATAAAGATTAAAGGAATTTAAGAAAATGAGGTTTTTGTAAATTATGGACAGGTATATGGTTCTTCTGAGGAATAAAAATTCGGAACCAAAGGATTCTAGGCTGCTTGTTAAAAGAGCAAATGAACTTTGTTCTGACATAAATGTGACAATTCGTGATGCTAGAATCTCAAAAAAGTTCATTCAGTATGATGTATCGGTTGAAAAAAATGATTTAGCCAAATTCGTAGACATGGTCAAGCCAATCTCCGAGTTGGTTCTTGCTCGACACATCAAGGATGAAAAAATAGAAAAGGATCAATACATCAAAGATGGGATTTTTTATTTCAATGAGGAACGTTTCTGGGAAGCACATGAGGCTTGGGAAGGGGCATGGAAAATGTCCACTGGTCAGGAAAAATTACTTTTGCAGGGAATCATCTTGATTGCGGTAGCGTTTGCTCATTATCAGAAATTCAGTAATTCAGTTTGTATCGGAATGATGGGTCGCGCACTTGGAAAAATAGGCCAAATATCAGGAATATACCACAATATCGATGTGGATTTGATGAAAAATAGGGCTCAGGATATCAGAACTAGCAAAAATATAGCAACTTTCAAGATTTAAAAAAAATTGCTAAAAATGGCATTTTAGTTGGAAAAACAGATTATTGTTGGAATAGTGATAATTTTGTAGGCCCTCGAGGGGAATCGAACCCCTGTCCGGGGATCCACAGTCCCCTATACTAGCCACTGTACTACGAAGGCCGCAAAAACTAAAGTCAAGAGATCCACTATTAACCTAACTACACTAGATAATTATGGACAAATTTATTATCGACTATAAAAAATGACCAGATATGCAAGGCAAAGGCTGGTTCATCGCCATGGCAATAACAGTGGCCATAGTTTGGTGGGGCGTAAATTACCTATTTCCGTGGAAATAAGGATCTTACAGACTTAACCTAAGAGCCATCCACGTTTATAGAAATATGTCAGCATTCCTAGTGCTGGAATTGCAGAAATTATCAAAATTACAATAAAAGTAGTAAAGGGTCCAAGAAATGTCCAGCTTCCTGTCTCTATTCCCCCAGGTATGTTCACATTCATGCCGTATATGGCAGATACAACTGATGGTGGAATTGTTAGTGTGAATATTATAGTAAGAACCCCTAGTATTTTGTTTGATTTTTCACTTGATAGCATAAAGTCAGTATCTTTGTAGATCTCCATTGTTTCTTTTGCCTCATCAAGAGTTTCAGCAACTTTGTCAATGTGATCAATTACATCATCAAAATGTATTGCCAAATCATCTTCTGGATTTGAGAATCTTTGTGTATTTTTTGACGTTTCCGTCATTGTTTTTCTGAGTGGATGGACAATTCTTCTCAATATAGTAATTTCACGTCTTAGCAAAGAGATTTTTTTTGGCGTGGAAATGTTCTCGTCAAATACGTCATCCTCTATTTCATCAAGATTAGCCAGAATTCTGCGCAAGGTATGCAGTAAATCATCCACAAGCACGTCAGCAATTTTGTATAAGAGATATCCTGGCGAATTACTAAGTAGTTCATTTCTGGTTTGTGAGTTGTCTTT
>DAMC01000056.1:0-6635 GCA_002499525.1 Nitrosopumilales archaeon UBA218
GATTACAGAAAATTGACTAGAGATAATTTACACATGAAAATCGTAGAAAGCATTATTGAACTTGATCCGCTTATGAGATTTGCTGCAATAATTGATCTTAATGGTAACATTTTGGAATCAATCATGAAAACTGGAAAGACATCACTGAAAACCCAAAAGGAGGAAGAGCATTTTTGCAAGCAGGTTGCTCAAAGGCGTAAAATG
This sequence comes from Nitrosopumilales archaeon UBA218, assembly GCA_002499525.1. Classification (GTDB taxonomy): domain Archaea; phylum Thermoproteota; class Nitrososphaeria; order Nitrososphaerales; family Nitrosopumilaceae; genus Nitrosotenuis. The sequence goes on from DAMC01000056.1 coordinate 205, forward strand.
AGACAAGAGTTCAACAGATCGTTAGGTAAAGTTCGCTATGTCCAAGTTGAGCGTGAAAAAGTGACCCAGATGGTCATATATCCAAAAAGAAAAACGGTGTATTTTACCCTAGAACCCGAAGCCAGTCCAGTAAAAAAGTCGAACATAATAAACAAAGTCAAAAAAATAACCGCTCGCCTCTGATACCACCCGTTAATCGGAATAATTTATTCAACTAGCTTTGAATTAAATACACAAATTTCCAGTTTTCCACATTGAAGATTTTAGTTGACGAGATGGATGACGGATGGGATGAAAAGCTAAAGGCAATTGGTTATGACGCATATTCAGTCAAAAAGCTAATCAACGAAGGAAAAAAACTCCATACAGATTATTCCGTGATTAATTATGCCAAGGAAAATGGGATGATCCTTATTACAAGAGACACTGAAAGTGGTCAGGCATGTTATGAAAACAACTTGCCTTGCATCCTAATAGACAACAATGAGATTTTCAAGATAATTGTTGAAAAACTAAAGCAGTTTTGATTTTTTCACATAAAGACAAGTAATTATTTTGCAATAACTACACAATACAATGGACAGTTGTGATCGGAGGACGAGAGCTTACCGTAATGGAAGAACTTTTGACCAATGCAGAGACATTGCAGAGGCCATGAATCCAGAGTTCAAAGGAATAATCGAACATAATGGAAAGTTGCTCTGGTCGGAAATTTTGGACAAAGTAGACCATGATGAAATAGTCTACAAGCTGACGCTAAAATTTCTTCGTCGTGACGGTTACGACATTGGGAATTGGCAGATACCTGAAGTAAAGAAATTCAATTAATTTTGCAGCTCCAGCCGCTAGACTTGATCTTTTTCGACATTATCATCGGGGTTGCAACTAGTAATGGTATTGTGACTGCAATAAGCAGTGTTTGGATTTGAGTTACTGCGATTGTGAATGCTAAAGCACTTGATGCTGAGACAAATATCGATAGAAAAGTTCCTGCACATGTAGGGCATGCAATGAAAAGTCCGGTGGCTGCTGCAACACTTCCCATACCTGCACCTTTACGCAGTATAGAAAATGCATTAACAGCGATGGAGGCATTTAATCCAACAAGACATGAAACAGTAATTTGTAAAATCAGATTGATTGGAATTACAAGCATCCCCACGTGTTCTGTCATGTAAAAAAAGAACTTTGGTACGTAGCCTATTTCTCCACAGCATGGGTCAATCTGTGCAGAAGGGATTGTAACCCCGTAATTTTGTGAAAATATGACGTCCGGCTGGTAAACTAGTATTCCCGATGTCAGGGCAAAAAATATTCCATAGCCTATTGAAGTCACAATAAAGATCTTACGGGATTTGGAGCTCCATGTAACTTGAGCAATGATTGAAAAGACATCATTTTGATTTTTTTCGACTTTGAATTTTTGATACTGGTAAAATCCAAACGCGATTGCTCCAAGTGCTAACAACAACATAACATAAAATGCAGTTCCCAGTCTGATAACGGATTCCACAGCATTAGGAGTAATCTCTGCATTGCCTATTCTTGCATAAATGAGAAACAAGATTGCGATCGAGATAAAACCAATAGCAATCAATGAACGTCCGTCTTTTGCCATTAGTGGATGACTCAAATAAAACCAAACTTAAACCAATCCTTGAAAAAAAATCAGGCGTACTCTGTATTTAGGCACAGCAAAGTGATTTCTTGAATTCCTCGACGCTTCTTGTGAACTTGCATTCTTTGCAGATTTGCCAAGTTCTAGGTTTTAGGATCTTAAGAGTTGCTTCATATCCAACAGAGTACATCTTTCCACCACACGCAGGGCATGGTATTGGTATGTCTATTTGCATAATTCTGATTTATGATTTTTGCATTTAAGATAGGCGTAGGACTGATAAGTTATCCATACGATCATCTCATTCTTTAAAAGAAACCAAGATGAATTCCAAGCAGTTGGACATTTCTCAAAAACAAGAGCCAGATTATACGACTGCAAAGATTACACATGTTGGATTCATTGATCCATACGCCATGGAAGGGATTGCCATTCTCCAGTCAGAAGACAACAAAGAATTTCACATGCGTGCATTCTCAGGGGAGGTTGCAAGACACATCAAGTCATTTCTGGAAGGACATCGTGATGTATTACCTACAATATACAACATGATAGAGCAGATTTGTGAAGAAAGTGAAATGCTGCTAGTCAAAGTGAAAGTCTATGAGAGTGGAACGGTTTTGCGAGCAAACCTTTACTTTACTGGTAAAAAAGACATTGTTCTTCGAAACTATCGTGCTTCTGATGCGGTTGCACTAGCTGCTTTTTACAACATACCCATACTAGTTAGAAATACACTGCTTAAGGACAAAATGGAAAATCTAAGTTAAGATTTCTTCTAGTCGGCCTTCTTGGTGGGCTCGTTTTATCTCCATTGCGATTCTTCTACCCACTCCAAATGTCTCACCATATTGGTACTTTGTGTAAGGTGATGTCGTTGCTAAAATCGGGTTTCCTGGCACACGTAAGGATACATCATAAACTACTAGATCCAATTCTTTTGTGATTACCGATTGGAGTGAAAATGGCCCGATTATTCCTGGTGGGTAGATTTTTTTGACGCCAGCTACAAACTTGTCTCCCATGTCAATTACTTTTTCCAGTAATGACTCTCGGATACTAGCTGGTGTGTGACCCACCTCTATGTTTTGAGTGTCCAAGTCGATATCAAGTTGTTGCTTTGCCGGTAAAGAGTTGAAATCATGAATGTTTGTTTGTAGTCTTCTTTCAATTCCGATAAAGTCAACTTGGTCAGAAATCGGGGTATGAAAATAATTAAAATTCATGTAAGTGCCTATGACCAACTCTTCAATACTAGCCTTTTTGAGGTCCTTTGCATCAATGATTCCTTTTTTGATCCTCTCTTGAGATTTTGCTATAAAGTCACTATAATTGGAAGCGGTGAAAAATGCACGTTCTAGCTTTCTTTTCTTTTCCTGAACCTTGACTATAACTGGCCTGTCAATTTTCTTTGGATCTCTGAATATTTTTGGCAGTCTGATTTTTGATTTTTCTAGCAAGTAATACTGATTTTTAGCATAGCTGCGCTCTTCAGCCTGGAAAAGTGTACGATTTCCAAACATAGGTACCTTGAATTTTTTCTCTATAGTTTCATACCCAAGATATGCAGTCAGTGCTCTGTGTGGCACAATAATTGTATTAGTATCTATGAACATTTTTTGCATTTTTTGTGATGTCATGTCGGAGAACTTGTCTACAACTATAATTTCATCTGCTATTCTCTGAAACCTTCTATATGGAATATCTCTGCCTTTTTGACAAATGACTACAGTAGGAATTCCTTCATCTTTTGCCCCATCCATTATTTCCAAGGCCGAGTGACTTCCAAGCACCCCAATTCTAAAATCAGAATAATTTTGTATGATTTTTGTAATGTCAGTATGCTTTATTGCCAATATCTACAACACAGATGCTGGTAATATAATATCTATAATGGCTAGTGTTCTACCATCAATTCACCATTACAGCTTAAAATAACACACCAGTCAAGGATCATGTAATGAAGCTTGTAATCGGCATGACTGGTAGCACTGGAGTAATTTACGGTGTTAGAATCATGGAGGTTCTAAAAGAGCAAAATGTGGAAACTCATCTAGTCATTACCGAATGGGCAAAAAAATGCCTAGCCATGGAAACAGACTACAAGTTAGACCAACTAAAGGCATTGGCCACGGAATATTCGGATGATTCGAATTTGGCTTCTGGTATTTCCTCTGGAACATACAAACATGACGGAATGATCGTAGTTCCATGTTCTATGAAGTCATTATCCGCGATATCAAACGGTTATGATGAGACACTCGTAACACGTGCCGCAGGTGTGACTCTAAAAGAGTCGCGCAAGCTTGTCCTAGTAACCAGAGAAACTCCGCTCACAGCTATCAATATTGAAAACATGTTAAAACTAGCACGCCTAGGTGTGGTGATATTACCGCCAGTCCCAGGATTTTACACGAGGCCCAAATCAATTCATGAGATAATTGATCACACTGTTGGCAAGTGTCTGGATCAATTCAATATCAATCACGATTTATACAAAAGATGGGGAAGCTAGGCCTCGTTGAGGTTTACATTAGAAAAACTCATCAAAGCAGACAGGCAACGGGTTTTTGATATTATTGCAAATTATGAAAATCTTGATAAAATATTGCCGAAATACTTTCCATCCATTCGAGTACGCTCTGTAAGAGAAAATACCGCAGTAGTTGAAGAACATGTGAAATTTGGAAATAAAGAATACATCATGATGACTAAACACATCACCAAATATCCGGAATCGCACGAGGTCTTTGTTATAGGAGGTCATGCAAAGGGCTCACATTTTGTGGAGAATTATGAAAAAGACGGTCAGAATACCAAGCTAACCATCAATGTAGATTTTAGATTAGGAAGATTTGAAAATATTATTCGGAGAACTGACATCAAGTCAGACTATAATCTAGTAATAGACGAATTGATAAAAATCGCCGAAGGTTAGTCTTTTTTCTCTTTGAGATCTTTGAGTTCTTTTTCGGCCTCGAACTTGCCTTTTTCATACTCCATTCTAGACCTACCCAGAGTTCTTGCAAGATCTGGAATCTTTTTTGCCCCAAATAGAATTATTCCAGCAGCAATTGCTATGAATATCCATTCTTGGCCTGCAATCAATCCAGTAAAGTTTTGAAGCATTTGATAGTATTAGATGAAGTCTAAGATTTAACTTATTCGTATCAGACTTCGGTTTGGCTCTTTGGCTTGTGCACGTCTTCATCCAGTCTGAATTCTTCCTCATCTGCATACGCCTGTTCAGCATGCTCACCAATGTCGAGTCCAACGTCTTCGACCTCTTTAGAGACCCTGATTCCAGTGATAAAGTTCAGCACCTTGAGGATGATGAATGTACCACCAAATCCTAACGCACCCGCTACTCCGACACCTATTCCTTGAATTACCATCTGCATTGGATTTCCAAATAACAATCCGTTTGGACCGTGTGGATTAATTGCAGTTGATGCAAATAATCCAATTGAGAGTGAACCAATGATTCCGGCAATTCCGTGAACAGAGCTTACATCTAGTGCATCATCAATCTTCCAGCGGTCTTTGATTAGTAATACACCGCAGTATGATGCAAGACCTATTGCAATTCCAATAACAAAAGAGTGCTCTACACTAACATAACCAGAAGCTGGAGTAATACCTGCAAGCCCTGCAATTGCACCGTTAATAGCTGCAATAACACTTGGCTTGCCAGTTCTCATCCACGATAATCCCACCCAAATTAAAGCTGAAATTGAAGACGCCATGTGTGTTACAATGACAGTGTTACCTGCAACACCACCTGAAGAAAGTGCGCTTCCTGCATTGAATCCGAACCATCCTAACCAGAGAAGAGATGAACCTAAAACTGCAATAGGAATACTGTGTGGAACCATTATTGCAGGACCATAGTTTTTCCTTCTTCCTAGAACTAATGCCGCGGCTAGTGCGCCCATTCCGACACTAGTGTGAATTACAATTCCTCCCGCAAAGTCGAACACACCTAGTGAACCCAACCAACCTCCTCCCCAAATCCAGTGAGTTAGTGGATAATAGATCAAAACAGACCAAGCAATGATGAAAATTACGAATGATGAGAATTTCATTCTCTCAGCTATGACACCAGTTAACAGCAAAGGCGTAATTGCTGCAAACATTAGCTGGAATTTTGCAAACAATACTCCAGGGATTGTAGGTGCAAAAGGCAAAGAGTCGTTATACGGAACTCCCTTGAGGAACACATAGTCGAGATTTCCTGTCAAACCTTGTTGATCAGGACCAAATACCAGACTAAATCCAAATACAAACCACATTACGCTAAGAAGTGCCAGTCCAAAGAAAATCTGCATGAAAATCGAAACTGTGTTTTTCTTTCTTAATAGTCCTGCCTCAAAAAGCCCCAGAGCAGGGATCATCAAAAGTACCAAGCTTCCAGCAATTAGGATCCACGCTGTATCACCAGAATCAATTGGCATTATGAAAATCGGTGAAAATATTGTTAATAACGATAGCTCAAATTGTTAGATTTTTGATATACAAATGCCATACAAAATTGAAAACAATATTTGTATCCATTTGAAAATCAAATCATGATAAGAATCGAAGCAGTGTTAGGTAAAAACGACGTTATGCCAATCAGTGAGGCTCTAAAAGAGATCGGTGTTGGCGGATTAACTGTTACAAAAATGCGAGGCCGTGGAAAAAATCCAGGTCCAGAAATTCATGCTTCAAAGGGAACAGAGATTTTCATACCACAGTTTTCTGACAAGTACGTCATTCAGATAATTGCTGCAGAGACAAATGAAGACGCAATAATAGAAGTAATCAAAAAGAA
>DAMC01000056.1:7037-7837 GCA_002499525.1 Nitrosopumilales archaeon UBA218
TTTGACCAAAAAAATCGCCCTCAGTATTAGCTCAAAACTAATTTTTTTGATTATTTCTCTAACTACGATGACGATTTTGGCAGTTTCACTTTTCAACTTTTACACTTCAGATAAAATCCTCAAACAGCGAGTTGAAGACCAGCTGATAAGTGAGTCGACGGGTCGTGGAACTGCAATTAGATCCCTAATCGAGGAGAGAATTCAACAAGTACGTCTTTTGGCCACTAATCAAAACATCAGAGATGTTGTTAGTCAAACCAAGTCACATTCGATAAACTCGGATAACTTACAACGGTTGCGCGTCGATGTTGCCTCTTTCCAAGAAGCAATAGGTGATTCTATCGGTCTTGATGATATCAAAATCATAGATTCGGACGGCGGATTAATCTATAGCATTGAGGATTCCAAGACCAAGCAATACTCTTCCGATCCTAATTTCAAAAAAGGATTAGATCATAGCTTTTTGGATTTTGTTCTAGTTGATGGCACTAGAAAATTAATTGTTCTAACACCAATCACAGGAAGTAGTGGTGACTCCAAATCATCAGGTGTCGTCATGGCAACTATGGACACTACTATTTTGGACAAAATTCTGCTCAACAGAAAAGGCCTCGGAGAGACTGGAGAGGTCTATCTAGTAAATACTGATAAAATGATGATATCTGAATCAAGATTTATCAAAAATGCTGCGTTTGCGCAACAAGTAGATACTTTCCCTGTACAAGAGTGTCTTGCGCGGGGAGTAGACATCAACAAGTCATATCCGGACTATAGAAGCGTTCCAATAGTTGGTTTTTCAT
>DAMC01000065.1:0-29958 GCA_002499525.1 Nitrosopumilales archaeon UBA218
TAGGCGTCAAAATAGAATACGCGGTGGCAGACAGACCTTTAGCTACTGCAGGTCAACTTAAAACAGCTGAGTCATTTGTTAGTGATACTTTTGTTTGTGTCTACGGAGATTCTGTCTTTAATTTTGATCTGAGAAAGATGATTTCGCTGCACAAAGCAAAAAAATCTTTCATCACAATGAGTCTTCACGAATACAAGACTAATCTCAAATATGGTGTTATAGAGACTAACAAAGCAGGCAAAGTTACTGCGTGGAATGAAAAGCCGGAAATAAAGGCCAATATCAATATCGGGTGTTATGTAATGGAGCCAGGAGTGTTTTCATTCATCCCTCAAAGCAAACCTTTTGGAATGGATGATGTCATCAAAAAGGCACTTGTACGAAAAAGAGATGTCGGGAGTTTCATCATAAAAAGTGGGTTTATTGATATCGGGGATAAGGCTTCGTACAAGAAAGCATATCAAGAATTCAGAGAAAAGCTTGGCAAGATTTAATGTCTGAAATAATAGTCAGAAAAATTATTGCCGCCGATCTAAGTAATGGATTCTTAGAATCGCTAGATGCACTCAAGAAAACAAGCAACATGGACAGAAAAAGAGCGTTCAGCATATTAGAGAAAATTTCCCAAAATCCTAATCATGTAATTTTTGTAGCAGTTTATAACGACAAAGTTGTGGGTGCGACCACTCTTCTAATTGAGCAGAAATTTATTCACGATGGTGGGAAAGTGGGTCATATCGAAGACGTGGCAATTTCAAAAGAGTTCCAATCAATAGGTATTGGGGTAATGATCATCAAGGAAGTTCTAGAATATGCTAAAAACCAAGGCTGCTACAAGACAATTTTAGATTGTGATGAGCAAGTTAAACCGTTTTATGAAAAAATAGGCTTTTCCAGACATTCAAATGGAATGCGATTTAATCATTAAAAGAATTCTTTGATCGGGCGTTTTTTTGTTCTAAATAAAAATGCCCCAGATGCCATAACTGCCACGCCGACACCCATGAATAATTGAGGAATTATCATCACGGTGTAAATTTTATAGTTTGCATCAATTCTCGGGACAGTTAAATTCGCCACAAACATACCCATAAACAAAATTACTCCACCTGCCAAAATTAATCCGCCTATTTGTTTTGAACCATATCGTTTCGACATGATAAAAGATGTTGCTGCCATGATAGATGCCGGGGCGGCCCCAATAGATATGTACATCAAAAGTTTTGCTTCCGGTTCCGTATCGACTTTTGGATGTATAAGATAATTATACAAAACATTGACTTCACCTACAAACATAACAAATAACGCAAGTGATGCGATTGCCACGTATCTTTCAATACCAGCCATGATGTTAAAAAATCTCGTAGATAAATAAATGGTTAGATTATTCCGACTAATCCTGCGAGTTCTTTTCTGCAGGCAGCGCCTAGTTGTTCTGCGGCCTTTTCAGGAGAGATAGAATTCAAAAACACGCCATATCCTCGCTCAAGACCAGACCAAGATGATGTAAGTGGATAGATTTCTATGTGCCAGTGAATTTGTCGACTGTTTTTCTTTTCTGGAGATAGGTGGAATGCCAAGTTATATGAGATATTTTTCAGAGAGTTAGACAGTCCTCCAAGTGTTGCACGCAGTATAAGTGACAAATCGTTAATTTCTTTTTGTGTTATTTTTGAAAAACTAGTTGTATGTTTTTTTGGAACTATCCAGAATTCATATGGATGTGAAGGGGCCCAAGGGCAAAATGCCAAAAACCCTTCGGTTTGTAAAACCTGACGTGGTCCACCAGTTTCCACGTTTATGGTCTGGCAAAGAGGGCATGCACCTTTTTCATTTGCTATCCTGTGGGAGGACTCGGCTTCAGCCTCAATTAGTGGCGGGATTGTAGAAAATGTTACAAGATTGATGTGTGGATGCGATATTACACTTCCAGCTTCTTTTCCATGATTAATGTAAATAGAGACATAAGTAACTCCACGTTGAGTGTATAACCATCTCAGTCTATCTTGAATTACAACTAAAATATTCGACCATTGTTCAACGGGGATGGTAGCCAATGATTCCTTGTGCTTTTCGGAGGCTACAACAATATAGTGATATCCATAAGCAGGTTCTGAGTAGAGCGGTCTTTCGCTATACGAGTTCTCTGCAGTAATCGAGACTGCTGGGTTTTTACTCTCAAAGACTCGAACAGTCCAATCTTCAATGTAATTATCTTCCGAGTCCTGAAGTCTTTGTAGCATTCCATCCTTTGCAACCAGAGAAAGAAGCGAGGGGTTTGTCATTGATTCATTTCCAGGACAAAATGCACATTTTTTAGAATCTTCAACTTTTTCGTCATTAGGGGAAACGATAACAAATCTTTCTGAGACGTAATCTTTTCGCATATTCCCCATATTCCATATGAAGAAGTCGTGTATGATAAAACCTTTTCAAAGATCGCAGTTTTGATTTTTGGTTAGCTCAAAGTTTAAAGTGAACTTTGAGTGGATTTGAAAAAGAGGTTCAAATGTCAGATAATTCCAAAGTCAAATTCGTTTATGTTTTACTAGATGGAGTTGGAGACCTCCCACACCCAGATCTGAAAAACACAACTCCTCTAGACTTTGCAAAAACTCCCAATTTGGACAGATTAACCAAAAACGGTGCTATGGGGGAAGTAATCTCTGTTGGTAAGGGGATAGCTCCCGAATCAGATATTGCAGTGTTTAACATGTTAGGTTACAAATTTGCACATTCAGAGTATGCCGGTAGAGGGGTAATCGAGGCCATAGGTACGGGCATTGACTTTAAGGATGGAGACCTGGCCTTGCGTGGAAATTTTGCAACTCTAGACGATTCTGGGATAATCATCGACAGAAGAGCGGGGCGTAAAATCGAAAAAGAAGATGCGTTAGCAGTTTCCAAGGAAATTGAGGATAAAATCAAGTTCTCAGAACCTGGAGCATCAGTAGTTGTAGCACCCACCATAGGTCACAGAGTCGTAGTAAGGATTCGTTGTGAAGGAAAACAACTATCATCAGAGATAACCAACACCGATCCAGCATACTCACGTGTGGATGGAATGGGAATAGCAAAGGCCGTAGGCGACTATTTGCAGATAGAAAGATGTTTACCCTTAAATCAACTTCCAAATTCAGAATTAACTGCTAGGTTAGTAAACGAGTTCACGGAGCAGTCACTGAAGATTCTAAGAGAAAGTAAGACTAATCAAAATAGAAAGGCTCAGGGCAAGAAGCTGTTAAACTCTATTTTACTCAGAGATGCTGGAAACCATTATCCCAAGGTTGTTCCAATAAATGATTTGTATTCAATGAGGTTTTCATGTATTGTGGATATGCCTGTAGAAATTGGTATATCTGAAGTTCTAAAGATGCGTACGTTTAACGCTGGAGGTTTGACAGATTATGAAGAAAAGGCCAAGGTTGCAGCTAAAGCAATGCAAACTGAAAATGCAATATATGTTCATCTAAAAGGTCCTGACGAATTTGGCCACGATGGCGATGCAATAGGAAAAATGAAAAACATTGAAGAGATTGACAATAGATTCTTCGGTACACTTCTTGATAACATTGACACTAGTAAAGTTGCAGTTATTGTCTCCGCGGATCATTCTACCCCATGCATTAACAAGGGACATTCTGACGATCCAGTTCCAGTTCTAGTTTCTGGCGACATGGTCAAAAAAGACAGTAGTGCACGATATACAGAAATGAATGCAAAGATTGGCAGCATTGGGCTTTTAGAAGGTGCTCAAGTAGTAAAGACTGCAATACAGCTTATCAAATAGCAAAAGTAGTAATTTTTCCAGACTCAATCATACTATCTAGTTTTTTTCTGACCTCATCTACATCAATATCATGATACATACCACTAGATCTAGAGAGTTTTTCTTGTGCTCTTTTTAGAATCGATAGACAGATGTTGTTCTCATCTTTTTGATAGTGGACTAATGCAGCAGCAATCAAGATTATTCCTTGTACTAGTTCTTTTTCTCCCTCGTAGGATTTTTTCCACACGCTTTCAAGAACTTCATGAGCCTCCCAGAATCGCTCATCATTAAAATAAGATACACCTTGCTGAACACCTTGCTCCTTATCCATCTGTGTTTCTTCTACTAGTTTTGCATGATCTAGCGGAGCTATAACTTGGAGTTTATCCATCAGAATGTCCATCCTTGCATGACCAACAGAAACATCAAATTCTATGTATTTTTTTGATACACGGCAATCGCGTATGGTGGAACCTTTTCCTAGAATTCTGGCTCGCTCCAATAGTTCACTAGTATCACGTGGATTAAAACCGGTATTTTTGAGATGTACCATGAATCTGTCCAACATATTACATGGCTCCAAGTTTTCTTAAATCTCTTCGGAAATTGCAATCAAAGTTTATATGAAATAGAAAAACGATTGAAAAATACATGTCAATGCAAGTAGTAAGTGATGTAAACAATACATTTCTGTCAAGAAGAGAGATAGTATGTGATTTTCCAGGCTTGGCCGGAAAGATCAAAAAAATGGATGCCGCAGACATGATTTCAAAACAATTCAAATTAGATGGAAAAATAATCATACCAATTTCAATGAAGAGTCATTCTGGAAGACAAACAGTTACTGGCACATTCTATGTTTATGAAGATGAAGTTTTGGCAAAGAAACAAGTCAATCCGACTATTTTTAAAAGATTAGACAAAATTAAGGCTGCAATGGCCGCTGCTGCGCCAAAAGAGGAAGGAGTAGTTGAACAACCAGCAGAGGCAAGTTCCTAATGGCAGGCAAGAAGACAGAATCTAAAGTTTCCGGAGTCGCTACATACTACAAGGTTTCAGGAGACAAGGTAACAAAAACTCACAAAGTTTGCTCCAGATGTGGAAAGGGAGTTTTCATGTCAGAACACAAAAACAGACGCACCTGTGGTAAATGTGGACTCACCGAGTTCATTCAATAGAGTTTCTTCTTTCGCAGTTTAGATTCCCGTTCTTCGAATTGAGTAATTTTTTCCAATAGTGAATTGTCTAATTTGACCTTTGATAGCATTTCAGCAGATAATTTTACAGTATTACTATCCAATGCAATATTTGTTATAGGAAGTTGCTTAGATATCCAATGCTTCTCAGTTTTATCCTCGAGTTTGTAGTCCTTGAACCCTGTGGGGAATTTTTTCGTGATATGAGTCAGTAAGGTCTGATCTGAGAATACCGCTCGAGGTTCGAATAATCTTGTACTATCAGCATATGTATTCTCAAAAAGATTTGATGAGATTTCATCGGAGAGTAATTCCATTTTAGATATTTTGCGAATAAGTTCTAGGTAATGGAGAAATTCATGAGCTAAAATTGCATGGATCGTTCCCTTCAGTCCAAATGCAACAAGTGGTGCAGATATCTGAATAACTACCTGAAATTTCTCTTCAAAAAATACAGGAAGTGTCCTTGCAAATAATATTCCATACTGAAAAGACATATCAGAACTACTAGTTACCAAGGCAGAGGGCTCTACATATGAGATCGGGTAGGTAGTTCCTGATGCATTTTCAATTCTTTGAATTCCAGATTTTACTAATTCAAATCTTGAGACAATAGTATCACAGATATTTTGTGGTATCAAACCCTTCAGGCATGCTTCCTTTACCTTGACAAGTTGATCCAATGTTTTGTCGTCGATGACACATGTAAAAAATCTTAGTGTATAATTACTGAATCAAAATCAAATTGTTCAAGTTTGCATCGGTTTGTCAATAGTTCCGATATATTTGGAAAAATATCATCTCCTGAGACAAAGTGTTTTAGAGGCACCCCACCATCTATTTTGAGTTCTAGAGTAAAGGATTTTTCTGAATTTTGCAGATATCTTATTGAATAAATTTTCTTTTCAGTACGCTTTCCAGATTTATCATAAATTGCAACGGAGGTATTATTCAGAGAGTCAAGCATGGCAAGGTTTTGATGTGTGATTGGATTCTCCGCACTAATCAGTAATCTCGTTTTTGATTTGAACTGGATTGGCCCAGAAGGGATGTTAGGAATTATTTTTAGAGAATGAATTTTAATTTTATCAGATGTAATTAATTTTGGTAATTTGTGTGATCTTTTTTTCGGATTTAGTAGCTTTACAAAAAATGGCCTCCCATTTCCTAAAACAAGACTTGATGTATCCTCACCACCAATCCAAGTAATTTTTGCTTGAACGGCACCGAACTTTTCAAAGATATATTTACATATCATTCCCTCAACGCTGTCAAATTCTGAAATTCCATGTCTCTTACAAGTAACACATCCCTTTCCAAGACAATTAGAACAAGGTTTTTGTTTTTGAGGAACATCCCTAGTACATTTCGTATATCTGCCGAAGAGATGCAGGGATTTTGAATGAGATTCGCAGGATTCAGTCTTAAAGTCAACTGTGAGAACTATTTCTGGCTCATAGATTTTTTGTCTCTTTTTGGTTTTTCTTGCAAATTGTTTTCCAAGCTCTTTTGTAATACTAGTCTTAATGCCATCTATTCCTTTTAGTTTGAATTGGGAACGAATATGATCATCCCTGTCCAAAAATGACGACTTTAACATGGTGCCAACCAAAAATGATTTAAAAATATATTCTGATGAGGCTTCTTGCATTTTTATAACATAAGATGGAATAATGTCGAAGATATTTTTACATATATGACATTTGTTATTTTTTATCTTGAGTTTATTATGAATTTTTTTTCCAAGAAGTTTGTTCGATTTTAGATGTAATTGTTTTGAGAACAGCCGTCCAAGACAATTATCACAAAGATCATATTCCGATAGAATTTTTTTTGCTAATTCCAATACAGTTGAAAATTTTGTTTCTACCAATGTAAGAATTATAAAAAATGATTATTAGTGGTTTGCCTAACCCATGCCCATTTTGCGCAAAAAGCCTTGCATTTGACGACCCTTAGCAGCTTTCATCATACCTTTGGAATTTTTATAATTTTTAAGAAGTTCTTTTACTTCATGCTCTGGCCATCCAGAACCCCTTGCTATTCTTTTAATTCTAGATGCGTTAAGAAGGTCAGGATCAGCTTTTTCTTGTTTTGACATACTTTGAATGATATATCTCCAGCGTTGTACTCTAGTTTCCATTTGTTCAACCTGATCATCTTTGACCATCCCAGACAATCCTGGCATATTATCCAAAAATCCTTTCAATGAGCCAACTTTGGAGACTTCTTCTAGCTGATAATAGAAATCATCCATGTTCATTTTTCCGCTAGATATTCTCTTCATTCTTACTTCATCACCTTCATTTTCCAGTCTCTTTGCCAAATCAAGTACAGCTTGAATGTCACCCATTCCAAGTAACCTTCCAACAAATCTCGTAGGCGAGAATAATTCCAAATCGTCTATTCGCTCACCAGTACCTATGTACATGACCTTGGCACCGGTGGCAGCAGAAGCTGCCAATGCCCCACCACCCTTGGCTGATGAGTCCAACTTTGTTATTACGATTCCTCCAACAGGAACAGTCTTATGGAATGATTCGGCTTGATTATAGCACTGCTGACCGATTGTACCATCAATTACTAGTAATGCAAGATCAGGTTCAGCTACTTGTCCAATTTCTTTCATTTCGTCTAGAAGGTCTTTCTCTTCTTTGTGCCTGCCAGCAGTGTCTATTAGTAAAATGTCAAGATTTTGATTTGTAAAATGTTTTAGTCCATTTTTGACTATTTCTGGCGCATTCTTGTTTCCCTCTTCACCATAAACTTCTACACCCGATTTTTCACAGTTAGTCTTTAGCTGAATTAATGCACCTGGTCTATAGGTGTCTGCCCCAATGACTCCTACCTTGTATCCTTGTTTTGTTAAGAATTTTGATAACTTCCCCATTATAGTAGTCTTGCCACTTCCCTGAATTCCAAGCAATAGTACTTTGTTCATCTTACCTGGCTGAAATTGGAAATTGTTTTCCTTACCTAAGAGTCCTGCTAGTTCATCATATAGAATTTTTATTATGTGATCTTTGCGAGACAATCCTGGGGGAGGAGTTTCATTGATTGAGCGTTGCTTGAGATTTTCTGCTATTTTTAGTGCGAGATCAATTTTTACATCTGCCGAGAGTAATGATTTAAGCACGTCATTTGCGAGTTGTTTGATTAATTCTTCATCAACCCCAGAGGAATTGACTATTTTTTTGATTGCTGCTCTAAGTCCAGTCTTTAGATTATCTAACATTGTTTTTCAAGACTGCCTCGGTTATTTCAAATCTTCCTCTATACCCATCCCAGAATTTTTCATATCTAGTAATCTCTATTGGGTTAGAAAATAATGGACAGTTGGTGACAAAAGTTTCTGCTTCGCCACCTTCAAAACTCAAGTTAAATTTGTGCTTTTTTGATTTTTGTACAAGCGATTCGAGATTATTTTTTGTGATTTTTTTACCCAGCCATGTTTCATCCAAACCATCACAAGATACAGAGGACAAAATGAATTCAAAATTAGTAGTAATCAATTCCGACATGTATTTTTCCTCATTTTCTTTCCAAATTGGGGAAATTATTTTTAGGTTCAAGTCTTGTGATAGAGTCTCGAACTTTGATTTTTGGAATCTACTTAGAATTCCTCCATGTACAATTCCTTCTATGCCGTATTCTTTTTTTGCTTTTTTTAGGCCATGTTTTAGTAGTTCTAGCTCATGTTCTGTATCATCTGAATTTGATTGAAGGAATATTTGTGGTAGATTCATTGCTTGAGCTTGGAGTTTGGTCCAAGATATATTCGGATGATGCAAGAGGTGACTATCTGGAGATGATGTCAGTATAGTCACTAGGCATCCTATAGAGTGTCCCATCTCTTGAACACGGTGTATTGCAAAAATGCTATCTTTACCACCAGAAAACAATGCAGCTAAATTCATGCTATCATAAAAGAGAGACTAGGTATTAACGAGTCCTTCATCACTCATAACCCTCATCAAAAATCAGATGGCTTTTCCGACCTATCATCAGGACCCAATTTAGAATTTATTTGTGATATTATAGTTCTAACTCTTGATTCTCATGACTTTAGTTCTGTCCATGACCTTCCAGTATTCCACCATTTGTCCCTGTTCTAGTTTGCCTTGAACTTCTTCATCAATCATTTGAACATCTAGTGTTTCAAACGTTTCATTATCCATCAATTGGACTTGTTCTCCAGTGATAGAGATAACCTGTCCAGAACGTTTGTCAATCAGTGGTATGTGGACCTGCATTGATACTGGACTCACGTGTGGTCTTTTTTGTCCATCGAATATTCCCACACCAACAATCCTTGCTTTTGCAGCCCCATGTTTACCTGGTTTGCTTGTATCATATTCAATAATTCTGCACGGCTCACCTGTTGGCTGATCAGCAACAGGTAGTAGAATGTAAGAACCAATTTTAAGTGAACCTAGTTCTGCAGGCTTGCTCATACTGTGAGCAAATATGGACGGTATTTAATATTTATGAAGATCACTTTAATTTTTCTAGAATCGATAATCCAACCAAACTATTCATTGTGATCCCTTTTCTACAAACGTTTCTCCTTGTCTGCTCACAGTATTTGTTTACACTTTGATGACTTTTTTTGCTGGAAACTTCCAATACCACTATGTTATCACCATAAGGAAATGTGAATTTTGGAGGTTGAGCAGAATAAGCCATCAGATTACCGGTAGTTACCTTGCGAACTTGGTCATTTTTTGAAACTACTGTTGCTAGATCAGATATATCCTCATCAGATTTAGAATATTCCAAATAGTACACAGATACAAAGTTCATGAGTCCATCCACGTCTCTTTCAAATATCTCGTTATTTGCAGTAAAAACAAATCCTGTTTTTTCTGTAACATATTTTTCCATGTCAGATGTTATTTTGTAATCATTAAACTTTGCCAGTAGGTAATGATTGGCATGAGACGGAAAATAGGGTTTACTATCATCTGAAAATGTTGCAGTAACAAAATACATGCTCTCGACACTTTTTGATTCAGCCCAAGAATCCTTGACTTCTATGGATTTATGATCGTGTACATATGGAACGCATGCATATCCATCATAGGTGCTCAGAGACACTACAAACGTATTTTTTTATTATTTAATACTTTTTTGGTTTAAGTGGAATTTGTATTCTAAAAGTAATTTTTGATCGTTTAACAATACCTATTTAATAGAATCATATGCGAATTTTTTTGTCCCAAGCTAGCTCAGCCTGGTAGAGCTTCCGGCTGTAGTGGTTGGCCATCGGCTAACTGAAATCAGCCTACTAGGCACACAGATACCGGAGTGTCGAAGGTTCAATTCCTTCGCTTGGGACTACATATTTTTCTAGAATTGGTAACCAGGTTAATTTCGGTGAGTAGAACATGGTATTTCCAGTGAATATTTCAAGTGAAGATGCACCGTATGCTTAACAATGTTAATCATTGTCTAAATACTAAAAATTAACAAAGTTTCTAATGTCAAAAAGAAAACAACCTGTCAAGAGAAGTAAAACAAAATTTTACATTATTGCTGGAATCATCATAATTGGAATTGCTGGAGGGTACGGTGTCATCAATTCTATGATACCAGTAAACGGCTCAACTCCTATTTTCGGATTTGGAGAGAATATCTTTTTGAATGCAAAACATACAGAACAAGGATTTGTTTATGCATTTCAGTCAGGCGGAAAGAAGTCCATTGGGACTACTCAGATTTCACCTCCAATACACCTAACAAAAGGACAGTTAGCTACAATTCGTTTCATGAATAATGACAAAGACTACAAACACAACATCAACATCGACGAGTTTAATGTTCACAGTAAAGATCTCGGATACTTTGAACCTCAGGCAATCACATTCATCGCAGACAAAACAGGCACATTCCATTATCATTGTACTCTACATCCGGAAATGGTTGGCGATATAACAGTACAATGACAACTGTAATTTTTATTAACGTGATTTGACGCATGTCAGATACGGAAAACTCCAAAACATCGAGATTCAGTGTTGTTGAAATTATTGAGGGATTCATTGAAAAGATAGATCATATGCGAAAAACTCTCGTAATGGTCTCACTTTCCTCACTAATTCTAGCTCCTTTAGCAATTGGATTATCAGTTTACTTAATTTCACATCCGCATTTTTTTTATGTGATGGAGGAATATGACGAATTTGGTTTATTTTTAGTGGTATCGCTAGGAGTAATTATTGTGGTATCATCTGCTTGGTTGGCTCTTGGTATACGTCAATACATCATGCTCAAATCATGGAGTGAAAGACATTCAAATTATTTGAAGAAGAAAGAACAAGTCGATAATGAAATTTCTTCCGGATTTGGCTTAGATAAGGATGAGCAATCCTAGCTTTTGAGTATCATTTGATTTTCTTGGGAAAATTTCTTCATATGGTTCTAGAATAATTCTCGAAAAGTCCATTCCTTTTTGTGTAGCTTTGTAAATGGTGATTATTCGTTTTCCATCTTCTACGGTTGATTTTGAAATGAATCCACGTGATTCCAGACCATCCAAAATGTATTTGTGTTTTTTAAGATTTAACCCACTATAACTAACAAGTGCGGTTTGATTTAATTCGCCATATTCTGAAAGAAGATTAATTATGTCTTTAATGATGTATATTTTGTCACGATACCCCTTACTAACCAATATAATTTTTTAATTGAGCGAGTAAATAATCCCTAAGATGATCTAACTTTATTTCTGTTGTTAGCAGACATGTACAAATTAAATTCAGAATAATTCCATTGCAAATCGATCTGCTAAATGCACATCTTAGTTAACAAGGTTAACTAGAGATTATATCCGACAATAGAAGGTAGATTTTATGGTTATTCGATTTGTTTGTAAAGACTATGGGTTTGACTGTGACTTTATAACCAAATCTGAAGACGTGAAAGGTGCCATTGATGAATACAGTCAACACTCTAATGATGAGCATGGAATAGAATACTCAAAGGAAGTCCTTATGCAATTTGTGTTAAGAAAGGGTTAACAACTCAAATACGAATATTCACCATCAATCGACTTGTGAAATATGGTTTGCAGTTTTTGTATTCTGAGGGCATGTAAAGATTATGCCATTATAACATGATTATGTTTTTTCCAATTTTTAGCATAGAGTGTTTTAACATTAGAGTGATAAACGATACTCAAACAAAGATTTTGATCACCCACATCACTGCATAAGACATCGCTGCACTCGCGGGTATTGTGATTATCCAGGCCCAGACGATTTTTTTACCTATACCCCAACGTACTGCAGTTAATCGCCTTACCGAACCTGCGCCCATAATCGAGCCCGAAATTCCATGGGTTGTGCTAGCCGGAATTCCCGCATGTGCGAGAATTGCAAGAATAGTTGCACCGCCAGTTTCTGCTGCAAATCCCTGATATGGTTTTAGTTGGGTAATTTTAACGGCCATTGTCTTTATAATTCTCCATCCACCAAAGAATGTCCCCAATCCAATTGCAGCGGCGGCCATAATTATTACATAAAATGGAATTTCGAATTTGGTAATCAATCCTTGGCTCAACAGGATTAATGCAATCACTCCCATGGTTTTTTGTCCATCGTTAGCGCCATGAGTAAGAGAGAAGTACGTAGAGGAGACCAATTGTAATCTACCAAAAATTGAATTTACTCTTCCAGGTCTCTTTTTGGCAAATGCGGTAATTATCAGAGTAGCTACTCCAAATGCTACTGCAAAACCAACTATTGGCGATATTACAATTCCAATTCCTACTTTTTGTAAACCCTCAAACAATATTGCGTGAATTCCCGCACCTGCAATTCCTGCACCGATAATACCTCCAATGAGAGCATGACTGCTAGATGAAGGAAAGCCCCAGATCCAAGTTATAAGATTCCAGATTATAGCTCCTATGAGTGCGCCTATCACTATTGGCACTGTAACAAAATCTGGATTGATTATTCCCTTGCCCACAGTGGTTGCTACCGCGACACCAAACAAAAATGGTCCAATAAAATTAGCGATGGCTGCCAAACTAACAGCCTGCAGTGGTTTTAGAATTCTAGTACCTACAACAGTAGCAATGGAATTTGCGGCATCGTGAAAACCGTTTATGAAATCAAAAAACAGTGCCGTCAATATGGCGGCTATGGCAAGCTCATACATGGAGATCTATGTGTATTTTAGAACAATGTCTTCGACGACGTCTGCAACGTCTAGACATCTATCTGATGCAGACTCGATTGCTTCATAGATATCCTTTAGTTTTATTATTGTAACAGCATCATTTGTTTCGAACAGTTTACCCACTGCCGTTCGATATAATTCGTCTATATTGTGCTCTATCTCACTAATTTTACGGCAATTATCGATTAGAGATTTGTCTGCCTTAAGAGATTTTAATTTGGAGATTAATAGTTCGACTTCTTTAATTGCGTTAAGTAATTCTTTAGCAATATCCAACATGAACGGCGGTGCTTGTTGAACGTGATAACTCTTGATTCTTCCTGCAATTCCTTCAATATAGTCAATAACATCATCTGTCTTGGAGGCAATTCGCTGAATATCTTCTCTGTCCAGAGGTGTGATGAATGTCTTGTTTAGTTCTGCGAAAATGGAACGTGTGAGTTCATCGGCTTCATGTTCGAGTTTTTTTATCTCTAACTGATATTTTGGTGCCTGATCCATGTTTGCAAGTAAATTTACCAACTGTTCCGCAGTTTCTTTCGCCTTAATAGCTAAATTATCTAAAATAGTTAGAATCTCTTTTTCATTAGACTTGACCCAAGATAGCCATTGTACCATGCGAGGAATCCAAAATTACTTGATTAAAGTCTACTGCACATATTCTATATTTCACTATATAGTTGATGATCGCATTAACAAAACGATTTTTTATCGATGATGCTACGGGTGATCATGAAACGAATTGAAGCCATCATTCCGGCAAATAGGTTGAATCTAGTTGTATCAGCAATTGAAGAAACTGGAGTTACTGGAATAACAATAATTGATTCAAAGGGCAGAGGCAAAGGAATTCGTCCTTCAATCCGAGGTTCTCGTGGAACCAGCACACATGTTGCAGAATTCAATAGTTTGGTTACAATAATAGTAGTAGTCAACGAATCCAAAGTCAATCAAACAACTAGTGCCATATTGGATGCCGCAAGTACTGGTTCTAGTGGAGACGGTAAGATCTTTATCTCAACAATAGAAAGTTCTATCGATATCCAGACAAAAAGAAACGAACAGATCTAAGGTTCTATGATTGCCCTGCCCAATATCTTGCGGGCTTTAAGGTCTTCAAGAGCAGTGTTTGCCTCTGACAAACCATATCGCTTCGATATTATTGGTTTGATCACTCCTCTTTTGGCCAAGTTGAGTAATTCGACCATTTCGTTATAATTTCCAGTGTAAGCACCCTGAATAGTTATTGCCTTCAGAGGAACAGATACCAACGGCAACTCAACTGCACCGCCGAAGAGTCCAACAAGAGTCATTGTTCCACGTTTTCGAATTATTGCTAGTCCCATTTTTACCGTGGGAGGGGCATTTACAAAATCAATGACACAGTCTGCGCCCTTTCCGCCACACAGTGACATTATTTTTTGTGTTGCATCAGGATCCTTGGAGTTTACTGAATGATCAGCACCTACTTCTTTTGCTGCCTGAAGTTTGGCTTCATCAATATCCACAATAATTATAGTTGCATTTGTTATTGCTCTGGCTATTTGTACACCCATCAAGCCTAATCCTCCAGCTCCAAAAATGACGATATTACTCTGAGATGAAGCGTTTGATTTTTTGATGGCGTTATATGCAGTAAGACCAGAACAAGCTAATGAGGCGGCGGCCTCCAGTTCAATGCCTGAGACCTTGGCCAAGAATTTGAAATGAGGAACCAATGCATATTCAGCATAGCCACCGTTTTGAAAAACTCCTAAAGAGCGAGGAGCATCACAGACATTATCGTTACCCACCCTGCAAGCAGTGCAATTTCCGCACCCAATCCAAGGATAAACCAAAACTTTGTCACCAACTGTGAAACCTTGTACAGAGTTGCCAATTTCAGCAACTGTACCGACTACCTCATGTCCCGGAATGACAGGAAACTTTACCCCTCGATCAGTGACCTTCATGAACCCATCACCAGTGTCATAGCCTCCCTCCCACAAGTGCAAGTCGCTATGACAGACACCGACCGCTTTGACTTTAATTAATACTTCATTATCTTTGGGTTTTGGTGTAGGAATTTCAGAGATCTCTAATGGTTTTTCTGGTTCCATGATCCTGGCAGCTTTCAATAGATAAAGAGAGACATAGTTAGAATATAAGAGTTGACCGCAGACGGCAAATAATTAGAGCTTTCTAGTATTATTAGGCAAAATCTCTTTTCATATCTAATGAGCGAGGCGGAAAATATCTCTCAGGCACCAGTAAATATTTTGTTTAACCCCAATACAGTTATCAAAAAGGATGTCTGGGAGATCAACATCATCCAGATATTGGAGATTTTAATTAGAATTTTAAAAAAAGCAGATAAAAAAGATCTCAGGGTTGCAGGGATGGCCGCTCTTTCATCTTCACTTATTCACAGAATGAAGGTAGAAAGAATTTTTGCATTGCAAAAGGCAGCTATGGAGAAAAAACCCCTTTCTCAGAGAACAGATATCGACATACAACTTTTGAACATACCATATCGACACGAGTCAACATATCCAGTAACTCTTGAAGAGTTGATGAATTTATTGGAAAACCTCATCGGAACAATTGCAAATCCACGTTCCAGAAAAGGCGGTCAATTAAAATTCGAGCCAGTAGAAGCTCCTGACTTTAAGGATTATTTTGTATCACTTGAATCAATCATAGGCAAGTATGAGGAACTAATTCTACGAAAACTAGATTCCGCAGGAGTTGGATTTTTACAGAATATAATTTCCGATTTAGATTCAATTGACTCGATTCGATGCTTCTTTGCCATATTATTTTTGGCCAGAGATCAAAAAGTAGATCTTGAACAGGTTGAGGAAGACATCAAAATCACTTTGATAAGGGAGAGTACAGTATGAAGATAGAAGACGATAATGAGGCAATTTCCAGACTTGAGGCAGCACTGTATTCTGCAGGAAGACCACTAACGGTAGAAGAGCTAATCAAAGCTTCTGGTACCGAATCTAGGAATAAGACGTTAGGATTGCTCGGAATCATAGAGAAAAAGACAAAATCGGCATTTCGTGCAATAGAGATTGCCACATTACCGGACGGCTCATATGTCATGCAGTTAAAACCAGAACTTAATGACACTGTTCGAAAATTTGCCTCAAGGCCAATCTTGGCCAAGGCAACTTTGAAGACCCTATCATATATTGCATACATGCAGCCCATTTCTTCTAAACATCTTGTTGAGACCAGAGGTAGTGGCGTTTACTCACATCTTAAAGAATTAGAGCAGCTTGATTTCATTTCACATCAAAATGTCGGAAGACTCAAAATTTTCACCACTACTGCAAAATTCCAAAAATACTTTGGAATTTCTGGAGATACAGATATTCTAAAACAAATATTATTCAAAAAACGCAAGTCATCTCCAATCCCCGAACCAATTACCCAACAAGCGTAATATCGTGCATGTTTCGGCGTTGTGTATAAATTAGAGTAATCCGAACTCTCTATGTGAAACGATCAGTCGAGAATCTTGCAACTAGTAAAATTACTGGTGGAAGACGAGTTCCATTAAAGACTAGAAGAAAATACGACATGGATAGATTTCCAAATGAAGCGGTAATGGGCGAGCAAGTTACTGTGACAAGAGATGTTCGAGCCAATCATTCCAAAACTGGTCTAAAGACTGCAAATACTGTTAACTTGGCAGTGGATGGTGGTAAAGTTAAGAAAGTCAAGATTCTCAAGGTTTTAGAAAACGCAACAAATAGTGACTATCAAAGACGCGGCGTCATTTCTAAAGGTGCAATATTAGAAACAGAGGACGGTAAATGTCGCGTAGTTTCAAGACCAGGTCAACATGGTCAAGTAAATGCTGTTTTGATAAAGTGAGATAAATGAAGGATTACGAGCATGTCGTAGTCTGGTTGGATTATTTTAATAAAAATTTGACCATTCGTGCAGGTCGTAGATTATCAAAAGATAGATGTGTCTTTGATCCATCTTTGAAGGAATTACAAGATGCTGCCACAGATGCAGGAATGGGACTTAAGGAATCTAACGATAAGGCCAGATTTCCAAGACGTTCATTTGTTAGGTCGGGATACATTATCGTACCAAAAGGTATGCCTAAGGGAAAAATCTTGTTAAAAATTTCTGAAAAACTTGTAGCAAGAAGAGCGAGACAGTCAAAATAAGATCGCTTCTAGCTACAAGCTAAAGTAAAATTGACAAAAGTCTATGATTAGCTGGTATTCATTTTGAAAAATAATTGCAGGAGATAGGGGAAATTATGCACTTAGCCAGTAGTGGCCGGGTCATCATACGATTGACCAGACCGCTTGAGGAAGGCGACTATGTTTGTGACGAGTCCGGCAGGAGAATTGGCAAGATTACAGAATTAATAGGTCCTGTGTCTTCGCCTTTTGCTTCCGCCATATCACTAACAAACAATGTGAAAAAATATGTCGGCGGCAAAGTGTACTTCCTTGATGAGCCTGTAATTAAGCGAAATAAATCAAGGAGACATAGAAGATGAATATCACAGAACTAGAAACTTGCTGCCCAGAATGCAAATCATCTTTAGTAGATGATATTCATAATGGTGAGCGAATCTGCTCCATGTGCGGAATTGTCGTAATGGAGCAGTTGGCCGATTATGGTCCAGAATCAAAAAGCTCAAGTCTTGAAGAAAAAACAAAACTTACACGTGCAAGCGGACAAACAACTTTTTCACAACACGACCTTGGTATCGCGACGGAAATTTCCATTTCCACAAAGGACTATTCCGGAAAAAGTATCAACTATCAAGTTGCAAATCAGATGCATAATCTTCGAAAATGGCAACAAAGAGTAAGAGTCTCTTCTCCCAGAGAAAGAAGACTCGCAAATGTTCTGTCAATGATTGGCAGTACATGTCAATCTCTGTCATTGTCAGAAAACGTTTTGGAGACAGCATCAATGATTTATAGGAATTTGGACTCACACATGGAAGTCAAAGGGAAATCTGTCGCATGTATTGCTGCTGCTGTGATTTACATGGCATGTAAGCAATGTAATGTCGTAAGATCATTAGAAGAAGTCTGTTCAGGTACTGGCTCCAACAAAGACCTCAAAATGAGGACCAAGTTATCTGCCAAGTATTACCGCATGCTCGTAATGGAATTAGGTGCAGTCACGGCGCCAGTCATCACCATGGACAAGTACATCTCTAAGATTTCGAACCTGACAAATACTGATGTTCGAGTAGAGAGACTTGCTTTGGAGATAGCAGAAAAAACAAAGGACATGAATGTTGCGGACGGTAAAGCACCAAACGGAATTGCTGCTGCCTATCTGTACATTGCCTCAATTCTGTTAGGACAAAATGTCTTACAGAGGGATGTCTCAAGTGTTGCAGGCGTAACCGAAGTAACCATTCGTAATAGATGTAAGGAGATTCTTTCAGGGCAAAAGCTCAATTTGACTTTGAGACCAATTTTTGCCAAAAACTAACTCTTTTTTCTTTTTTATTTTTGGTTAGGAAGAGCTAAAATTCATGGAGATTATATATCGAAACCGAATCTTTGCAAAACATGGCAGTCCTCGAAATCAAAGATCTGCATGTACAAAGAGAAGGAAAACCTATTCTCAAAGGAGTAAATCTCAAGACAGGTCCAGGAGAAGTACATGCAATAATGGGTCCAAACGGTTCTGGAAAATCCACTCTAGCATACACACTTCTAGGACATCCCAAATACGAAGTCACTCAAGGAAAAATAATCTTTGATGGAGAAGATGTTACTGATGCATCAACTGATGAGCGAGCTAAAAAGGGACTTTTTTTGGGTTTTCAATATCCCACAGAGGTTTCTGGTGTTGGTTATTCACATTTTCTCAGAACATCATATAACGCATTATCAAAATCACTTCAGAGTAGTAACAGAGAAGTATTCATCACCGTCAGAGAATTTCAAAATTATCTAAAAAAGAATTTGCAGACAGTAGGTCTACGTGAGGACTTTTTGGGTAGATATCTAAATGAAGGATTCTCCGGAGGAGAAAAGAAGAGATCAGAAGTTCTTCAAATGGCAGTACTAAAACCAAAAGTATCAATTTTAGACGAACCAGACTCAGGACTCGACATAGACGCAGTTCAAGCTGTTGCAAAAGCCATTAGCGACGTATCAACTCCAGACGCAACAATAATTGTAATTACTCATTATGCGAGAATTCTCAAGTTCTTGAAAAAATTAGATTATGTTCATGTTTTTGCTCAAGGTAAAGTCCTAAAATCTGGTGATGCCAAACTTGCTGATGAGCTAGAACAAAAGGGCTATGACTGGATAGTCAAAGCATAGTTGCTATACTTTGTTTCAGTAATTTTCAAGCAAGAATTTGTTGAAATTTGTGGTAATCAGATAACCATCGGCATAAAGACCAAACCGATAAACGGTGCAGCAAACAAGGAAGTTATTCATAAATTGGCAAAATATTTCAGTATTTCTTCCTCTAATGTTATAGTAAAATCAGGCACAAAATCCAAAGAAAAAATTATCGAGATAACATAGGATGATCAGTAAAAATCCAAAAGCCCAAACGGGAAAAATCATCATGGATTAGTAGCTGAATAGAACTCTGACAATACAATAATACATTAATTAAATTAGGAGTGAAAAAAATTTTGTTTATCGGTTTTTCGTTTTTCTAAAATCTCATATTCTACCATGCAATAATAATCAAAAATTCTTAGTTTTTTTGAATGGGCTTCTCTGATATATTTATCAATTTCCGATACCAATAATCCCTGAGCGGCCAAAAATGCCTCATCGGATTTTCCTAATTTCTGGTAAGCCTCAGATTTTGCCATGGAGATGAATTTTGAATTTTCTTGTTGTTGAGCAAGATCATAATACGGTATTGCGTCTGCAGGACGGCCTAAAAATGCAAGCGTGTTTGCATTGTTTAATAGAGCAGTAGTATTAGTCGGATCTATTTTGAGGGACATTTCATAGTATTGTATTGCAACTTCGTGCTGTCCCAGTTCATTGTATGCCAATCCCTTTGTGTTCAAAACCCAAGGATTTAGTGGGTTGGTCGAGAGTGACTTATTACATAACTCAATTACAACATCATACTTCTGAAGTTTTTCTAATGCAAGTATTTTATTTTTTAAGGCATAGTCATCGAATTCATTTAGTTCCAAAACCTGATCACAAAGAGAAATCACCTTTTCATATTGCCCTAATTGTAAAAATGCCATCGCCAGATTTTGCAATGCCATAAGATCATTTGGATCTGAGACGAGCATTTTTTGGCAAAATAGAACAATATCATCCCATTGATTGTTAGAATGTAGTTTTTTTAGTACATCTACAGGATTACCAACGTATGCCATAGACTAGTATTCACTAAAGGAACAAATTAAGATTTCAATAGTAGTTTTTTCAGTTTAAGTCTTTCACGTATCTCTATTATGACATGCAATCCAATTACCTTAGCAAAAACAATTCCGGAAATAATAGCGATTGTGGTTTGACCCAAATATAGCAAATAGGCGGTAACTCCAGTTGCAGTCATCAACTCAAGAGCAGTGCATGTAAAAATCCAAAGCAGTTTGTCTCGCTTCACAGTTCCAGTACATAAAAAATTCAAATAAGGTTTTTGGAAAGTATGGATTTCTAAATTATCGTTAAATATGGTATAATGAGACACTGGTTAATGTCAGAAAACAGGATGTTTTTCAATTTTTCATTTTTCAAGATAGATCCTAAGTGGCGTTGGATGGCAGATCTGGCAAAGGAAGAATCTGCAAAAGAAGTAGAGCAGGTGATTAAGAACTCCAAAGTAAAATGTAGGACATATTCTACTCTAGGAATCAGAGATGATGCTGAATTCTTACTTTGGTTTGCGGCAGATTCCGTAGAAGAGATTCAGAATGTAGTATCAAAAATTTACACAACAGTATTTGGTAAATACATAATCCCATCGCATGTTTACCTTTCATCTACAAGGCCTTCAATTTATGCAAAGATGGGTAGAACGATATCTTTTGTTGCTGGTGATGAAGCAAAAAAATACGTCATAGTGTATCCTTTTATCAAGACAAGAGAGTGGTACTTGCTTCCATTGGAGCAAAGAAAGAAAATGATGGATGAGCATATTGATGTTGGTCACAAGTTCCCACAGGTTATGCTTAACACCACTTACTCCTTTGGAATACATGATGAAGATTTTATGTTGGCCTTCGAGTCTGACGATTTACATGTATTTCAGGATCTCATCATGGAATTACGAGAAACTCAGGTTTCCAGATATGTCGCACAGGATACGCCAATGATCGTTTGTGTCAAAAAAGACATTGTCCCACTGATTGCAAGTCTTGGTTAGAGTTTTTGGGTTGCTAATCTTGGATAAACATAAATGCAAATCAAAATTGTGAAGAAATGTTGAACAAGAGTGAGGTAATTTTCTCATGAGATATCGAACTTTAGGAAAAAGTGGTATTAGAGTATCAGAAATAGGATTTGGAGCTTGGACAATTGCGCTAGATTGGTGGGGGAAAAAAATCGAAGATGATGAAGCTAAAAGAATGCTAAAACGTGCATATGATCTTGGGATAAATTTTTTTGAGACTGGAGATATGTACGGTAAAGGTAAAAGTGAAAAACTGATTGGTGAAGTTTTCAGGGGAATGCGGAATGAGATCGTTATTTCCACAAAATACGGCTATGATTTTGAGAGTGCTTCACAAATCGGACATGCGGAATTGCCGCAGAGGTTTGACCCATTGTTTACTGAGCATGCACTTAGAAATAGTCTGGCAAGACTCCAGACAGACCACATAGATGTCTATGGTATGCATAATCCAAAGATGTACCACATTAAGGATGATGTAATTTTCAATACTCTAGATAACAAAATTAACGAAGGTGTTATTGGTACATACCAAGTAGCACTTGGTCCAGCAATAGGATGGACAGAAGAAGGTCTGGCTGCGATGAATAGGAAAAATGTTTCTGCAGTACAAACGGTATACAATATTCTAGAACAAACTCCCGGAAATGAGCTAATCAATTATGCTGAAAAGAAAAATGTTGGAATTTTAGTTCGTGTCCCAGATGCGTCAGGAATTTTGACTGGTAAGGTAAAAGCAGATACGAAAATCGACGAGAAGGACCATCGTTCTGTTAGACGAGGTGAATGGGTTAAGTCAGCTTTAGAAAAAGTAGAGCAGTTACGACCAATTGCGGAAAGAAACGGTCTTTCAATTACAGAGATGGCAATCAAATTCATACTATCAAAAAATCCCGTATCATCAGTATTCCCCACAGTGATCAGCGAGGAGGAGATCGAGAATTTTGCCGCGATGTCCGATGGTAAATATCTGTCAGCATCAGACATGTCTGAGGTTGGAAAATTGTATTCCTCCTGGCCGCCGTACGAGATAAAGGCGACAGTTGCATAGATTCGGTTTTCTAATAAGCCAAAATAATCATTTTCGATTTATTGTATGTTGATAAAAGTTTTGATATTTGTTTTAGTATAATCAGACAGTGATTGGTTCTTCTATTGTGAATTCACTTTCTGTGAAATATTCTACTCGTGTCTTTTTGAATTCTCTTGAGCTAAACAGTATTCTGTAATCCTCAACCTGAATATGTTTTTGTATATCTTTAGCCATTGTTTCTGCTTCACCGACAGATTTGCAGTGAACCATTGAAAATACATTGTATGGCCAGTCAGCATACACCGGGCGTTGGTAGCAGTGACTAATTTGCGGAAACGCCCCAAGTTTTTCTCCGACAGATTCAATTTTATTCTCTGGCACACGCCAAACAATCATTCCATTAGCTACAAATCCTGCATCCCTATGCCTTAGGATTGCGGCATATCTTCTCATTACGCCAATTTCCTCGTAATATCTGAGTTTTTCAAATACTTGGGACTCTGTCATTCCCAATGCCTGAGCAGAAGCAAGAAAAGGTCTGTCAATTACTGGCAAATCCTTTTGGAGTTGCCTTATGAATTCCTTATCTGTTTCATTAGGAGTGAATTTTACATCATTAACCTTTTTCTTTTCTTCGGTTGGAGCCACTTCCTTTTTCTTTTCTTCTACCATATCCAGTTTTACTCCAATTTTGAAAAGCTTTATTGTTGGTAGTAATCTGACCTTGAGAATTCCAGGTAGTTTTGAAAACTTGTCAACTTCTGTTTTTAGATCAGTTCCAGGCGGAGTAGCCAAAGTAAACCATAGATTATACTCGTGATTTCTTTCATAATTATGCGAGACACCGGGATGACGATTAATTTGATTTGCCACATAATCTAACTTGTCTGGTTCTATTGCCATAGCAACCAATGAGCTCTTGTAGCCAAGTTTTCTGGTGTCAAATATTGCCGAAAGTTGTCGTAAAACTCCCGCAGTTTTAAGATTGATAATTCTTTTTTTCATTTCATCACGAGTGATTTTGAATTTATCTGCCAACACTGCATAAGGTTCGGCTACAAGGGGAAAAGACCATTGGATTTCATTTAAAATTTCTCTATCCAAGACATCCAATTCCATATGACGTATGGAATCGCGATTTGAATTAAAACCTAGCGTGAATTGAACAATCCTATAAATACAATTTCGAGATTTCCTTGATCGTGATTGTCGACCTCAATCTCAAGGGCAGATTAGTCATCATTGTAGGAGCTGGGGGAGAGGGATTAAAAAAAGTAAATTCTCTTCTGACCCAAGATTGTCAGATTCTAGTAATTTCGGATTCCATTGCACCGCAAATAGAAAGGTTAGCAAAACAAGGAAAAATTGACTTCAAAAAAACTAGACTAGACAGCAGTGATTTTCTCAATGAATACGATCCAATTTTAGTAATGGCGACAACAAATAACAAAGAACTAAACCGAAAGATTATCCAAGCGGCAAAAAAGAAAAGATGTTATTCATATGCATCAGATGATCCAGAATTTTCAGATTTTACACACCCATCAGTAATAAATATACACGATACTGTTCAGGTTGCAATATCTACTGGTGGTCGTTCTCCTGCAATGGCTAGAAAACTCAAGATGAAGGCAGAAAAGATATTCAACGAGATTATCGACATGGAGGATATTTATCAAATCAGACTACAAAAAATAGCTCGTGATTCTGCCAAGTCTACCATACCCACGGTTCTGCAGCGAAAGAGGTTTTTGTATAAAGTTTTGAACAATACAAAGATCAAACAGTTATTAAAAGATGATAATTTTCCAGCTGCAGAAAAGGAAGTAATGAGGATACTAGGCGAGTGGAAATGAGCGATATCATCAATGCACGTGTGACATTTAGGAATTCTCCAATTCATATTTTAGAAAAATTCACATTCAAGGATATTGATTCAGCATATGAGTCTTTTAGAAATCATTCTGGTCTAAAGGAATTAGTAATATTACAAACATGTAATCGGGTGGAAATTTTTGGCTCAACTAATAATTTGGATGTAAGTAAAATTAAGAAAACCTGGGCATCCCTTGCAGGTCTTGAAGAAGTAGCATTTGATAATAATTTTGAGATTGTGGATGATACTGCAGTATGTGAGCACTTGTTACGACTGACAACAGGTTTGGATTCAATGGTTGTGGGTGAAGAACAGATTTTGGGGCAGATTCGTGATGCAGTGGGCATTGCCAAGGAAATGAAAATGTCAGGTGAATATCTTAACACTTTGTTCGATAAAGCAGTAAAGATTGGCACCCGTGTACGAAACTCTACTGGCATTAACAAGGGAACAATATCGGTAGGCTCCATGGCAGTAAAACTTGCAGAGGAAAATATTGACGATCTGAAATCAAAGAAAATTCTACTAATAGGAACTGGTGAGGCAGCAACTTTAGTTGCAAAATCACTACAAAAACGGGGATATTCATTCTATGTGACCAGTCGCACTATGGAGAGATCTCAGGCTTTTGCTGAAACAGTCGGTGGTAAACCAATAAATTTTGAAGAGATTATCAGAGCGTTTTCAAATTATGATGTTTTGTTTGTGGCAACGGTTGCACCGTATTTCCTAGTTACGTTCGATAGAATCAAGGAAGCGATGGAAAGGAAAAGCGGCATGATGATTTTGGATTTATCCAATCCAAGAACCGTAGATGAAAAGGTCGCAACCATTCGTGGAATAAAAATGATGAATCTGGATCAGATAGCAGAGATGGTGGACAAGAACATGAGATATCGCTCCAATCAGAAAAACAATGCAGAAAAAATAATTAGCGAGGAGATACAGGTATTAGAAGCCCAAATGCGACGACTCGAAGTTGAACCAGTAGTCAAAGAGATTTTCAAGGACATCGATACGAGACGTACAAAAGAGTTAGAAAAAGCACTTCGTATGCTGGGCGAGACGGATGCTTCCAAGGTCAAAATTATTGATGATTTAACTAAGGCGGTAGTAGAGGGAATAATATCGACACCGATGAACAATCTCCGAAAGGCATCAGAGCAGGCAGATGCAGATTTGCTCAAAGCTGCTTCAAAGCTATTCGACTACAAGAATAAAGATTAGATTATCTGGCCTAGAATTATATTGCATGGTCAGTTATTTTTCTCATGTCCTCATCATTCCCTGCAAGACGTCTACGTAGATTGCGCAAAAACGAAAAGATGAGAAATCTTGTTCAAGAAGTATTATTCTCAACAAATGATTTGATTTGTCCGGTATTTGTTCAGGAAAATCTCAAACAGAGAACTTCTGTTCAATCAATGCCAGACATCATAAGACTTCCATTGGAAGAAGTCAACATGGAAGTGCAAGAAATCAAGGATTTGGGGATCCCAG
The DNA here is from genome assembly GCA_002499525.1 of Nitrosopumilales archaeon UBA218. Lineage (GTDB taxonomy): Archaea > Thermoproteota > Nitrososphaeria > Nitrososphaerales > Nitrosopumilaceae > Nitrosotenuis. The sequence goes on from DAMC01000065.1 coordinate 25,932, forward strand.
CCATCATGTTATTTGGAATTCCTACACAGAAAGATGATTTAGGTACAGGTGCGTTTGTTGATGACGGCATAGTACAAAAGGCAATATCTCAAATAAGATCAAATTTTGGTGAGAGTGTTGTGATAATGGCTGACGTATGCTTGTGTCAATATACAGCGTCAGGCCACTGTGGCATTTTGAAAGGAGACATGATAGACAACGATTCGAGTTTGAAAACACTTGCAAGTGTTGCTCTCTCTCAAGCAAAAGCAGGAGTAGACATCGTATCACCATCCGCAATGATGGATGGACAAGTAAAAGTAATCAGAGAGACATTAGATTCTAATGGGTTTACCGATGTAGGAATAATGTCGCATTCAGCAAAGCATCGTTCCTCATTTTACAATCCTTTTCGTGACGCGGCAGACTGCGCTCCTCAATTTGGAGACAGAAAGACATACCAAGTTCCATTTACAAATCCAAGGGAGGCAATGCGAGAAATTGAATCAGACATTGCAGAGGGGGTCGACATTGTCATGGTAAAACCAGCATTGGCGTACTTGGATCTAATTGCAGAAACTAAAAGAACCCATAACATTCCAGTATCGGCATACTCTGTCTCAGGAGAATATGCATTAGTGAAGGGGGCTGCACAGCTTGGTTGGATTAATGAAACTGATATCATGTCTGAGATTATGTACTCAATAAAAAGAGCCGGCGCCGACATGATAGTTACTTATTTTGCCAAAAAAATGGCACAGTATCTAAACAAATGAGAAATGATGATCGCTTTGAGATAGAACGTGCATATGACATACTTCCCCATGTAATCGGTGCCAGTTGGGCTAGTGTCTGGTTTAGGCTAAATGGAATAAGAAAACCAACCATAGAAGAGTTCAGGTCAAAGACAGTCGAATATTTTGAACTTGTTGAAGAAATCACAGATGTTTTTCCTATAGATGAAAAATTTGAGCAAATAAGATCATATTCCAGAAACCGTCACAATCAAGAAATCGAAAAAATCATCAATGGTAAAAATCCAGAAATAGAAAAAAGATTCAAGAGATACATAGATTACGGTTAGTTTATCTCATAATTTTGCTTTTAATTTTTTGAATAATTTTTGAGGGCAATCTAGAGAAATCTCGCACAATACCGACATCATTAATTGGTGGATTTTTTTAGAAGATCATAGCCGATTTAGTACAAAAACGATTCCTAGGAACATCATCACATACAAAAGATTTCTATTCTAACCAAGCTCTGAACGCATGTTTGATAGAAATTTAATCATCAATCTAGTTCTTTTTTTGGCAAGAAATTTTCCATATTTTGTGTTCATCTTTTTTTCCAAGAGTAATAATTTAGTATAGAAATGATCCACAGTCCAGGAATCATCATCAGGTTTTCTTTTTATGCAGAACGGATCAGATTCATTATAGATTTTTCTTTTTTCAGAGCCTCCGATTGAAAATGTTCGGGCTATTCCAATTGCACCCAATGCATCTAGTCGGTCAGCATCCTGTAAGACCTTACCCTCAATGGTTTTGGGTATTTTCCCTCTAGAATAGCTGTGATCACGAATTGCATCACAGATGATTTTGATTTCAGATTCTGTAAAATCATATTTTTGTAAGATTTTTTTTGCCAAAATGGCGCTTTTCTTGGATGCGGTTTTATTTCGAGGATCGGATTTTGGAAACTGGACTATGTCATGAAGTAAAACAGCTGCAAGGATCAGTCGAGTGTTTACTTTTTCTCGTTTTGCTATTTTTTGAGCATTATTGTAAACTCGCATTATGTGTGAATAATCATGTGCCGGATCATCTTCGATTATTTTTTTCATATAGGCATGTAAAGCTTGAAGTGAATTCACTGCAAAAAATTCTACGCGTATTGTACAAATAGCTTTTTGTCTCATTTTGTTATAGAGACATTGTTGATTGTTAAGAAATACCAGATATTTGAGAAAACCATAATTTTGAGATATCCAAGACTATCCGACTCCAAGGATCTAATGAATTTAATTAATTCCTTGGTCAAAGAGCGTTCCGATATTGCAAAGATTACTCAAGTTACATTACGAAAAGAAAGAGAGTGGTTAAGTGAATCTCTACAATCAATTAGAAAGAAGTGTAAAATCTTGATTTTAGCAGAGCTAGAAGGGAAAATAGTTGGTAGTTGTGAAATTTCTCGTGACAAATACGAAGTTTCACAACATGTGGGGACTCTTGGCATAGCTATCACTAGAGAGGCAAGGGGGATTGGGATTGGTACTACTCTAATTAATGAGGCAATGAATGAGGCAAATAAAATCGGAATAAAGCTAGTAAAACTATATGTTTTTGATTCAAACAAAAGAGCCAGAGAACTTTATGAGAGGATAGGATTTGTCGCTGCAGGTGTGGTCCCAAAGGGAGTTTATCATAATAAAAAATACAAAGACGACATTATGATGATAAAGAGATCATAATTTCCAGATTTTAGGTTTTACAAATTGTAATTTTTTTTCAGATATCAGCAGATTCCAATTTATACATGCAAAAAATATGAGCATTCCAACAGTTATTCCATCTATCATGACAATTCCCCAAAGTCTTTCGGTAAACAATTTCGTAAATGGGGTAAGAACTATTTTGCTTATCGAAATCATGACATAGTACGATATAGCTCTGCCTAGCCAGAATCCTACATAAATTTGGGCAGTCTTTGCCCTCATTAATCCATAAGTGATAAACAGAAAGTTGCTTGGGAGTGGAGTAGCAGCAAACAAAAATGATGCAGTAAAGAATCCAAATCTTTTTGATTGCAAATATGCGCCAATTTTATCAAGACCGGATTTGCGCTCATCACTCATGAATCTACGAAATAGTCCACTCCCATAGAGTAGTAGAAATCTTCCTGCAGTGGCACCGCTTGCTCCAATCAGTGCCAACAGAATGGGGTTTTGTGTGTCATCCAATACATAGAATGAAGCCAGAATTAACCATGTAGGTGGCATCAAAATCGGCGCCAAATTGACTAGGACTAGAAGTAAAAATATCCCAGCATAGGATAACTGTGCAAAAACTGTGAAAATTTCTGTCACAGATAGCACATGGTTTCTTCACTAATTGGTTTTTGCCTGTGCGATTGTTTTATGTTCGAGAAAAGGCATGATGGTTTTTTGAATTTATGGAATTTACAAAATTGTGGACCAAAGATCCAATATATTTAAATTTTAAGAAGTGTATTATACCCCATGAGTGCCCGGGCTTGGAAGTGTTATAGATGCAACTTAATTTTCCGGGACGAGATGTCTGCTCAAATTCATAAAGATTTGTCTGGTCATAGTACAACATCGGCAGAGATTATAGAAATTTAGGTAAAGTGCAGAGGGTGGGATTTGAACCCACGAACCCCTGAGGGAAGGGATATCTTATTGAAGATCTTGAGTCCCTCTCGGTTGGCCGGGCTTCGATACCTCTGCAAGAGCATTTTTCAAATCAGAGTATATAACTGCTCTAGATGATTTAATATAATTTTGAGGGATCTAGGAAAAATAATTCTCAAAACTAAAAAGCTTAATTATAGATTGTATCGGAAAACAATTCGTGGTAACTACAGAACAAGCAAAAAATATGCGAAACAAAATTGACGTCGAAGGAACCATTGAAAGGATGGGAGAGCCACGAACAGTCAATCTCAAAATAGGCGGAACAACTGAGGTATGCGATGCATTCTTAGTTGATGATGCAGGCGAAATCAAAGTAGCTCTCTGGGGAGAGGATATCAAAAAAGTTAGAAACGGATCTAAGGTAATGATCAAAAACGGCTATACTAACACATTCAAAAATGAGGTATCTTTAGGCAGAGGCAAGTATGGCGAAATTATCGTTAAGGAATACTAGTTAAACCTAGAATTTTTTTTCTTATAATCAACTACTAAAATTATTCCTCCAACAATCGTTGAGATTATTCCAATAATCAGTAACATCCCAGCAGCTGCAATTGGTAAGACGGTTTTAGTCAGTGGGGAGTTTGGACCGGAGAAACGCTTTGACTCCTC
>DAMC01000065.1:30287-43907 GCA_002499525.1 Nitrosopumilales archaeon UBA218
GCTGGCTGATCAGAACCAAATGTTCCAAATTCATCACCATAAATGTTTGAAATGGAAACAGATACAGAATCATCATTTTCATAATCCATTATTTGCAATCCCCAAAAGAGAGTATTTACGTCAGAGCTTGCATCAAATGAAAACGTGTTTGTTTGTTCAGGATCGATTTGTGTCTTATCAGTGACCTCATCGAACATCCCTTTCATCATCTCAGATATCGAAAATTCCGAATTTGAAATTCCAGTGTTTGATACGAGAGTCATTGCAGTCAGAAATGATACAAACACTATGACTAGACCCCCAAGCGCAATGTAAATTCCTCGTTTTCTCATATATCATCAGGGTGATTATTCAATAATTTTATCTGGATGATTTTTTGGGCTTTTTAGAAACTTTATGTTTTGATTTTTTTGCGATTTTTCTTTTTGGGGTTCTTTTCTTTGATTTTCTTTTTGTAGCTGCTTTTTTTGCTGCTGCCTTTCGCTTTTTGGCCATTAGTTCTTCCAACTTAGCGGTAACTTTTGCAAGAGCTACATTTGTACGATCAACTTGCTTTTCCGAAGATTCCAGTTTTTTCTTAAGTTTGGCAGAATCAGATGTACTCTCCCTGAGTTGTGATATAAGCGCAGGTTTCGATTTTGTTTCTTTCTGTATTTTTTGACTTGTACTAGATTGTGATTTTTTATATTCGATGATTTCTTTTTCTGCTTTCTGTACAGCCTTTTCTCGAATCTGGATTTCAGATTCTAATTCTCGGATTTTTTCATTTGCTATATCTAATCTGTATTGAGCATTGGACTTTATATCCTCATTATCAGAATTCGCAAGATCAATTTCAGCCTGATCTTTTGCCTCGTTTTCTTTAACTAATCTTTCCTGAGCGGTTTTTGCTAGTCGCTCAAGGCTTTCCTTTCTAGATAAAATTTGATTAAATTCTACGTTAATATCAGTGAGCTGTTCCTTGTCATGTTCAAGGTGTTTTTGAAGTCTTTTTAGGCCTGAAGATGAGCGTCTGCTAATAGTAATGGCTTCTTTTAGTTCGCGTTCGTTTTTTCGCCTCAATTTTGAAGCCTCGATTTTTTGCTGTTTCAGTTTTTCAGCGAGTTTTTCTAACGATGTCAATGATAAAACTCCAAAAACGATAGGCATAAGTTCTGACTATTTTCAGTAATTGACTTTTGAGTAAAGAAATTTAACACTATTACGAGTTTTTTGGTAGAGGTAAGATAGGGGTTTTAGTTAAATTGTTCCCACAATACATCAGAATATGGAATTTCACCCGTCCCAAATCCCCATAATCAAGACCTATGATGTCAAAGATACCAAATCTGCATCCGATTCTGCGATCGATATGATAAAAATCGGATTTGAGGGGCAAAAAGGCGGATTCAAGGTTTTGATGCCAAAGGAAGAGAAACTAGCCAAAAGGATAGGATTGACAGTTACGTCAGAGCTTAACTTTATGTTAAGAAAGCAAAAACAGGAAAGAAATTTGCGATATTGGACATATCACCACGACCAGAAAAGCTATGCCATTGTTTTGATCAGCGCAAATGTGTTTGATTCACTAGGTTTTTGATTTCTCAAATATTTTGTATAGTTTGAGTTTGTTACCAATAATTGCTGCAAATGCTATACCAAATATTGTCCCACCTATCACATCCATAGGATAATGTTGGAGCACATAGACTCTACTGAGTGATTCCAAAAGTGGAAATATCCATAGTAGGTATCTTCCCCTAGGGAATCTATGTGAGAATGCATATCCTGCAATCATTGTTACGATTGCGGCTCTGGTTGCATGACCAGAAGGAAATGATCCATCAGTTCCAAGAACGAATGTATCCTTCCCGATACTATAAGGAAATTTAGAGCCCAAAAACTCGAGATTTGGTCTTGGGTGATCAATTACATATCCTTTGATGTACCCAGAGCCTATCGTTCCTGCAACTATGCATAAAAGCATAACCAGTCCAATTCTACGGGTTGGTCTAACTATGAGAAGCACTATACTGAACAAAACTAGCCATTTAACATCGCCAATTTCTGTAATTACCCACATGAAGAGATCGATTGTGTGATTTCCCGAAATAGATTGAAAATAATGAATGGTGTAATTATCAAATTCTTGCGTGACCTTGTAGTTGACTAAAATGGACAATACTACAAAAGTAATCACTAAAACAAAGAATGGCCTAGATCTTAGGCCGAACATCCAATTTTGCAATCACTAAATGGCTATTCATCTTGTTTTTAATTTTTCTGGAAAACAGATCGGCTGAAAGATTTTAAGCTGGCAAAAAAACACCACAAGCGTGAATATTCTAACGCTTGGAGATTTCGACCTTAAAGGAAAAACTGTTCTTCTCCGAGTGGATATGAATTGTCCTATCGATCCATCGACTGGAGAGATTTCCGGGGTGAAGAGAATCGAGGAAGCGACAGAAACAATCAAGGCATTATCTGAAGCTAAAGTTGTTGTGGCCTCTCATCAAGGACGAGTAGGAAATAAGGATTATATCGGAATGGATCAGCATGCAAAGATTTTGGAAAAAATGCTTGGAAAAAAAGTCACATACGTTCAAGATGTAATTGGTGAGCTTGCACAATCTGAAATAAAAAAAATGCAAAACGGAGAAATAATTCTATTAGATAATTTGAGATTTTGTGCGGAGGAAAATTACGAGTTTTCATCTGAAGAGGCAGCAGAGACAGTCATGGTACAGAGATTGGGAAAACTTTTTGATCTTTGTGTTTTAGATTCTTTTCCATCTGCCCACAGAGCTCATCCTTCCCTTGTAGGTTTTTCGCATGTCATACCCACCTGTGCGGGAAAAATTGTAGAACGCGAGGTTCGCAAGCTCGAAGAAATCCTGACAGTTGCAAAGGCCCCGCATGTCATAGTTTTGGGAGGTTCAAAAGTTACGGATAGGTTAGAGGCAATCAAGATGCTAATTAAGCGTGGGCGAGCAGACCAAATACTACTGACGGGGTTGATCGGAAATGTGTTTATGCGTGCCCAGGCTCGAATCAAGTATCCATTAGGTATCAAAGGAGAAGAAGAGGCAGTTGCAAAGGCCCACACGTTAATGGGTGAATATCCAGATGTATTTTTCACTCCAGTCGATGTTGCGGTAAACAATGATGGTAAAAGATCAGAAATGGATGTTAGACTGCTAAACAAGGGAGATCAAATTTTAGATCTAGGACCAAAAACAATAGAACATTATTCAAAGATAATATCGAGTGCAGGCACAGTATTCATTTCCGGTCCACCCGGATTTTTTGAAAAACCAGATTTTAGCTATGGTACAAAAGCAATGTTAGAAGCAGTTGCAAATTCCATGGCAACTACCATTGTTAGCGGTGGACACTTGACATCTGCTCTTAAAAAATACGGTTTAGCAGAGAAGATAACTCACATTAGTACTGCCGGAGGAGCTTTAGTCCTATACCTGACTGGGGAGAAGCTTCCTATGATTCAAGCTCTAGAGTCAGCAGCTGTGAAATATCGTTCTAAATAATTGCCTTACAGCTAGGGCAGTTTTTTTCTTCTAATTTATTAATTGGAGTTTCCATTCCACATTTTTTACACGGTATTTTTTCAAGTGGTTCGAATAGTTTGAACCATTGTGTGGTAAAGTTTTGCGCGATATTTCTCATGATTCCGGCATCACATAATTCGTTGAAATATTTTTCTAAATCATCAATAGTGATTGATTTTTCTATTGAGTTTGATTTTTGAAGTTCTACAAAAATTTGGTCATTAGTAAATCTCTCATCCGAATTGAATTTTTCAAAAATCACTTTTCTGATTTCCAACGAAACTTCTCCCACAAAGACCACCTAGTATAACGAGGAAGCTTCCTGCTTTAAGGCATCAGCATTTGCATCCTTACTTGCAAGATAAGAATAGAGTCCATATTTGAGCACTTTAAGAGACAGTAAAGCACATTTTATTCTGACAGCCTGTAGGTTTTCTAGGCCAAGCTCACCAAGAACATCGTTTTTTTGGATTTTTCTTGCTTCGTCAATACTTTTCCCCTTGACAATTTCAGTCAAAACGGATGTACATGCAAGGCATATTGCGCAGCCACGCCCACTAAATTTGATATCAGAGACCGTTTCATTTTCCACATTCATGTAAATGTCTATACTATCTCCACAAAGGGGATTACTATCGTGATATTTGATGGTCGGATTCTCAATTTTTCCAAAGTTGCTTGGATGTCTGGAATAATCCACAATCATTTCATGATAAATGTCCGCATTGCCACTCATAACTTGAATAACCTCGCTGCCCTCGATAGAGAATTAATCAGGACATCTACTTCTTCCTTTGTATTATAGATATAAAAACTGGCACGAGATGTAGCGGCGATGTCAAGTTTTTCCATCAATACCTGAGCACAGTGATGTCCTGAACGTATTGCAATCCCATCTTCATCAATTATGGTTGCTAGATCATGTGGATGGATGTCCGCAAAATTAAAAGAAATTACTCCTCCTCGCTTTGACATATCAGATGTGCCATAGATTTTGATTCCAGGAATCTTGGATAATCTATCCAAAGCATATTTTGTGATTTCAATTTCATGAGCCCTGACATAGTCCATGCCAATTTCATTTAGATAATCAATTGCGGCGGCAAATCCAATTACATCGGCAATATTTGGAGTTCCAGCTTCGAATTTGTAGGGCAGATCATTCCAAGTTGTTTCATATTTGTGAACCTCGCGAATCATATCTCCGCCACCATGAAATGGTGCCATTTGTTCAAGTAGTTCTTTTTTTGCCCAAAGCACCCCAACACCAGTTGGTCCAAGCATTTTATGTGCAGAAAACGCAAAGAAATCACATCCGAGAGAATCCAAATCTACTTTCATGTGAGGGACAGATTGTGCTCCATCGATTAGAACTCGCACGCCTGCCTTTTTACATTTATCAACTAGAGTTGCAACATCCGTAATTGTTCCCAAAACGTTTGACATTTGACTAACAGCTACGAGTTTCACTTTTCCTGAGGTGAGAAACTGATCTAGTTGTTCTAAAATCAATTCTCCGTTGTCATCAACTGCAACATATTCTAGTTTTGCATGTTTTTCCTGTGTAAGTAATTGCCATGGTACAATGTTGGAATGATGTTCGTATTCAGTTGTAACTATAATGTCGCCCTCTTGGATATTTTGTCTACCCCAAGCATATGCAACTAAATTAATTGCTTCAGTTGTTCCTCGAACAAAGACTATTTCCTGTCTGTCTTTAATATTAAGGAATTTTGCTATCTTGTCTCGAGCGGTTTCATATGCTTCGGTAGCTTCTTCAGCCAATGCGTGAACGGCACGATGAATGTTCGAATTATGATTTGTATAAAAGTCAGTGATTGTGTTGATTACCTGAATTGGTTTTTGTGTTGTTGCGGCATTATCAAAGTAAACCAAATTTTTGTCATTCCTTACTTTTCTCTGTAGGATTGGAAAGTCTTTTCTTATTTGATCAACAGAAATAGTTGCTTGCATGACTAAACCTCAACGTAGATTTCGTTTTGATCTATTTTAACATTGTAAATTTTCAAGGCAGTCTCCGCCGGAGGATTTTGTGGTTGTCCATTCTCTAAATTAAAAATTGAGAGATGTAATGGACATCTCACGCCTTCGTTACTCAGAAATCCAGTTGAGAGGTCAGCTTCGGCATGAGTGCAAATTCTGTCTGTGACATAGATTTTTCCTCCAAGATTTGTTATGAGGAGTTTTTTTTCTTCTATATCAAATGGGAGCATATTGTTTGTACTAAGTTGGTTTTGTGCACATGCCTTTACCCACTTTCCCACGACTATCACCGATATTTGTAATGGGTCTCAATCTGGTCGGATTCCTTGTATCTAACTTCTTCAACCTCTACAATTGCACGAAGGCTTTCATCGGATTTGAGAACCAAATCCCTTCCAGCCCACTTCGATTCAATGAGGTAAGCAATCCATGCTCGAACTTGATAGGACATTGTTCTTGACATTGGTTCCAAAAATCCCTCAACTATGATTCTCTCTGCTTCAGCACGATCAAGACATCTACATCCAAGATAGAAAATTTGTTCTTCATCTACTTGTGCTACGGATGCCGAGTGGGTAGCCTTTACATCATTTGTGAGTATTTCAAGTCCAGGAATTGCATCAGATTTTGCATCTTTGTCCAACAGAATTGAACGGCCAGATAAAAATGACCTAGATTGAGAAGCTCCTTCCAAAATTTTGATCATGCCCTTGAATAACGATTTAGATTTGTTTCTGAGAACTGATCTTTGTACTACCTTACCTTCAGTTGCCTGCTTTTTGTGAATTAGGTTTGCTGAGAGGTCAAAAGATTGTTCTTTATCGCCGAAAACGATTTCTGCATCTTCGGCATATGCACCAACTCCGTCAAGATAATAGTTTGTTCTGTATCTGGACAACATTGAACCAAACAATCCGAGGTACCAGTTAATCTTGGCATCTTGTGACAGGGTACAATTCCTAGTGGAGAAGTTGACTGCAGAATGATCCATTGCTTGAAATGTGGTCATTGCTAATTGTGAGTTTGCTTGTGCATCTACAGTAAGTAATTCTATGTATGCTTGTTGTGTAGCACTTTTGGGCGCATACAATTCTTGAACGATGCTAGCTTTGCTGTTTTGCTCGGCAATAATGATGTTTTTTGATATAGTAGACGAACCATCTGGAGACACACATGAAATAATATGAATTGGTTTTTCCAATATGAGGTTCTTTGGAATCTTCACAAATATTCCAGAATTGAAAGCAGCGTTATTGAGGGCAGTATACTTGTCTTCATTAGGATCTGACGAGTCAAGTACTTTTTTGACATCAAGGCCATGATTTTGTATTGCATCGTTAATTGAGGAAATGACCACTCCTTTAGATTTTAATTCTTCTGGGAGGTTAATTCTAAAAATATTTGTTCCAGTTTGAATGATGTGGAGTTCTTTTTCCAATTCTGCGAGTCTCGGTTTTAATGCTTCAAAAATAGAGTTTTGAGAATCAGTTACCAATGATACTTCTGCAGGATTCATTCTTTTTGCATCGGTATACTTGTTATACAGCGGAGATACTTCAGTTGGGAGTGATTCGTAAATTGCAAAAGAGTTTTTACGGAATTGCTTTAACCACTCTGGTTCTTTTTTTAATGTAGATATTTGATCTACATGATGACTCTTAATTGTGGATAAAGCAAGTTGTTCCATGGTAAAAAAAGATGATAGGGTTTAACCTACCGAGTCATCCATTTCTAGTTTTATGAGTCGATTAAGTTCGACTGCATATTCCATCGGGAGTTCCTTAGTGAATGGCTCCATGAATCCGTTAACGATAAGGGTAAGCGCTTCTTCCTCTGAAAAACCTCTAGTCATCAGGTAAAAGATTTGTTCATCGCCGATTTTTCCAACAGTTGCTTCATGTGTAACTGTAGCATCTTCTTGGTTGATTTCCATGTAAGGGTAAGTATCTGTTTTAGAAGTATCATCAAGAAGTAATGCATCACATCTGACAGAGGATTTGACATTAGTTGCGCCTTTGGCCACGTGTAATAATCCCCTATAGGTAGTTCTGCCATCTAGTCGACTTACAGATTTTGATGTAATGCGTGAGGTAGTCTCTGGAGCCAGATGCACCATTTTTGCTCCAGTGTCTTGATGTTGACCTTTTCCAGCAAAGGCAATAGAGAGAGTTTCCCCGTGGGCTTTAGGCTCCAACAAGTAAATACCAGGATACTTCATCGTGATTTTGCTACCGATGTTGCCGTCAATCCACTCTACTTTTGCACCTTGATAGGCATATGCTCGCTTTGTCACGAGGTTGTATACGTCGGAGCTCCAATTCTGAATTGTTGTATAACGAAGTTTTGCATCTTTGTGTGCAACTAGTTCAACTACTGCAGAGTGTAGAGATTCAGAAGAATAAACTGGCGCTGTACAACCTTCTATGTAGTGTATCTCAGAACCTTCATCAGCAATAATCAGTGTTCTTTCAAACTGACCGATATTTTCTGCGTTAATTCTAAAGTATGCTTGTAGTGGCATGTCTACTTTCACACCAGGTGGTATGTAGATGAATGAGCCACCACTCCATACTGCCGAATTTAACGCAGCGAATTTGTTATCCTCTGGAGGTATGATTTTACCAAAGTATTTTTTGAAAATCTCCGGATGTTCTTTAAGAGCAGAGTCAGTATCCAAAAACAAAACCCCTTGTTTTGCCAGATCTTCTCTCAAATTATGATAAACTACTTCAGATTCATATTGAGCACCTACGCCGGCTAGGAACTTTTTTTCAGCTTCTGGTATTCCAAGTTTATCGAAGGTACGTTTTACCTCTGGTGGAACATCATCCCAGTTTTTCTCCGTCTTCTCCGAGGCTTTAGCATAATAGTAAATATTTTGAAAATCGATTGACGCTAAATTTGGACCCCAGTTAGGCATTGGTTTTTTCATGAAAACTTCGTACGATCGTAATCTAAAATCCAGCATCCATTGAGGTTCATTTTTTAACTTTGAGATTTCTTGAATTACTTCTTTAGATAGTCCTTTTTTTGATAAGTGAACATACATTTCGGTAGATTCTTTAAAATCATATTTTGAATAATCCATGTTAAGATTTTCTTGTGTCATGAAAATCAAAACTTGGTTTTGTTATAAATAGATTCTACGCTTTTTACTAGTTGTAGGTCGGAGTAGGTATAGCTAACATAGCTTAAGCTAACGAGAAAATATTTTTCATCGCTTCAAAAGCTCCAGGAACGGTGTGCACATCTGCAATTTTTGGTACAATGTTGAATTTTTTTAATTCTTCACCAGTGAACGGCCCAATAGCTACGATCTGAGTTTTATCTAATTTCTTTACCAAATCTTTTTGTTCAGACATTATTTCAAAGAATCCCCTTACTGACGAGGCAGATGTGAAAACAATTCCATCGATTTTGTTTTGTGAGAATAATTCTTTGAAAGTATCCCATTGTTTTGTGTCTGAAAACGCCTGAACGTCATAAAGATAATTTTCTTTGACTATCAATCCAATTTTCTCAAGAAGTTTTGCTAAAAATTCCGTCGACGCTCCGCTTCGTGGAATAATGACTTTTTTACCTTCTGCGTTTAGTTTTGTAAATTGTTCGCCAACACCTACAGATGAAAATTTTGTTGGTACGAATGATACCTTGATTCCTTCATCTTCAAGAGCTTGCTTCGTTTTAGGACCCACAGCCATGACGATGGTGTTTGCTATTGCAATTTGGAGTTTTTGATATTTATCAGAGGTTTTTGCCACATCAAAAAGAAGTTTTACTGCCTTTGAACTCATAAAAACAGAATAGTCCGGTTGAAACTCCTTTACATCATTTAGGAATTCATCGACGATTTTATCTCCCTTAGGCATTAACTCTATAGTTGGAATAGGTAACGGTATTGCGTTTTCTTTTGATGCTAATTCAATGAATTCTTGTGCATCATCCATAGAACGAGTAATTGCAATTGTTTTTCCTCGGATCATTTTCTCCACGATATTATTTTGTTGAGCTTAACTACGTTTCCTACTATAATAATTGATGGTGGTGTTATTTTATTTGTCTTGATTTTTTGTGCTATGTTTGAAAGATTACCTATCAGTATTTTTTGATCATCATTAGTTCCTTTTTGGATAACTGCAACCGGGGTAGTTTTTGACAAGCCGCCAGCAATGAGTTGTTTGGATATAGTTCCGATTCTAGACAATCCCATCATAATAACAATGGTTTCAACAGATTTTGCGAGTTTTTTCCACCTAACTGGAGATTTTGTTTTTTCCGGATCCTCGTGGCCCGTAACAAATACAACGGATGAAGAGTATTTTCTATGAGTCAGTGGTATTCCTGAATAAATTGCAGAACCAATACCAGATGTTATTCCAGGTATGATTTCAAATTTTATTTTATATTTTTTTAGATACTCTGCCTCCTCTCCACCTCTTCCAAAGATGAACGGATCCCCTCCCTTTAGTCTGACAACGTTTTTGTTTGATTTAGCAAACTTTACCATTTGCAAGTTAGTCTCATCCTGATGCTTATAGTCATCACCCACTTCTCTGCCAACATAGTGTTTTGTTGTATTTTTTGGAATCATTGCAATGATTTTCTTTGAGACCAGTCTATCATAGAGTACCACATCTGCTGATTTGATTAATTCAGCTGCGCGTAGCGTGAGTAATTTATGGTCTCCTGGACCTGCTCCAACCAAGTATACTATACCAGTCATATTTTGTTCCACTCTTCCAGTTTTATTCTCCAGTCCTTTGCAAGATCATTTACACCTTTTTGTTGTAATTCATCTGCCGCATCCTTACCAAGCTTATATGGTTCTGATTTACTGCCTGATTTTTTTACAATTAACGCTTTCTTACCATCAATAGAATATGCAATCACTGTGAGATCAAGAGAGTTGCCATTTACAATGGCAAATGCGCCAACTGGAAATCTACAACCAGATTCCACAAATTCAGAGACTGCACGCTCTGACTCTACTTCAATTCTAGAATTTGAATCTTGAATTTTTTGAAGCATGGACATGGTATCTTTATCGTTTTTACGACACACGATTCCTAGTGCTCCCTGTCCTGGAGAAGGGGGAAAATCCACAACAGGTAATTGCGTATGTTTTACATTAACACCTAATCTGTTTATTCCTGCTTGTGCCAAAATTATTCCATCAAAAATTCCATCATGAACTTTTTTAATTCTTGTCTCAATATTGCCGCGAATTGTCTTAACCTTTAGATCATGTCTTTTTCTGGACACCTGAACAGCACGGCGCAGACTGCTTGTTCCAATTAGTGCACCTTCTGGGATTGTCTCTAGTGTATCTCCGTTTTTAGAAATAAAGATGTCATTGAATGATTCTCTTGGAGGAACACAACCCAGAATTAGTTCATCTGGAAGGATGGATGGAACATCTTTGAGACTATGTACCGCAAAATCTACCTGATTATCGGCAACAGCTTTATCGATTTCTTTTTCAAATATCCCTTTTTGATTAATTGTGAATAGCGGTCTTGCGTCAGTATCACCCTTGGTAGTGATAGTTTTGATTTCATATTCATTTTCTGGGTTTTTCTTTTTTAGTTCTTCCACTATCCATTTTGTCTGTGCAATGGATAATTGACTCCCTCTTGTCCCGATAAGATATTTCATTGTTTAATTTTCCTCAATGCATTATCATATGCTTGTATGGTATTTTCCAAATCAGAGTTTGAGTGCGCATAAGAGAAAAATCCCGTTTCAAATTGAGATGGTGCGACAAATACTCCCTGTTTTAGAAGATTATGGAACATTCTGTGGAATTTCTTGCCGTCTGCTCTTTTTGATGAGGCATAGTCCACTACAGGTTTATCTGTAAAAAAAATCTGAAACATGGATTCAATCGCATTTACTTGATGTGGTATGCCGTATTTTGTGGCTGATTCGTGAATTGATTTTGCAAGTGTCAGGCACTGTTTGGCAATTTTTGGATAGATTTTATTTTTTAGTGAAGACATTGTTTGTAAAGATGCGATTCCAGCTGCGACGGAGACGGGATTTCCAGCAAAGGTGCTAGCCTCATAGACTTTTCCCCCAGGGGCTAGTTGATCCATAATCTCTCTATTTCCCCCAACCGCAGATATGACAAATCCATTTGAAAGTGATTTGCCCAAAGTTGTCATATCCGGTTTGATACCAAAATGTGCCTGTGCGCCCCCAAGACCCATTCTAAATCCAGTTATGATTTCATCAAATATCAGAGTGATTCCTGCTTTTCTTGTCATTTTACGCATATCATAAAGAAAATTCTTTTCCGGTAGGATTAAACCCATATTTCCTAAAACTGGTTCTACGATTATTCCTGCAATATCGTCGTTTTTAGTGATCACTTTTTCCAATTGTTCAGAATTATTGTATTCAATTACAATGGTGTTTTTTATAAAATCATTAGGAACGCCCTCAGAAACTGCAATTCCTGCAGACCCCGAGCCCGCCCTTACTAAAAGGGATTCGTGGGCTCCATGATAACTTCCTTCAAATTTTATTATCTTTTTTTTCTTAGTAAATCCTCGTGCCAATCTTATTGCAGTCATGGTTGCTTCAGAACCCGTATTGACCAATCGTATCTTTTGCATTGACGGGTAGGCCCTATTGATGAGGGTTGCGAGTTCAACTTCCGATGAAGTGGGAGCACCGTATAATGTTCCAATAGTAAGTTGTTTTTTTACAGACGAGATAATCCGTGGGTGTCTATGACCCAAGAGCATTGCGCCATATCCTGTACAATAATCGATATACTTGTTACCATCTTCGTCCCAAATTTTGCTGCCTGCGGCCTTTTTGACAAAAAATGGATATGGTTCAAAATAGCGAACTGGGCTATTCACTCCTGACGGTATTACTTTTTTTGCTGCTTCAAAAAGCGACTTTGATTTGGGCAATGAATTGAGTTAGTTTTTTTGTTATTATTATTTCTAGGTCTAGTTTTCACAACTTAGCAAAATATCATTGTCATTTGAGGCAATGCAAGTGTCATAATCATCTCCGCCATCTACTACATCCGTACCTGCACCAGTTATTAGATAATCATCGCCTGAACCACCTTTAATGATATCATTTCCGGATCCTGCGTTTACATAGTCAGTGCCTTCGTTTCCATAGACAATGTCATCACCATCTCCGGACAATATGCAATCATCACCTTTATCCCCAGTTATAATATCATCACCAGCAAGTCCAATAATCAAATCCGCCTTTGAGGTACCAGTCAAAATATCATCACCGTCAGTTCCCAAGATGACATTGTACGCGGATTCGGGTTTACCACATGCTTGTACTGTTATTGTTTGTGTCTTAGATTCCATATTGCCAAAGCTGTCCACTACAGTCCAAGTTACTTTGGTTTCTCCAATAGGGAATGCATCGGGTGCATCATTGGTAATCTTTGGAGATGAGTCGGTCAAATCAGTTGCATTTGCATTGCCAAAAGATATGACAGTATTCAAGTCAGTAGCATTAGTAATGACGTTATCAGGTATTGCCAATTCCGGTGCAGTTGAATCTTTGATAGTTATTGTTTGAGTAACATTTGATCTGTTGCCTGCTTCATCTTTGGCAGTCCAAGTTACCAAAGTGTCACCCAACGGGAATGTTTTTGGTGCGTCGTTAGTAATTGTCACTTTGCTCACAGAATCTGTAGCTATTGGGGGTTGTAAAGTGACAACAGTATCAGTTTTGGATGTTGCCTCTACTACAACATTATCTGGTTTAGAAATATTCGGTGATGAAGTATCTATGATTGTAACTTTTTGAGTAACATTAGCAATATTTCCTGAAGAGTCTGTAGCAGTCCAGGACACTATAGTTTCACCGAGCTTGAATTTAGACGGTGCGTCGTTAGATACTGTAGCAATCTCAACTAGATCACTAGCATCAGCCTTTCCGAGAGATACTGTATTACTGTCAGATGAAGTAGCCTCTTGGGTTATGTCGGCAGGTGGTGTAATAGTTGGTTTAGTGGTATCTTGAACAATTACTTTTTGAGTTGTAGTGGATGTATTTCCTGACTCGTCTATTGCAGTCCAGGTTA
>DAMC01000065.1:44169-44378 GCA_002499525.1 Nitrosopumilales archaeon UBA218
CAGTCCAGGTTACCGTGGTTTCACCAAGCGCGAAGACTTTTGGTGCATCATTTTCTAATTTAGTGATATCTTGGATATCAGATACTTTGGGAGTTGGAATTGAAATAGAGTTACTTCCCTTGCTAGTAGCCTCTACGGTTATGTCTGATAGTTTGTCAAACTTTGGTGGAACGCTATCAATTACTGTAATTTTTTGGGTAATTGATTCA
>DAMC01000011.1:0-1232 GCA_002499525.1 Nitrosopumilales archaeon UBA218
GATGGGGATCCACTGGATGCTCTGGTACTAGTTACCAATCCTACTTTTCCAGGCATACTCATAGAATGCAGACCGATTGGACTGCTTAAAATTAAAGACCAAGGCCAGTTCGATGACAAGATAATCTGTGTCTCTACTACTGATCCTAGATATCTTAACACCAAGGATATTTCAGATATTGACGAACATCACCTAAAGGAGATGGCTCATTTTTTCCAAGTCTACAAGGATTTGGAGGGAAAAAAAGTCGAAGTTTTGGGATGGGAGTCGGCAAATTATGCCAAGAGCGCAATCATGGAATCCGTCAAGAACTACAAAAAGGTACTATCAAAATACTAGAAATTTACACCTGAACTCCCACAAGAATTGACACAGTATGATTTAGGATCAAATAAAAAATCCTAGTGATGAACCTGGATGATGATTTACGATTAACCATTCTGGAAAAATCAGGAATCTTTTCATCGAGACTATCTATTGCTGAACCAAAGGTTCTCATGACTTCAAAGGAAGTCTTGGAAATGCCAAAAGAAATGACTATGGGAAGAAGGACCACTGCCTACAAGTATTATGGTGTCTCTTACATGCAACACAATCTCATCTTCATCAATGTCAAAAAGATCCCCCACGAAAAAGCATTGGATGATACAATTGCTCACGAGCTGGTCCACCAAAGATTCCCGTATCTTTCTCATGGCAAGAGATTCAACAAGATCGTAAGACAAGTACTAAAGGGTAAAACATTTCCTCCATACAAAAAGCGCAAATCCTAGTTTTATGGTTTATATTCAGTAATTTTAGGCAGGCAGTTATAACATGGAATTTCAGCTAAACCAACTTATTCCTATTATTGCATCAATAGCATCTTTTGCAGTCGCTGGCTTTTACGCCATGTGGGTAACACGACAAAATCCTGGTACCAAAGAAATGACGGATATATCAGACGCTGTTAAAGTAGGCGCTGCGGCATTTCTCAAACGTGAAATGAAGATTATCTTGCCAATAGCAATAGGCCTTGCTGTTGTAATTGGATTTTTCTTCAAAGAGTCTAACGGAATTGCATTTGCAGTAGGTGCAGCATTATCTGCAGTTGCGGGTATCATTTCTCTTAAAATCACCGTCAAGGCTGCTGTTAGGTCTGCAAATGCAACTCACAGTGGACTAGGCAAAACATTTGCATTGGCATTCAGGGGTGGTGCTACTGTAGGACTAATCGTTCCAGCCATGGCTTT
>DAMC01000011.1:1579-2613 GCA_002499525.1 Nitrosopumilales archaeon UBA218
AGTCTAATTGCACTATTTATCAGAATTGGAGGCGGAATCTTTACCAAGGCAGCTGATATGGGTGCTGATCTGGTGGGTAAAGTCGAGGCAAATATCCCAGAAGACGATCCTAGAAACCCAGCTACGATTGCAGACAACGTTGGTGACAATGTTGGTGATGCCGCAGGAATGGGCTCTGATGTTTATGAATCGTACATTGTAACAATTTTAGCATCAATTCTAATTGGCGCATTGATTGGCCTGCCAAAAATCATGACCTATCCAATTTTAATTGGAGCATCAGGAATGATTGCATCAATCATAGGCACTGCCACAATTGGTTCTAAAACCAAAGATGATGTGATGAAACCTCTTAACCGTTCATTCTATATTTCTGCGGCAATTGCAATCGGACTCAACTATGTCTTTACTACAATGTTCCTTGGAAATGACAAATTATCCTATGCATTATTTGGCTGTACTGTGGTGGGAGTCATCCTCGTACCGGTAATTCAAAGAATCACTGACAATTACACGAACTACAAATACAAACCAGTCAGGGATATCACTGATTCTGCAAAGTGGGGATACGCATCACTGACATTGATGGGCATTATCAAAGGAATGCAATCAACAGGACCATTCATGATTGCACTAGTTGTAGCAATAATCATTTCATTCTCTGTGGGATCTTCTGCAGCACCAGAACCTTCACAGGCACTATTGTATGGAATTTTCGGAACATCACTTACTGCAATGGCAATGTTGAGTCTTGCAGGAATAGTTCTTGCAATTGACGCATTCGGTCCAATATCTGATAATGCCGGAGGAATTGTAGAAATGACTGGCATGGGTGAAGAAAATAGAAAGATTACAGATCAAATTGATGCGGTTGGAAATACCACCAAAGCAGTCACAAAGGGATTTGCAATTGCTAGCGCAGGACTGGCAGCACTTGCAATGATTCAGGCATTCCAATATGAGGCTGCCAAAGTATTTGCTCATGCCTTCGATTATGGTCTATCAAACCCAGCAGTCGTTATCGGACTGCTAGT
>DAMC01000011.1:2961-6638 GCA_002499525.1 Nitrosopumilales archaeon UBA218
TCTCGTGCAGCTACTAAAATGGTTGACGAGGTCAGACGTCAGTTTAAGGCCGACCCAGAAATTCTTTCAGGTAAATCAAAGCCCGACTATGCAAAATGTGTTGATATCGCAACAGTCGCATCACTGAGGGAATTATGGAAGTCAGCATCTATTGCTATTGCCGCACCAATAGTTCTTGGAGTAATAATGGGACCACCTGCAGTGGCAGGATTGCTCATGGGTGCAGTGGTGACTGGAATCTTCTTGGCATATCACTTGGCAAATACTGGTGGAGCGTGGGATAATGCCAAAAAGCTTGTTGAAATGCAAGGAAGAAAAGGTAGCGATGAGCACAAAGTCGCAGTAGTCGGTGATATTATCGGCGATCCCTACAAAGATACAGCAGGACCTGCACTAAACACAGTAATCAAATTGTTAAACACAGTTGCAATTGTCTTCGTGGCTGCATTTGTGGCGATATTAGTTCTTTAGTTTCTCAAACCAATAAGATAACTACATTGGATTTTAGATATTGTAAAACTTTGAAATTCACGCTATCTCAAGTATTTTTCTTAGGCTATTTTCAAAAATAAAAAAATCTTTTATTCTATGACCCTCGTCAAATCCAGATTATCTATTTGATTTTTTATTGATTTGCTTAGTTTTTCTTTATGTTCTACGCAGAACCAAAAATACCCGTCAACAGTCTCAAAACAACCACATATCCACTGTGTTTTTTTGTCTCCCTCTATGGTTAATTTTTGATATTTGTGTTCGCTCATGAATGGTGATTTTAAAATCCGAATTAAAATGTAATTAAAAAATTAAAAAAAGAGATTATGGACAGCCTTCCATCTTTTGGATGAAGAATCCATTGGTTTTGATTGCGTCTTCTACTGGCTTTGGAGCACCTTGTGAGTGACAGAACTGACATTCCTCAGTAGTCACTTTGGCGTTTCCTTCGCCGATGGTATTGAGCCATTGTTTAGCATATTCGATTGCCTTGCCATGATCTTTTTCTGATGTGATGACATCAAAGTGCATGGTGTGACCATCTTTTGCTTCTACGTATGTGTCATAGACGTGTATTTCCATCATAATTTGATATTGAAAAAAGGGATATTTAATTCAAAGATGGCAAAAATCCATGCTCCATAAAATAATAGTCGAGATTCCGAATTTACAAAATTTGGTTTTAGAATTGGATGATGCGGCAGCTCCAAACACAGTATCGACTTTTTTACAAAAATTACCATTTGAGCTAAAAGCAAATGTCTGGGGAAAAGAAATCTATACAGAGCCCGCGCCATTTTCAGCAGAATCTGAAAATGCAAAATCAGTAGTGAAATTGTACGATGTGGCTTTTTGGCCGCCCGGAAAAGCACTGTGTCTCTTTTATGGTCCTACTCCAATCAGCACAAAAGACGAGATAAAGCCGTACTCACCTGTCAATGTGATTGGAAGAGTCGTAGAGTCTAATATTGGCGATATTACTGGCATTGAAGGAAGAATTCTAAGGTTTACAAAATCTTGATTTTGACTGGAATTACTTCTGATTCCAAGATATATGCATTCATCTCCTCATCAACATTTGAGAAAATTATCCATACTACTGGGTTGATTGTCATGAATGTCTTGTCGGTAATGGAAGGGCTTGCCTTGGAAAAAGGATGTGAATGGAATATTCCTACAACATCAAGGCCTTTTTTCTCAGCTTCCTGATATCCTGACAACAATTCATCATTGGAAATGGTAAAGTTTGCAGGCGAGTTTTCAATATTTTCTGTCAAAAAAACTTCTTTGATTGTAGTCGTGTCATCTTTTTGGAAGCCAAACAAAAGTGCACAAGATTCTGCAGGAGCTTGTTTGATTGCGTGATTTGTTAGGATTTTTTTTTGAGACTCGTCTAGGATTATGGTTCTTTGCAAATTAACCTACGATAACTTGACCCTTCATCCATGGGTGCACTATGCACATGTAATCAAAAGTGCCTGAATCTTTGAATATGGCAGATGCTGTCATGCCCTCATTAATTAGACTAGTATCGAAAGTTTTTCCATCTGCAGCTGTTGCGCTATGTACTGCAGAATCCAAGTTTTTCCAAGTTATTGTTCCTCCAACTGAAACATTGGCAATGCTTGGAGAGTAACACTTGTCTGCACATTTTTGATCTGCTGCCATTCCAGACGGAATCTCGACTATTACTGATTCCTCTGCGGAAGTTGGTGTTTCAACTGGCTTTGAAGTATCTGCTGGCTCTTGAGCCGGTACCTCTGTCATTTGCTCAGGTGATTGGGCCTCTGGGGCAGTTGTGCTATCTGCAGGAGCAACTTTGGGTTCTTTCATTACGGGTGTTGAACTGGCATCGGCTTTTTGTGGTGACGAGTCTACTAATTCAAATGAAGCCTTCATCCATGGGTGCACTATGCACATGTAATCATAAGTTCCAATAGCTATCTTTGTGGTATCTAACTTGAAAGAATTGTTAGAGTTAATCAAACCAGAATCGAAAGTTTTTCCAGCATCTGCAGAACTGGTTACAGTATGTGCAACGGCATCCTGATTGGTCCAAACAATGGCATCTCCCTTCTTTACCTGAACCGTACTTGGGTCATAGGATGGGTTGCCCTGAACTGAAGAGTCTTTGAGAATTGAAATTGCGGTTTCTGCCTGCGGTGTGGCCATGCCTCCATATACAAATGAAGCCTTCATCCATGGGTGCACTATGCACATGTAATCATATGTTGCAGGCATCAGCTTGGAAGTATCTAATAGATACTTTTTACCAGCATCAATCAAACCCGAATCAAAAGTTTTTCCAGCATCTGCAGCACTGGTTACACTGTGTACTACGGCATCGTAGTTGGTCCACTCTATGTTGTTTCCAGCTGGGACTTGAACCGTACTTGGGTCATAGGATGGGTTGCCCTGAACTGAAGAGTCTTTGAGAATTGAAATTGCAGTCACTGGGGCTGTGGACACTGGAGCCTCTTTCTCTTCTACGGGCTCTTGTGCTGGAACTAGGTATTGTGATGGACCGTATAATCCAAATCCGACATAAGCCGCAATTGCAGCACCTGTAGCTATGACGAAAATGACTCCGACAGGTTTTGCGTATTGTGGTATTTTCATAGACATGTATGCCATAACAATGGCAGGTATGATTACAATTAACATGACTCCTGCAAAGGTTGGAAGTGTAGTTACAGAATTGAAAGTAATTGCTACAATTCCAAATGAGAATGCAATTCCCAAAATTACCAAAGTCGTAGCCTTTGCTTTATTGCTAGTAGAAATTCCGCCGTCTAAGATTCCCGCGGATAGAAATATCAATCCTATCATCATTGTAAGTCCGGTTAAAGCGTGCATGCCATCGATAAACGTGTGGGCAATTCCGGCATAAGATATGGTGACCCCCGCAATACCGATTGCAGTTAGACCCATTCCGGGCATCATGAGGTCCCAATTACTCATTTGAGCTTGATGCCTCATGTGAGCTACTTATTCCTTTTGTAGTTGGTGATAGTCGAAGAAATTAAATGCCTTGTAGGGAGTTTTTTATTGAGTTTGGCAGCAAAAGAACTACTGGAAGTATCAAAACCGCGAATCGTGGTTTTACTCGTTATAACGGCTGTTACATCGATGTATGCGGCTTCAAAACTGATCGGCCCTGAACTTGATCCGATTGGATTGCTGCA
>DAMC01000011.1:6994-8054 GCA_002499525.1 Nitrosopumilales archaeon UBA218
ATGAAGAGAACTAGTACTAGGCCCATACCTGCAGGAAAAATCAAGGCTCAAAATGTTTTGATTTATGGACTTGCTGTCAGTGTTATTTCTGTAATCTATGCATACTTTACTCTTAACTGGATTTCGACATTTTTCATTGGTCTTGGAATATTTTTCTATGTGATCATCTACACCGTATGGCTAAAGCGCGCAAACTCATCAAACATTGTTATTGGAGGATTTGCCGGAAGTGCTGCTGCAATGGCAGGTTGGACTGCTGCTACTGGATTTGTACCACCAATGGGAATTGACCTTCTTGGCTTCTTGGTTGGATTTCTTGTCTTTGTGTGGACTCCTTCGCACTTTTGGTGTCTTGCTATGAAGATTAAAGATGATTATGCAGAGGCCAAAGTCCCAATGCTTCCAGTATTAATCGGAATGCAAAAAACTTCAAAGTACATTCTAATCAACACTGCAATACTATTGCCATACTCTTTAGCTCTGTATGCTTTTGGATTAGGAATTGTCTATGAGATTATAGCTGCAGTCAGTGGTGGATTGATGCTAGTGTATCACTACAAGTTAACAAAAAATCCTACATCCGAGTTTGCATGGAAGGCTTACAAGGTGACTGCACCATACTTGACAATAATTTTCGTAGCTGTTGCTTTGGATGCTGCGTTTCACTTTAGAATCTAGGATTCGTCTACGCCGGGAAAAGAAGCCTCATAGTCCTTTTCCATCATTTCACGATTTTGTTCCTCATATTCGTCTTCTTCAACTTCTTGGACTGAAACCTCAACACGTCGGGTATCTTTTGTAAGCCATGAGACTTTGATCAACCCCATTATCTCCAAATCCAGTAAAATTTTGTTAAACTTGTCTTCTGCAAGTGGATGACCTGCTTTTGTCAATGCTTTTGCCAAGTCTACATCCGTAATGGATGAGACACTCTTGATTTTTTCAAATACTATGTTTTTGATTGGAAAGTCTGCCATTATCCGTAAAACGCCTTATCTATTGATTTTGGAACAACGTTAGAAATAGTTTCTCTTATGGCAGAATACCATTGGTCGACCTC
>DAMC01000058.1 GCA_002499525.1 Nitrosopumilales archaeon UBA218
ACTCCTTTAGTTGTTCGAAATATATCTTCAACACACCAAAAACACCCTGCACCAAACGTGGCTTTCATGATTTTATTGTGTAGACTGGAAATAAAATGGTTCTGTGAACTATTTTTCATATAGCCAGACTTCGATCTTTGTAAGTGGTAGGTTAAGCGTATCTGGAATGACTATGAGCAACCCTGAATCTTTTGAAACATTGTTGCAAGTACCTGAAAATCTAAGATAGTTCTGACCTGAGCACGAACCATCAACATATGGGGAGAACCTGCTATCACCGTTTTCATAGAACTCTTGCATTTGAATTGAAGGAACAAAATACACGTCAAAACCTAATCTCTCATCATTTATCCTGACCGAGTAATCGAATGTTGAACCATCCTTTGAAGCACAGATTGGTATGAACTGAGAATAGCCTGATTTTATCTGGGATTCATGCTCAATTCTGTCTTGATTGCTAGGCTGTGTTGTGTAAATGGTTATGTTCGGGTCTGGGTGTTTTTGCAAACCACTTGCAAATTCGATATAGTGACGCAAAGTATCTGCACCAAACCTAGCATAGTGCGGTTCCCAAGAATCATGACAATTTGTATTGCTGTTTCTGACAACAATGTATGGTTTTTGATGTTGATATTGCACTTCTTCTACATTAGCCTCTCTTGCTATTTTGATTCTCTCTTGGGAACTAAGTGGTGTTGTGTCTTTTTGATTCCAAACGTTAGTTACCTCATATACAAGATTTTGAGGATAACTATTCCACTCTGGTTGGAGATGAACATAAAACGACTGTTTATTGATTTTTTGTTGTTGTAAGACAAAAGCCGATACTAAATAATAAGAAATTATCATCACAATAACAATTGAGACAATGATGAGTATCTTTCTCACAAATCTGATAATCTGGACTGGTTTTTAATCTGTGAGATTTTTTAGGGAATGACCAGTTTCATGAAAATATCTATGTTCTAATTCTTCGATTATCTCCTGGGTTCTTTGATCATAGGATTTTGATTGTTTGATTTTTAGTAACCTGTGTCTCTGTACAAGACTTTTTAATTCTGAATTTTTCATTTAGATATCTCCTGACTGATTTTATCTACGAATTGAACATTTATTGATTCAGGGTCATCTGCCATTATGAAAAAGTTACCTGACTTGCAAGAATTTGGCATTATCAAACCTGACATGACTGTCCTGAATGTACCTCTATCTGATCTGATCTCTAATTCTGGCGAGTACAACTTTTCATCTCCAGCACATACTTGGACCAGAATTATCATCCAAACGTGGAGCATTCGTGTCTGTTTGATTCTAAGTATTTTGACTGATTTGGATTCGTGATGGGTCTTAATATCTGGGAAGTTTTTCTTAGTTTGGTTAGGCTCCCTTCCCTCGGCTACAGTTATTGAAAATAAAAGCAATAACACCAATATGAGTGCGAAGATCTTCAACTGACTCACAAGATACATCTCTGAATTTAAGATTGTTTTAGAAAATCATTTTTGAAGTTTTATTGACTTGTAGTTTTTAATAATTTTCAATGCTATGAATAAGTGGTGTTGAATTACATTGAAATTCAGAAATTTGTTTAATTTTTAATGGACTTGACGGTTTCTTCGATGAGTAATTTACTTCTCAAGTGGGCAGCCAAATCTGTCTGAGTTATTACTCCAGCCAGCTTTTGACCTTCCAAAACTACCAGCCTACGAATTTTGTTGTTTAGCATTTTTTGCACCGCATCTTCTATTGTCGTAGTGGGTTCTACCCAGCGAAACTTGTTGGACATTATGTCTGAAACTTTGAGCTCAGAGGCTCGTTGATCATTTACAACTAATTTTCTAACATAATCTGCTTCAGAGATGATCCCTATTGGATTTTCACCTTCTGTCACAACAAGAAATGAAATGTCTTTTTCTTGAAGTAATTTTGCAGCTTCCAAGCAAGAATTATTCTTAGATATTGTAACTACATGTTTATTCATAATATCTCGAACATAGGCCATATTTTTCAATGAAAAAATTCTAGATAAAAAACATTTGTAGAATTTTTACATATGGAAATGGCAAGCTTGCATAGAATTTTTATCGTTGATTTAATAACTCCACTCGAGATAATCATGCTGTGAAGGTCGGCGTAATTGTATTTCCTGGCAGTAATTGCGATCGCGACATGTACCATGTTTTACAAGATGTCTTTAAACTCGAAGTCAAATATTTCTGGCACGAGGACAAGTTACCAAAAAATCTCGATGCCGTTGTCCTGCCGGGGGGTTTTTCTTATGGGGATAGGCTTCGTGCAGGCGTTATTGCCGCGCACAGCCCTGTTATTTCCGATGTCAAAAAAATGGCGGAAAAAGGAATGCCGGTTTTAGGAGTTTGTAATGGCTTTCAAATTCTAGTAGAGTCAGAACTACTTCCAGGAGTGCTACTCAAAAACACATCATTGAATTTCATGTGTCAGTGGACAGAGCTAATTGTTAGAAACAATAAAACCCCGTTCACATCAAAATTCAAACTAGGCCAAACCATCCCAATACCAATTGCAAACGGAGAGGGACGCTACTATATTGACAAGCAAAACTTGGAAAAACTAAAGAAAAATAATCAAATTGTTTTCCAGTATGGAAATAACATTAATGATTCAGTCTTTGATATAGCGGGAATTTGCAACAAAGAAGGCAACGTAGTGGGCATGATGCCTCACCCTGAACGTGCAGTAGAACCTGAAATAAATCCCAAAGATAACACACCAGCAAATTTGGTATTTCAATCTTTAATTGCAACGATTGGTGCTAGAAAATGAGCTTACAAAAAGAGGAACTGGAATATCTTTCTAAAAAAATTGGCAGGCAACCTAATGATGTGGAAAGACACATAGTAGCTGCAGAATGGTCTGAGCACTGCTCGTACAAATCATCAAAAAAACACCTCAAAATGCTTCCAAATAAAGGAACCCGAGTTATTCATGAAAAAGGTTACGACTCGGGTGTTTTAGATGTTGGAGATGGTTATGTGGTGACTGTTCACATTGAATCACATAATCATCCTTCTGCAGTTGAGCCATATGGTGGTGCGGCCACTGGGGTAGGGGGTGTAATACGAGATATTTTATCCGCAGGTACTAGGCCGATTGCATTACTTGATGGATTGAGATTTGGTGACATAAAAAAAGATACACATGCAAGATGGCTATTCAAAAATGCGGTTACTGGAATTGCTGACTATGGAAATTGTTTGGGCATTCCTACCGTGGGGGGAGAAGTTGAATTTGATGAGTGTTATTCTAATTATGCTCTAGTTGATGTCGCATCTGTTGGATTTGGTAAAAAAGAAAATTTGATAAAAAATCATGCCAAAGCTGGAGATGTAGTTGTTCTAATGGGTGGTTCTACCGGCCGTGATGGGATAGGTGGAGCACAATTTGCATCCGATTCTCTGGAAACAGAAGACCGTTCAGCAGTACAAATCCCTGATCCATTCATTGAAAAATTAATCATCGAGGCAACTCTTGAAGCAAGAAACCAAGGACTAATCAAGGCAATCAAAGATCTTGGCGGTGGCGGACTTTCATGCGCAATCTCTGAAACAGCTGATGCTATGGGTGTTGGAATCGAATTGGATGTGAATAATGTTCACACGAGGGAGCCAAACATGAAGCCTGCTGAGATAATGACTTCTGAATCTCAGGAGAGAATGCTTGTAATCACTGACAAGTCCAAATTACCTCGTCTGCAAAAAATCTGCAAAAAATTCAGAGTTACGTGCTCTGTCATTGGTACTGTAACTGGAGATAAAATCATGAAAGTAAAAGAATCCAAAACAGTTTTGGCATCGATGCCTGCTGAAGTTGTGGCAAATGCCCCACTTTTAGACAGACCATCAAAACAGCCTTCATATCTCAAAGAGCTTCAAAACAAAAAACAACCGTCTTCACCAAAGGATCTCTCCAAAACTATTCTTCAATTACTATCCAGTCCTAACATTGCAAGCAAGATATGGGTTTATGGACAATATGATCATGAAGTAGGAATTAGAACTGTTGTAAAGCCAGGCTCTGATGCGGCAGTGCTCCGACTGGATAATGGAAAATACCTTTCAGTCAAAATCGATGGAAATCCAAAGCATTGCTATCTAGATCCAAAAAATGGGGCTATGGGTTGTTTTGAGGAAGCGTGCAGAAATGTAATTTGCACAGGTGCCACTCCAATTGGAATGGTTGATCATTTACAGTTTGGAAATCCAGAAAACCCGGAAATCTTTTGGACATTTTTAGAATCATTAAAGGGTATTACGGAATTTTGTAAATATTTTGAAATCCCATGTGTTGGAGGTAAAGTAAGCTTGTATAATGAAACACCTCATGGTCCAATCAAACCCACTCCTCTAATTGGAGTTCTAGGACTAATCGACAAAAACCCATTAAAACCGCAAAAAATAGACTCTGGCGACATTCTCATAATGGTTGGTAGGACAAAGGACGAACTAGGTGGTTCAGAATACTATGAACATATTCATGGTTTTATTGGAGGTGTGGCGCCGAAAATCAATCTTGCCGAGTCCAAGAACAACATGGAGTCGGTTCTGAGTATAATTCAAAATCATGATGTAAAGGCCGCACATGATTGTGCCAAGGGCGGACTTGCAATTGCTATTTCAGAAATTGCAATGACTAGTAAAATTGGGTGTCAAATTTCTCTTGATAACACATCTGATCAAAAATTAGACCCTGCAAAATTACTCTTCTCAGAGAGTCACTCTAGATATCTTCTAGTTGTAGAAAAAAATAATACAAAAGTCGTATTGTCTAAATTACAAAAATTCAAAGTACCTCACTCCCAAATTGGTGTCTTTGGTGGAAATGACATGGTTTTTTCATTTAACAAAAAACCAATTGCCAAAGTAAGGGTTGATAAGGCTCATGAAAATTGGTTTAATTCACTGAGGGATTTGGTACTTCATGCCTAAAGTTAAAGAAAATTGCGGTGTAGTTGGAATTTTTAGCAGAGATGGAACTAATGTTATACCTATGGTAATTGACGCATTACGTGCATTACAGCATAGAGGTCAAGAAGCATGGGGAATCGCGGTTCCAAATAAATCTCCAGTCAAGCGATTGGGGTTAGTTTCTTCAGCATCATCAGAATTTCAAAAAATAACTGAAGACTATGCATCACCTGCAGCCATCGGCCATGTTCGATATTCTACAGTGGGTCGAAGCAGTCTAGAAAACGCTCAACCACTAAAGGTTAAGGATTTGTGCATTGCTCATAATGGAACAATTGCAAATGTAGCAGAGCTGGCAAACATGGTGGGTGGATGTACATTCACCCCACAGAGCTCTAGTGATACGATGATTGCCGCACAAAGACTTGTCTCATTAATGTCAACTAATGGAAAACTAGGTGCCGCAATGTCGATACTCAAAAATGAAATGGCTGGTTCCTATTGCTTCACTTTTGTTTCAGATGACAATGCAGTTTATGCAGCTCGCGACCCAAGAGGATTCAGACCAATGGTCTTGGGCTCAAAAGATGAGGGGCAGGTGTCCATTGTTGCATCAGAATCATCAGCACTATCGGCCATTGGCGCAAAACTAGTTCGTGACGTTGTTCCTGGTGAACTACTAAAATTTAGTAAATCTGGGATGGAGACAGAAATGTTCTCAGAGGCAAAACAAAGAGCACACTGTTCTTTTGAATTTACATATTTTGCACATCCTACCTCTAAAATGGAAGGAACAAACATCTATGTTGCGAGAAAAAGGATTGGAAAATTTCTTGCTAAAAAATTCCCAATAAAAGACGCAGATCTCGTAATACCAGTTCCAGACTCTGCAAGACCTGCAGCACTGGGATATGCACAGGAATTGTCCTTGACATTTGATGAAGGTCTTCTCAAAGACAGATATAGTAAGAAAGGACCTTTGAGAAGTTTCATCGAACCTCATCAATCTGATAGAGTTGAAATCAATCGGTGGATTATCCCAATTAGTGAGATAATCAATGGGAAACACGTTGTTGTAATAGATGATAGTCTAGTCAGGGGTACTAGCTCAAAAGCTATTATCAAGGCATTAAGAAGAGCCGGCGCTAGAAAAATCAGCATGCTGATTACATATCCTCCAATCAAATACCCATGTTATGCCGGAATTGACTTTCCATCTCAAGATGAGCTAGCAACTGGCGCAAATCAAAATGGAACCGACGAACAAATTATTGACAAAATTCGTAGCGACATTGGTGCTGACTTTTTGGGGTACAATGACGCACAAAACTTGGCAGACGCTGTAGGTATTTCTCATGATTCACTATGCTTTACATGCACAACTGGCAACTATGACACTTTGGGAATAAAGCCAGAGTTTAAAACCCGTGAAGAGATGAAAGGAGAATAACATGGAAATTGCCTTTGTTCTGGTAAAATGTCAAACTGCTCACGAAATGGATGTCATGCGTGATATCTTAAAAATTGACGGGGTTAAAGAGGCACACGGAACATATGGCATGTATGATTTGTTTGTCAAAGTGGTAGGGCCAACTCATAAGGCAGTCTCAGAAATCATCACAAAACAAATCCGTAAAACAAAAAACGTTGTTTCTACAACTACACTTTCAACAATTCCTGAGCAAGGCGGAAAATAATCTTAATAATTAGAATAACCAATCAGACCAGTGACCGTGTACAAATATCTGATTGTTGGCGCAATTATATCGATATCGGTAATTACAATTTTGATCACACTGTCGATTTCCAAGGGAATTATTACTACTCAAGAATATGAAATTGAAGTTGACCCTTTCAAAGACCCACAAAATCTCTTTATCACTGCCCGAGTTATGATCCAAAACACGGGTTCAAAACCGCTTACAAACGTCTTAGTGAATTTCGGTGATGGACAGGTTCAATCATTGGGAACTCTTACTCCGGGGCAAAAAGTCATACTCTCGCCTCCGGAAAATAATTCATTACACATAGTGTCAGTTAGTGCAGACAATGTTGTCTCAGTGACTAAGGAATACCGTATTCCACCCAAAATGGTTGGGATGATGGGAAGCTAGGTCCAAGCTTTTTTGTCTTTTTTCCAGATCTGAACGTCGTCGACATATACTTGGTCATCAAAATCAAAAACCGTATGCCATTTTTTATCGTGAGGTAACATCTTGTCGAGTTCTTTGACATTTTTGTTTGTAGGATACTTGTTTGTCAATGCTCCCCATTTCATGTTTGGTATCTTTGGCATGATGTCATTTATGTCTCGCATGACTATTCTGTGTTAAATCGCTTGATAAATTTTATTCCAGATATTTTTAGAAAGCCAAATTAACTGGCCGACTGTGTGAACAACCTTGTATTTAAAAAAAC
>DAMC01000099.1 GCA_002499525.1 Nitrosopumilales archaeon UBA218
TTGGCTTTTGCGTCCGCATTTGCCTTTTTGATTGCTGCATTAAAGTCGGACTGTGCCTTGTCAACTGCCTTTTTGTAATTGGACATTATCTCCTTGACAGGATCTTTGACTACCTGTTCAGCAACTGCATTATTTGTTAGCAATAATGCTGATGTCAAAATTGCAATTGCCGCAAATGCCGTTAGTATGGCTTTCATGTAGTTGAAATTTTGGGTATGATTAAAAAATATTGCTTATCTTTAGTATGGTACTTTGATGTTAAAATGGCCGATTCCAAGAATTGAAATTTGACTGATCCATTAAAAAACACCCTTACTGCCAGTCTGGATTTTATCCAAACCACTGCTCTAATGTCTGACTTCGTTTTACAGTGCTTTTCTGCAATCGATTCAAAGATGACTCGACTCTATCTCGAGAAAAACTCCTCTCCTCTGATAAATATTTGACAATTCCGGAATAATCGGGGTCACTAAATTTGATTTCCCCGATATCTGCTACCTTGGGCTCTAAAAAGATCTTGCGAATTTCCTGATATGGTATGCTTACAAGCTTGTCTTGGATTTGTTGAATATTTTCTAATTTTCCGTTTTCTTTAATCATCTTTAGAGCAGTCTTTGGACCTATTCTGTCAAATCCGTCGGGATTAAAATCAGTACCAATCAGAATTCCGATGTCGACTAATTGTTCGGCAGTTACACCAAGCTCGGCTAGTACCTTATCGGTGTTTATTATCTCTGGTTCGATTTCGATGTAGGTATTTCTATTTGGGAGCTTTCTTCTGCCGGAATTTGTAAAGTTACGGACGAGTTTTTTTGCTCCAAACAAAACAGAGTCATAATCTTGGCTTGCTGAAGCATATGCCTGACCTGTTTTGGTCAAATGGGCAGCAGTCGCCTCTCCTTCGGCAGGAGCTTGAATCCATGGAATTCCGAACAATCCGAGTAGTTTTTTTGCATCATCCACCATGCCGTCCTGCATGGATGTTGTTTGTTGAGCGAATTTTCTCATATCTTCCATGTTTCCTTCGGCAAGTGCTTTTTCGTATTTTATTGTGGCTTCTTTTTTTATCTGCCTTCGTCTCTCTATCTCAGCTGCTTTTAGTGATGGTGATTTACCATCAAATACAAAGACTGGCTTGATACCCAGAGACAAAAAATTGATGTTTCTATAAAATAATCCGCTAAGATGACTTGTAACACGACCCTGGGCATCGGAAAGCATCATTCCATCAGGTCCTCTAATGATTGAAAGAAATTGGTAAATTGTATTGTATGCATCAACGGCAATTATTTTTGATGCAAAAGACTCTAGGCTGGTTTTTTCTTTAATGATAAGCCCCTTTAGGTCTAGACCCATTGATACTGTTGACTCTTTCCTTGTTTTTGTATTGTGCGATTTGCTATATTAGGGACAAATCTCTCAATTACTGTGGTGCCGGGTTAGCCAAGCGGTACGGCGACCGCC
The DNA here is from genome assembly GCA_002499525.1 of Nitrosopumilales archaeon UBA218. Taxonomy (GTDB): domain Archaea; phylum Thermoproteota; class Nitrososphaeria; order Nitrososphaerales; family Nitrosopumilaceae; genus Nitrosotenuis. Next base: position 1,465 of record DAMC01000099.1, read on the forward strand.
TCGAGATCACTCTCATCAGGATAGCGGTTGTGCATTTGCACTCAGGGGTTCGAGTCCCTTACCCGGCGCCTTTTTGTCTAATCTCGAAAAAAATGGAAGAAAAATTCACACTTAAAGGCAAATACAATTTAACCTACCTATTTACTAGTTTCTTTTCTTCTTGTACATCAACTGATGTCAGCAAGATATCGACAAAAAATCCATTACCGAGTAAAAATTATTCCTATCAACAAGATTCGTGTCTGGGATGAAGCACAAGCAAGAACCCTAGATAGAGAAGGAATCGCAGAACTTGCTCGTTCAATTAAAAACGAAGGATTGCAAAATCCACCAATGGTTCAGAAGGATGGACGTGGGCAATTTCTATTGATGTCTGGACAAAGAAGATTGGCCGCACTGAAACGATTACGAGCAAAAAAGATTCCAGTATTAGTTTTAACAAAAGGATATGACTTAGAAAATGCAAAGGCAGCATCTGTCATCGAAAATCTTCACAGACGAAGTATGAGGCCAAAAGACATGGCTCACTCGTGTAGCTTTTTGGCTGAAAAAATGGGTGTTTCTAAAGGTGCAAGCTCTCTTGGTATTTCAAGACAGACATTCAAAAAATATGTAGGATTTGCAGCATTACCGTCTCAGCTAAAAAACCTTGTACCAAGAACAATCACCAGTAGCGTGGCTATACAACTAAACCAATTGGTTCCCAATGTAAATAAATCCATAAAAATTGCTCACAGAATTTCAAGACTCGATGCTAAAACTCAGAAAAGCTATCTCAGAGCACTCTCTAGACATCCAAGAGCAAATCATTCCACTCTACTCCGACAGGCAAGACTACTTGCTATAAGAAAGACTCTGCCTGTCACTCTACCCAAAACCTATGCAAAGAGATTGGAGAAAATCTCGATGTATCGAGAGGAAGAACCAGAGAAACTTGCACAACAAATTGTAGTTTCTTGGCTTGCAAAAAGAAAAAGATAAACTTCAAAGCTTAATTTCTCATTTACAGAGTTTGACAATAACTTCCTAATTTTATTGAACCTATTTTTTATGATGGGAAACTAGAGTCAGGACCAACTTGGTCTTGGGGTTTCACATCTTGATCCCATTTTCCACGAACTCCCTTTATGAGGAAAAATATTCCAGCACCAATTGTCGCCAATACTAGGGCAAAAAATGCAG
>DAMC01000086.1:0-458 GCA_002499525.1 Nitrosopumilales archaeon UBA218
CCGTCCACAGTTCCCTGCCAACCACAAATGTAGAACATTGTGTTTTCTGGTGTGACTTTATCACCAATCATTTGTTCTAATGGAGATGGCTGACCATCCTTTGATCTTAGGAATGTCTCGACTCTGCCAGTCTGTCCACTCCAAGACCTGTTAAACCATTCCTGTGGTCTGCTAATTGCCGCTCTGTATCTGAAATTCCACTTGTCCCTACCCTTGTCAATACTTTCCGTCTCCAATTCTGTAAAGAGCTCCTTGTAACTTAGCTCATCAATGTAACTTGCTCCGTGTAGAACTACTATCTCACGCTTATCTCCAACTGCGTGCAAATGCTGTGCAAAGCTCACAAACGGTGCAATACCTGTTCCTCCCCCGAGGCATACTATTCTTCGATTATCTTTTTCCCCATTAGGAAGCTTTTCGTTAATGTCTAGTGCAAGACCTGTTGGTTTAATCCAAGT
>DAMC01000086.1:849-2203 GCA_002499525.1 Nitrosopumilales archaeon UBA218
GCTCTTCGAATAACCTTACCCTCACTAGGAACATTGAGTCCGATTGTGATGAACTGACCAGCTCTATAGTCTGGAACTTTACCGTCATTAGGAACAAGACGGAAAATTGCCAAATCTTCTTTGAGTATTTGGATATAAGTGATAGTTGCCTTGTTTTCTACGACCACGTTTCAACCTGTTTTCTGATGGTTAAATATTTTATGTCAAATCATGTAGAGTTTCTTTTTTTTCAGCTAAACATTATTAATCAATCTCAAAATTTGAAAGTCAACTAGACTTGTTCTAGCTTTATGGGCCGGTCGTCTAGACTGGTAGGATACGCCCTTGGCATGGGTGAGATCGAGGGTTCAAATCCCTCCCGGTCCATTTACAAATTATTCTGAGCTAACAAAATTAATCTGTCAATTTCTGGATCATTTTCTCTGGATAGTATTTGCAATTTTGATAATAATGAAGTATCTTTGAGATCTATTGCTGATTTTATTGCACTTTTCTTTACTTCAATATTTGAATCCTCTAGGCATTTTTGAATTGCAGATTTTGCTTCTTTGGCCTTTAGGAATCCAAGAGCTCCAACTACACACGAGCGAACCATAGAACTCTCATCACATGTCATCTGAATCAATTTTGAAATGGCAGTTCTATCATTTCTGTTTGCCAAAACAAGCGCGCAATAACCGCGAATATTCTTGCTTTGATTGTCAAGACTTGATATTAAAATCTCAGAAATGTCATTCTGGTTTAGAAGCAGGGAGCTAAATACCTCCCCCCTCAACTCAATATCTGGATCATCAAATGCAGAAATGATTGACTCTATAATTTTTGCATCGGAGCTTTCAGAAGTGGATTGGATTGCCTGAATTTTTTGGTCTTTTGAGCCATAATCTAGAATCTTTTTAATTTGTTCGTTCGAATTCAATGAATTGTTTTTTAGATTCATTAATAAGAAATTTTAGATTTACAAGGCCACTTTTGTTTTTAGCTTTAAATTATCGATTCATGGCAATATCGCATGTCCGAAAACAGAGACGTAATTTTCATAGGCAAGAAGCCTTTGATGGCGTATGTAACATCTACGCTAATTCAATTGGCTAATCTTCCATCAGTGCATATCAAGGCAAGAGGACTCAGCATTGGACGAGCAGTAGATGTAGCACAAATCATCTCACGCAAAACTGAAAATGCTGGATATTCAATTGGCCAAATCAAGATAGGCTCTGAACAACTAGAATCCAAAGACGGCAAGTCACGAAACGTATCAACAATAGAAATCGAAGTAAAAAGAAACACTGCTTAGTCGTTTCTTGCACTTTTTTATTTATCCTCTTTTGTAACGATTTTCCATATTGCGAAA
>DAMC01000086.1:2537-3374 GCA_002499525.1 Nitrosopumilales archaeon UBA218
GTGCCTGATTTTTTCAACTCTTTGAGTATTGTCAGAGAAGCAAAAGCATTGGCATAAAGAACTGATAAAGGATACAGGATTATCTTAAAGCCCATTTTGTGCAGTTCCTTGGCTGATAGAACCGGGGTTGCTCCACCTTCAATCATGTTTGCAACAAGAGGCGCCTTGATCTCTTTGCCTATCCTTCTCATTTCATCTACTGATTTTGGAGCCTCGACAAAAACTGCATCTGCTCCAATTTTTTTGTAATATTTTGCACGTTCTATTGCTTCATCCAATCCTCTAGTGGCCCGCGCATCTGTTCTTGCAACTATGATGAAGTCTTTGCTTTTTTTTGCATCAACTGCGGCTTGGAGTTTTTCAGCATACTCTTCCTTTTCAATAACCTCTTTGCCTGCCATGTGGCCACACCTTTTCGGCCATCTTTGATCTTCTAAAAATATTCCAGCAGCTCCTGCTGATTGTAATTCGTTTACTAGCTTCCACACAGATAGTGCATTTCCATAACCGGTATCTGAATCAACAATGACTGGAACGGTGACTGCCCTACAAATCCTTCTTGCATTCTCTGTTGTTTCTGTTGCTCCTATGAATCCATAATCGGGCATTCCAAACAATGTAGCTGATGTTCCATAACCTGTCTGAAACATTGCTTCAAAACCAACCTTTTGTGCAATTTTTGCCCCAATTGCATCATAGACTCCGGGAATTACTAATGGCTTTGATGAATCATTGATTAGCTGTTTTAGGGTCTTCAACGAAAATCATGAATGACCAAGTTATTTATGAATAACTCTTGGTCTTTTGAATTAGAATCTGAAAACTTGATTCCTTTAG
>DAMC01000044.1:0-338 GCA_002499525.1 Nitrosopumilales archaeon UBA218
ATCAGGCACTTACAAGGTGTTGCTCACTGCAAGAAATGCCGATGTTGCCACGTCTGAATTTGTCACTGTAACAATACAGTGATCCCAAAAATTGACTCTGAAATTGGAATTCTAGTACATACTACCGAGTTTCCAGGATGTGGAGGAAAAATCAGAACACGACTGGAGGACTTTACAGTCAATGAAATTCTAAATCCCAAAACACTGATGTCGCTTGGCGGTAACCAGGGATATGCTGTGTATCGATTAAAAAAATCCGGAATTGACACTAATCATGCACTGGATGCTGTAGAAAAAAAATCCGGAGCTAGATTCAAGGCATTTGGCCTCAAAGATGC
>DAMC01000044.1:654-1748 GCA_002499525.1 Nitrosopumilales archaeon UBA218
CCAATTTCTCTGATGGAAAAATAAGCCTAGAGCGAATTGGTTTTGCAAAAAAACCGCTCTCTGCAAAAGACATGATTGGAAATCAGTTCGTTATTAGGATTGAAGGTGCCAATCAATCCATATCTGATTTCAAAGAATCGGAACGAATACTCAATTATTATGGTTATCAAAGATTTGGCTCCAAGAGACCAGTGACACATCTTGTAGGCAAGGCAATAATTCAAAAAAGATTTGCCGATGCAATACAACTGATCCTCTCATTTTCATCAGAGTATGATTCAATGGAAAATACCAAAATTCGTCAGGAGTTGGCAAGCCAATCAAACTATGAAAAAATGCTGGAATTGATTCCCACTCCAATGGACCTTGAGAGGATAGTTCTCTCAGAAATGATTCAGCATGGGGATCCTCATAAGGCACTTTACAAACTTCCATTGGGAATTAGACGGCTATACGTGGAAGCGTATCAGTCGTATCTGTTTAATCTTACAGTATCAATGGCTTACCAATACGGCGAGAAGCTCTTTGATTGCCAGCAAGGAGATGTCTGCTTTGATAAAAATGCCAAACTGGGAAAATACCAGGGAGATGATTCTCAACAGCTAGCCATCCCATTGGTTGGCTATTCCTATTTTAAAAAGACAAGATTTGATTTTCATATCTCAAAAATTTTAGAGCAAGAACAGATCAAGCCTTCTGAGTTTTACATCAAAGAAATGCAAGAAGCCTCTTCTGAAGGGGGATTTAGGAGTGCGGCAATAAAATGCACTGATTTTTCAATCCATTCTGATGTTGTTAGCTTTTCTTTGCAGCGCGGATCCTTTGCAACTATGGTGATGAGGGAAATCATGAAGCCGGCCGATCCGCTTGAGGCTGGCTTTTAAAGAATTTAACTCACTCGTGAACGATTTTTAATAATCAATTAATACTCTACATTCGAGGCAAAAATCAATAATGAAACCTGGTGAGATCCAAAGCGCAAATGCCCAAGTCTCCATAATAATTCCAACTTATAACGAGTCTCAAAACATACTCAAAATTCTAAAATCAATTCAAGATTATTTGCCAAAAAATACCAAAACCCAAACTATAGT
>DAMC01000044.1:2118-3392 GCA_002499525.1 Nitrosopumilales archaeon UBA218
AAAACAAAAGACGGACTTTCTTCTGCAATCCTCAAGGGAATCCAGTTTGCCACTGGCAACACCATTGTTGTAATGGATAGTGACCTGTCCCATCCTGCAAGTTTGTTACCAAAAATGATTGATGCTCTAAAACATCCAAAATGCGACATTGTAGTAGCTTCAAGATATGTCAGAGGCGGCGGAATTGTCGGTTGGACTAGAAAAAGAAAACTACTCTCCAAAATTGCAACAATGATTGCCAAGCGCGGACTGGGGGTAAGTGTCAAGGACCCAATGTCTGGATTTTTTGCTTTCAAAAAACCCGTAATTCAGGGACTAAGCTTTGATGCTATTGGATACAAGATGCTTTTGGAAATCCTAGTCAAGGCAAAAAATGCACATGTTACAGAAATTCCTTACACCTTTACAAATAGAGAGTTTGGAAAATCCAAACTGGATGTCAAGACAATTTTTGACTATGTAAAAGCAGTATGGCGTCTGTATAGATATGGCAATCAGGCAGCAAAGGAAGAAAAACGCAAGTCTGTTAGCTTTCTATCAAAGGCAGGAAGATTCTATTCTATTGGAGCAGTTGGTCTAGGAATCAATTACTTGGTGTCGTCATTGTTTACTGGTGTTGTTTCTAATTTATGGTATCTCCACGCCACAATCATCGGCATTGCCGTATCAATGTCTAGTAACTTTATTCTAAACAAAATCTGGACATTTGAAGACAGGAACTTTGAGGCAAAATACGCCGTACCGCAGTATGCCAAATTCATGGCATTTAGCTCACTAGGGGCATTGGCACAACTGGGAATGGTGTTTGTTTTAGTTGATTATTACAAGATGGATTATCCAATATCGTTGGTGCTGGCAGTTGCAACTAGCGCACTAAGTAATTTCATCTTGAACAAAAAACTGACATTCAAACAAAAAGTCTGGTCTTAAGATCTAGGCTGCTTTCAGAAAGCTAAAATACCTAGCCAAATCATTGCCAAATCGATGATGGATCCTATCTTCATCATAGCCATAGTATTTTTGGTACTGGGTGGTGCATTTGCAGGTTACATTGTATATCATAAAGAGACAGTCATCAGACCACTGGAAATCAAAGAACACCAAGAGGTAATGGCAATGTCTTGTGATGACCTCAAACTAAAACATGAAAAGGGACAATACTGGTCTTTTACAAACTGGAAAGATGCAAACAAAAAACTCTGCACATGTCCTGGCGTTGAATGTAGCGGCACGTAAATGCTGGATACTTTTTGAATAAATTCGAACATGTTTGG
>DAMC01000044.1:3735-10507 GCA_002499525.1 Nitrosopumilales archaeon UBA218
CTGATCTGCAGATATCACTCTCAAAGCTAAAGGGACATGTAGTGGTCTTGGACTTTTGGACATATTGCTGCATCAACTGCATGCATACTTTGCCCACTTTGGCAAGACTGGAAAAACAATATTCTGAAAAACCGGTGGTATTTGTTGGCGTTCATTCTGGCAAGTTTTTCACAGAACAAGAGCCAAAAAACATCCAATCTGCAATTTCAAGATATGAGATAGAGCATCCAGTGGTGGTGGATCAAAAAATGCAGATTTGGCAAAGCTATGGGGTGCAAGCATGGCCTACAATCATAATTTTGGATCCTAGCGGAAATGTAATCTATCACCAGTCAGGTGAGGCGCGTTATGAAGAGATTTCCGATACCATAGATGTGTTATTGGAAACAAATCAAAGAAAAGGAACGCTTGCAAAAGAGCACTTTAAAATTCACAAAAAAACCACATCTTCACAAAACTCTATCTCTTTTCCAGGTAAGATTTCAATATCCAAATCAGGCAAAATAGCACTAAGTGATTCTAATCACAATAGAATTCTGGTTTTAGATTCCTCAGGAAATATTTTGCATAAAATTGGTAGTGGTGCTGCAGGACTTGCAGATGGGTCATTTGTCTCGGCAAAATTTTTCAGACCTCAAGGAATAGTCTGGGATGAAGAAGTTTTGTTTGTTGCAGACACTGAAAATCACGCCCTGCGCAAAATTGATTTTTCAGAACTTAATGTTGTGACTTTGGCAGGAAATGGAAGGCAAGGACCATGGAGATCATACGGTGGCAAAGGAATTGAAACTGAACTCTGCTCTCCTTGGGACATTGCAATCAAAAATGGGCTGGTCTATATTGCAATGGCGGGAAATCACCAAATCTGGACTTATGATGTACAATCGGAAATGGTTTTGCCTTTTGCAGGAACTGGACAAGAAAACATCATTGACGGACCTGCAAAATCTGCTCAGTTGGCTCAACCTAGTGGATTGTATCTTTATGGAGACCATCTGTATTTTGTAGATAGTGAGGTATCTGCAGTACGAAGAATTGATCTAACCAACAACCAAGTTCAAACTATTGTGGGAAGAGGATTGTTTGAATTTGGACATGAGGACGGGCATGTAGATGACTCATTGTTTCAACATCCTCTTGGGCTGTGTGTCACTAAAGACTCGATATTTGTGGCAGATACTTACAATTCCTCAATACGAGTAATTGATCTTCAATCTATGCAGGTTTACACACTGATTGGCAAAACCCTGACGGGAACAGTATGCCTTCCGCAAACCACTTCATGTGATATTTTGGGTCTCTATGAGCCAAGCGATGTAAAGATACATGACGGCAAGCTCTACATTGCAGATACTAATAACCACTTGATCAGGGTTTTTGATCTGCAATCAAACGTATTGGAAACTATGGAAATTAACTAGTATTATTAAAAATTTTAACTCTGAATCTTTGAGTGCATTTTTGATCTGACATACAAAGCACTACCTATAGCACACAACGCTATTCCCACATATGCAATATAGAGACCATAGTTTATCCAATCTTTATTATGATACATAAAAGATGACTCTGGACCCAAGTTACCTCTTCCTTGGAATTGAAAAATCATTCCAAAAACAATCACAATTATCCCTACTCCAATCACAATGCTTGATACTTTCAACACTGATTTGCTTATTTTCGGACTAAAAGATTTTTGCCTGATAATCTAAAACCAGTTTTTATAATGTTGGGTAATATTTGAAATAATGAAATCGGAAATCCTCTTTTCCATAATTTTAGTCGCATCTCTGGTTTTAGTACAAACTAGTTTGCCTGATACGGGAGCTGTAAAATCTACCGGCTCAAAAACCCAGCAATATGGCGCCAACGCAGATGTAAAAGTCTGTGGTACGTATTTTTGCACTACGCAATCCTCACAAACAAAGTTTGAGACTAACAAACCCACCCAAGATGATCTAAATGCAGTCTTTAATCGAATGGACAAAGTTCACAAACAACACCAACAAAAAATCCTAGAACAATGGAGATTGATGAGCAATACCGATAGAATTCGATTCCTTGAAGTAATGAATAGAATGCTATCTAATATGGAGTCTATGGAGATGGGCTCACACATCAAACAAATGATGAACTACTCTGAAATGGGCACTGGGCATATGATGTTGCCGGGGCATTCTTGGTCAATGCATCATAACGGCACTCATAATTCGGGTAACTATTCTATGGGAAAACACTTTCACCGCTAGGACACAAACTACTCTTTTTTCCTTATTTTGAGATCAAAGAATTTGATAATTTGACCAAATGATTTTTCTTCATTTTCTTTAATTATTTTCTTTAAAATCTCATCAATGTACGAATGGGGCGAAGACGCACAGGAGCAGCGTCGCTTTTCATTAGGCAATCTGATAATCTTTGTATCAGCTGCCCTGATTGCAATATTGCTATTTTTGGTGTTTGCACCGCAAATTCACCAATTGACAGAAACGGTTCCATACATTACTGAGTTGATGTATTTTCCCACGATATTTGTCGGGTTTTTGTTCGGTCTAAAAATCACCGAACGCGGAATCAGTCCTGCAGAGACTCGCAGTCCGATTAAACGGGGAATTATCAAAATTTTGTTATTCTTTTTCATAATTGGTGGTCTTTTTAGCTCTGTAAGCTTTGCACTTCATGGCGGAATTCATCTGCCGGCAAAATCTGTCCTTGAAATGGGACTAGCTGAGTGGATTCAGCAGTTCAGCACGCAAAACTCTGGCCTGACTTTTCTGATTGTCAGTAGCATTACACTGATGGCAGTGGCAACTAGAAGAATTATCGGACTAAAAGGAATTGTAAATAGCATCTCTACATTTGTTGGAACTTTCATCTTTTTCTCAATGGTATCTCTTAGTCTTTCACACACTCAGGCTTCTGCATCCCAGGTGTATCTGTATACTTTCTATCATGCAGGTGTGATTGGCGGTGCCTTGTACAAAATGAACAAACTTACATCAAATCTTAACATGTGGGAAGATTTTGCAAATGGCTATAGGTAAAACTATGGTTTGTTTACAGGCATTGAATCGCTGTTTTTGATTTCTGGATTGTTAATTTGAGAGGCCTGCTCCTGTTTTTGTTTCATCTCCTCTAGGAATTGTTTGTATTCGAATTGTTTTTCCTTGCTGACTCTGTCGGAATATAACACATCATCACCAATTGCCAGATATAACAATGCGATTACCACGAGAGATGCAGATACTAAAATCATACAATATCCGACTGTTCGGTAATTGTGAGGATTTTTTTCCGTGGTTTCCATCTATAACGCCTTGATTTTTTGATGATATATCCCTTTAAATTAGTTTTTTTGGGGATTTGGATCTATCTACGCTTTATCTCTTGCAGATAAACACGTTCACTATGATTATCGATAGCATGTCCAATAATGGTGGTTTTGCAAAAAAGAAAAAAACCATGCACAATGAGTAATGCTATGACACTACAGATCCTCAACTACGAATTTTTGGGCCCGATCAATCTGTCTGAATGGGGACCTCCAATGGAGGAAGTACTTTATCTGATTTTATCAAAAACCTCTGAAACTTTTTCAATTATCTATGCAGGGCAATCGGGCAAAACCGATGATGGGCAGTTTTTCACAAAACATGAAAGGTTTCAGTGTTGGTCACAATTATCTGGACAAAAAAATCTTCATCTGGCAATATATCCAATGTGGGGTTCAACAGAACAACAAAGACTAAACATTTTAAAAAAAATCATCCAAAAATACACTCCAAAATGCAACGAGTCTGAGCCAAATGTCCTCTGATTCCAAGACTCCAATGAAATGTCCATGCTGTGGAAGCATCATGGAAAAAATTCAAGACTTGGAATCAAGTGTACTGATGAAGTGCAAAGAATGTGGTTTGTCTGATACTGTTCTAAAGTGAGTTGACCTTGGTCTTTACCTCAAAAATCTCCAGTGTCAATAGATCTAGTGCCTTCTTTAGATGATCAAACTCTGATACAGAATGAATCTGATTGTTGACTAGAGCGCGTAAAACCTTGACTGTGCCCTTTTGGAATTCATCACCAGCTATAATTTCTAGCGCATTTATCTTTGAGAGCATGATTTCTAGATCATTTTTCATTTGATCAGATGACTGGTGATTACCCATTTGGTTTTGATAACTATGTTCTAAATATTAATCACATGAGTTCTTCATCGAGTTTCTCTATGGATTCGACGAATTGCCTACAACTGCATCCGGGTATGGCGCATTTGCCCAATTTGAGAAAAGATGAATTTTTTGACTCTTCATGAATCTGTCTTATGTGATGACATCGTTTGCAATTCATAAAATAATTCTAATTCTGGTTAATTTAAGGTGTAAGAACTGCACGAGCTTCGATTCTAGAGAATTTTAAATCCTCGAGAATTTGATTTGCCTGCTCCAGAGGAAAAGTTTTGTGGATAATTTTAAAATCATTTTGCTCTGCAATTCTGACAACGTCTACCATGTCAGTTCTAGAGCCAATTAGGGTTCCTCGCAAAGTTTTCTCCGTAAATATGTCAAAATTTGGAATGTTTGCTAAAACTCCCAGTACGATGGTGCCTCCTTTTTTAACAGAATTGATTGCCAGGTCAACGATCTTTTCTGACGGGGCAAAGACAATGGCTGAATCAAGCAGACCTTCCTCCTTTTTGAGCTTGAATAGAAACTCTTCCTGCTCGGAGAATTGTAAGGTGTTATCCGCTCCGACTTTTTTTGCTACATCCAGATGAATCTTGTTTCGTGCAACTCCGATCACTCTCATGCCTTCTAGTTTTGCAAATTCTACGCTGAGATGTCCTACTCCGCCTACTCCGAAAATTCCAACTGATTTGCCCTTTGCCGGTTCTGCTGCCTTGACTGCCTTGTATGCAGTTATTCCTGCACAAAAAAGCGGCGCAGCATAATCCGATTTCATTGAATCTGGAATTGGAGTTGCAAAATCTTCAGTAATTGTGATGTATTCCGCGTATCCGCCAAGCATAGTCTCGCCAGTGATCTCTGCTTGATCACACAGGTGCTCCTTTCCAACATTGCAATATTGGCATGACATGCAAGAGCCATGCAGTGGAGATATGCCGATTCTCTGACCCACTTTGAGTTTTTTTGTATTGGGACCTGTTTTGACTATGGTTCCAGTTATTTCGTGGCCAGGAACTGTTGGTAGGGCAGGAGGTATTCCGTATTTCTTCCAATCTCCCTCTATTCCGTGAAGCTGGGACCGACAAACCCCACAAGCATCAATTTTGATTAGCAAGTCGTTTGATTTTTTGATTTGTGGTACTTCGATGTCTCTTAGTTTGAGCGGTTTGCTCTCGATTGGACCTAGCTTTTCAAGTACCATTGCGCGCATGAATCTCCAAGAATGGTGTCGGTATTTCTTGTTTTACATAAAAAATTAAACTCGGATTGCTTGAAACAACACATGTCAGAATTTTCAGATGATGACAAAAGGAGGGTGGAACTCTTGGAGATTGTCTCAAAAAGGGGGCTAAAACACTTGGAGTTGCATGAATTAAAAGAACTGATCCCGCTAGTGGAGAAAAAAGATTATTCCCACAACAAAAAGGCACAAAAATCAAAAATGAAACTTTTGGCACAAATCAATGCAAGGATTTATGATCTTGAAGAAAAAACATGGTTCCGCTAAAAAATACAAATACTATACCCAATCAGAAAATCTAGATGTCAGAAAACAAGCTAATCAATGAAACTAGTCCGTATCTTTTACAGCATGCACATAATCCCGTGAACTGGTATCCATGGGGTGCTGAAGCACTAGGCAAAGCAGTGTCTGAAAACAAGCCAATTTTTCTATCTGTTGGCTATAGCTCCTGTCATTGGTGCCATGTTATGGAACATGAGTCGTTTGAAAATCCAGAGATTGCAAAAATTATGAATGAAAACTATGTTTCCATCAAGGTTGACAGGGAAGAACGCCCTGATTTGGATGATATTTATCAAAAAGTTTGTCAGATGGCCACTGGACAGGGAGGGTGGCCTCTAAGCGTATTTTTGACTCCTGATCAAAAGCCATTCTACGTTGGCACGTATTTTCCAATCTTGGACAATTACGGAAGGCCTGGATTTGGCAGCATTCTAATGCAGCTTGCTCAGGCATGGAAGGAAAAACCGAGCGATATCAAAAAAGCATCTGAGAATTTTATGAACAATCTTCAAGCTGCAGAAAAAATATCCACTCCTGCTAATCTTGAAAAATCAATACTTGACGAAGCTGCAATGAATCTGTTCCAAATCGCCGACACGTCTTATGGGGGATTTGGGCAAGCACCAAAGTTTCCAAACGCTGCAAATCTGTCTTTTCTTCTCCGATATGGAAAAATTTCAAAGATTACAAAATTCAACGAATTTGTTCTAAAGACATTAAACAAAATGGGAAAAGGAGGAATATTTGATCAGATTGGTGGCGGTTTTCACAGATATTCTACAGATGCAAGATGGCTTGTACCTCATTTTGAAAAAATGCTATATGATAATGCCTTGTTACCGCTTGTCTATGCTGAGGCATATCAGCTGACCAAGGACCAATTCTATCTGGACGTGCTAAACAAAACACTGGGATTTGTAATGCGCGAGCTTACTTCTTCTGAGGGTGGATTCTATTCTGCCCTTGATGCCGACTCTGAGGGAGAAGAGGGCAAGTTTTACGTTTGGAACAAAAAGCAAATCGTACAAATTCTTCAAAAAGACGCAGACGTATTCTGTCTGTA
>DAMC01000006.1:0-817 GCA_002499525.1 Nitrosopumilales archaeon UBA218
ATATTTTTAAGAAAAAGGTTTTCCTGCATAACCTCGTTGTATTGAAATGTGATATCGCCGGAATTTTTGGATGTTTTACTGGTAGTCATTTTGAGAACTGTCTCGCTGGACTAGAGTGATGTATGAGTGACAGTTTTGCTTGAAATATCAATTTGCCAGGATTTCCATCAAGCTTTCTAGTTTGATAGGTTTTCTTAACAGTCCTCTTACTCCCTTGTTTAGAATATCATCTTCCTCTTTTTGTGTAATTGTGGACGCTGTCAATACCACAATCTTGTTTTCTGCAATCTTGCCTTTCTTGGTTAACTCTTTAATAAAATCAATTCCTGAAAATTCAGGCATTGCTAGGTCCAATAATATTGAATCAAATTTTTTTTCGTTTAAAATTGACAGGGCGGTTCTGCCATCATTTGCTACTGTACATTCGTGTTCCTTTAGTTTGAGATATCTCTGTAAAAGTTTTGTAAGAGATTCATTGTCATCAACAACAAGAATGTTCATATTTTATTTTCCAGATGTGGTTTGCACTAATAAACTAGGTGTAAGATTCTCAGTCTTAAGATTTTAGGGAATTGTGAGAAAAACATTAGTGCCGGTATTTGGCTTGCGCAGGACAAATGGCCCCACCGCAAGGTTGGCAAATTTGTTGAATAGATACTTTACAATTCTGGTGATTTTTTCTTGCTTGATGTATATGGTTGGAAAGGTTTGGTAAGTTTTTTTCAATTGGCTTTTGCGTTTGTCTGAGAATTTTGTATGAATTTTGATATGGTATGTGTTTTCTGGATATGGTAAGGACAGATAGACGCCATTGCGA
>DAMC01000006.1:1147-4960 GCA_002499525.1 Nitrosopumilales archaeon UBA218
TAACCAGATGGGCAAAGTAGCAATCAATCCACTAGAGGTATTGTTATGGAATGGCAGGCACTCTGGTAGGGACGTCATCAATATTTACTCTAAATTTTCTCCCATGATGCAGCTAGGAGCCAATACTAAAATGCTCAACTTTGGGCTGTGGAAAAATTCAGTCACACTTCCAGAGGCACAAAAGGAAATGTCTCAATATATTTCGGATTTTGGCCAGTTTGAAAGCGCTGAAAATGTTCTGGACGTTGGAAGCGGTTACTGTATTCCGGCAGCAATTTGGAAGTCAATGTTTTGCAATTTGGATGTGTTTTGCATGGACCTGAATTTTTTTGAGCTAAAAAACGGAAAGAATCCAGAACTTGCCCAGATCAATTGTTCTTCTACGACCATTCCGTTTGCCGATGGTTGCTTTGACAGGGTCATAGCACTAGAATCTGCGCAGCATTTTGTTCCACTGGAGAAATTCTTTTTGGAATCAAGGAGGGTTTTGCGGGATTCAGGCAAGCTAGTCATTGCAATTCCAATTATCAAAGAGTCGTCGATTTTCAAGCTCGGCATTCTAGGGATAACATGGCTATCAAAAAAATACACTCGCGAGCGAATCAACAAAGCCATCAGTAAAGCTGGCCTAGTCGTAAAAAGGGAAGAGTCAGTCGGAGGCCTAGTTTACGAGCCTTTCACAAGATACTATGTCCAAAACAGGGACATGTTCAGAGAGAGACTTGTCAGTGCATACTCGGAAAATATTGAAAGACTTGTCTTCAAGTCCATGCAAAAAATGCAGCAGCTGTCATCAAATGGAACAATCGATTATTTGTTGCTAAATTTGGAAAAATCCTGACTGGAAATTTTTTTTGCAAACTCGGCGCCAAAGACGCCAGAGACTGCACCGCATACAATAAGGATTGGGACCACTATTGGTACCATCTCAAAATAGATAATCGGGGTAAGGCTGGGCCACATCAGCTTGTGCACTGTAACCTCATTGTAAGTATAGGTGATCAGAGGATAATACATAAAGTAAAACGCAGAGCCTGTAACAGCTCCTGCCAGCCTAATTCTGTGCGATAAATTTGGCCTTGAGAGGACAAAATCCCCCAGTAATATTGGAATGATGTTGATTGCAAAGAACGGAATAGTGGGAATCAGAACGTGGTTTGGAATTATTGCTGTCAGTGTCATGATAAGCAAGTAGGACATGCCGACAATTGACGAAACGCCAAACCTGTTTTTTGAAAGAATTGAGGACAATACCAGTACTGTTGATATCAAAAATGGATAAGCAACACTAGCAAAAACTGCACCAAATACAGGATCTGGATTGAAATCAAAATAGTCAGTTTTTGAAAACGGTAGTGAAAACGAATGTAGCAGTCCAGTGATTGAAAGCCAGACTGGAATCATTGCAAGAATTATTGCAATTCTGTTTGGTTTTTCAAGCTTGGCCGATAGCGATTTTGTGTTGACCAGTGCACCAATGCTAGTCAAGGCCATTCCGCAGATCAAAGCTAGGTGTGGTGGGCTGAGTAATCCATCAAGGCCAAACCTAGAGTGCCAGGCAAAATCAATAGGGCCTGCAGAGAGCAGCAAAACTATACCCCCTGTGATTATTTTGATTCCCCGTCCAAATTCTTGCACCAGTCCGGATTTTTTACCGGATACAAATAATGCGATAAATCCGACCAGAGTAACGCCGACTCCAGAGTACAAAATAGCATGTGGTGGCGAAAAAAATGTCTCCGGCTTGTTCAAAATGTGATTTGATATGTCCCAGCTTCCCCCGCTGGTTACAAGTATTATTCCAACACTTACTAGAATATTTGCAAATGAGAAAATCCTATCACGGTCAAATTTCGTGTCCAGTTCTCGCTTCATCTAATCACTTGGCAACACTGTTATTTTATGCTCTTGAACAAATTCATTTTGCTGGTCCAATATTCCCTGCTTTGGAAAATGCGACATGTCCGATACATGTGGCATTGCCACTGTCTTTGTGTAAATTATCATGGTTCCAGGTTCCGTGGGGGTGATTTCCAATATCATGGAAGACAAATGACCAGTCTTGGAGGGCCTGTTGTATGACTCCAAAAACGGATATTGTGATTCCACCAGGTTTTTGTTTCCATTGTATGAAGAGCCAACCTGCTTACCAGGTAGGAAAAATTTCGGGGATTGCAAAAAATCATAGGATACAATCTTGACATTATCCATATTTTGGCTGGAGGGAAATTCTACAGTTACTGACTGCAAATCGGCATCTGCGCCGAGGTTGTTTGCAGTAATCTTGATTTCAAATGGCTTGCCTTGGGTTGCCTTCTGCGGCACTTGGACATCAATTACGGGTTTGGCAATTCCAATATCAATACTAGAATAGATTTGCGGAAACGCAACCAAATTCAGGGCTACAAAGCCGGCCATGACTAGTGCAACAAAAAGATAGGTCTTGTTCAACATGGAGTCAGAAAGTTTTGAATTAATTAAATGAGATCGGTCTGGATGATTAGATTGTCGAATTTGTCTTGGTTGTCTGCCACATATGCAGTTATTGTGTCTGAATCGATTTCAATCCACTCGGATTCTCCAGAGTACTTGAGAAATTCCTCTACAAACTTTTCCGGTCCAGAAAGTGTAACTAGCATTTGCTGCCCCAGTTTTTCTTTTGAGGGAAGCAGAATTGCCTTGCCCAACCTGCCCTCTTGTTGTATGTTAATTTTGTATTCACGGCCCAATAGTTCTGCTTTGCCTACAAAGTAACTTTCTTGAATATCTAAATTCTTGATTTTGAGTTCGTATTTCATGATTTAGCGTACCAAAACTTTTTGCAGTTGTAGCATTGCAATTTTTTTTCCACTACATTTTCAGAGTTTTTTATTTCCATTACGCCAAAGTCCATAGAGCCACATGTAGGGCATCCATCATCGCGCAGTATCTCTGATTTTTTGAATTTGGGGGTTCCGTCTCTTGCAGTTACCATATCAATCACTAATCCGTGCTCATCCTTTTAGTATAATCGTAACTGGACACAGAATATGGAGTTATTTCCAGTGCTACCTCTCTGTCGTTGTGTGTTGTAAGATATTGCTTGAGCTTGGTCTGCTTTTCACTTAGATACTTGTTCATTAGTTTGTCCAAGACCTCCTTGCCGGATTCGGGATTAATTTGGCATATTCCATATCCACGGATTCCTCGATATGGGGGATTGTCCCCGGCAAGCTCAAAGCTGCATCTGGAATTATTTGAAATGTATTTTACAATTAGTGCGTCCTTTTTGGTCGCGCAGTAAATCTTTTCATTATCAGTATAGTACCACAAGGAGATTACCAGTGGGTATCCGTTTGGTCGTAAAAGACCTAGCCTGATTGGTATTCTTTTTTCATCCAACTGTGATAGTATGGGAAGATCATTTTTGTTGAATTCAAATCGGTACGGGTCCAACTTTGCCATGTATTAGTATCAATAATTCAGGATAAAAACTCGGTTATTTGCATACAATGAATTAGCACTAGAATACTCATTAGCACTAGAGAGTTTTTGCCAGAATTTTATATGCTAAATAATTTCTCTGGAATTCATGAGACGACCCAATGTCCTTACTGCCTTTGGGGTTTTGTTTTTGGTTACTGCTCCGGTAATACCGCTACAGGATTTAGTGGTGTGGGGTCCAGAAATGGTAGAGTTTTTTTACATTTCTCCAGAGATTACTGCCGAAAAGCTTTCCATTGGCGTCATAATTGTAGGTGTAATTTTCATCATAATCGGGTACATCAAAGCCGAGGCGCTGTACACGGTCAAATAGTAAGAACCTACATATTA
>DAMC01000022.1 GCA_002499525.1 Nitrosopumilales archaeon UBA218
GGGCTCTTTCTGGAAATTCCCCAGAACATTGGAGCCATTTGTCTTTTTAGTTTCTTACTTCCTGCTATTCGTGGCATTTACTTTGTCTCCTTTTTTGGTTTAGCTGCTTTTGTTTCTTTTGCAGGTTCCTTTTTGGTATTTTTTGTAGTCTCTTTCTTGGATTTTTTCTTTGGCGAGGGTTTTGGTGTCTGTGGTTTAGATTCCTTTGCAGGCTTCGCTGATTTGCCTTCAAGTTTCGCTGTTCGCCATTTGTCTTCAGTGTTTAGATCAGTTACAATAACATTTGATGTGTGCACATAAACATCCAAATTTCCGCCCTTTAGTTTCTCTTTCTTAATTCCTTCAATCGCAATTCCGTTTTTCAAAGATGACACACTGGTAATTTTACCTGAAACACCTTTGAACTCACCCCTTACTACTTTTACAGTATCGCCTTCAGTTACTCTTACGCTACGTTTGTTGTATTTTTTCTTCAAATCTTTTGATAGGTGACTACAGAGAAGTTTACTCCTAACAGAAAGAGGTGCCTCGTAAATTGTTCTGTTTCTAATTATTGTCGGTTTCATTTTCTATACCACCATTGATGCCAAGTTAGCAACTCTTGGCCATTTTTCTGATGCCTCAGCAGCTACTGGTCCTTTGATATCAGTTCCTTTGATTTCACCTTCAGGTGTGACAAGCACTGCTGCATTGTCTTCAAAGGTCACTCTAACTCCGTTTAATCTTCTAATTGGGTATTTTTGTCTAATAATTACTGCGCCAAAAATTTGTTTTCTTAGTTCAGCGGGTCCTTTCTTTACTACAACATTCACGAAATCCCCTACTGCCGCGGAAGGATATCTGGAGGTTCTAGTTTTTGCTCTTTTTACCATTATAATCTCAAGGATTTTTGCACCAGTGTTATCAGCACATGTGATTCTAGCACCTAGAGGTAAAGCACGGGTAACATATGGTCTGAATTCTTGTACACCCTTTGCAGATACTGCTCGTGACTTTCCTGTAGACATTTTATGACTTAACCTCCACTACGACAAACGATACTGACTTTGCGATTGGTCTGCATTCTGCAGCAACGACAATGTCGCCTTCTTTGATTTCTTGTTTTGCAGATTTGTAAGCATGAATAGTACTTGTACTTCTTGCATATCGCTTTGTTTTTGTGATATACAGTGGGTTTTCTCTTTGTATTACAACGGTGTTTTTGTTCTTGGCACTAACAACTTTACCTTCGAATAACTTACCTCTAACGCTTAGATTTTCGCCATTATCCATGACTATTCCTTTGTAAACTGGGTTTTGCTCTTTCATGCTTTCACCTTAATTCTATCCTCTGGTCTCTTTGCTACAAGATCACCATTAATGACTTGTTCGTTTGCAAATTTCCAAACTGTGTTTTGCTTTGGTATCATTTTACTTTCGGAACCAATTTTGAGTGTAAACATGTGTTGTGTTTCATCAACTATTCTCCCATTTATGCCAACTAAAGACGGGTTTGTTGAATCTATAACTTCGGCAGTAATTCCAATGAATTCAGAGTTTAAAGATATCATTGATTTTTCATCTCATTTAATCGTGTAAGCATTCGGGCAATTTCTTTGCGTGATGCTCGAATTTTACCGCTATCTTTACGAAGTGTTCCTTTAGCAGAATCTGTCTTCATTTTTGCAAGTTCGACTCTTGACTGTTCAAGTTTTTCTTTGAGATCATTCTCATTTAGTTCCCGTATTGATTTCATTTTTAGATATCCCATTTTACTTCAGTTTCTCCTCAGGATCATCAATAATATCCATTTGTTCAATCTTTTCTTGATCCAATTTAACCTGCTCACTTTCAGTTCTTGCAATTCGTTCAGATTCTTCTCTTGCAATTCTTAGTTCTCGCTCTTCTTTGGTTTCTTTTTTGCCCTTTAATTCGAATTCTGGAATATATCTTTCCTTTCTAGCGATTCTAATCCTAACTCCAATGTAACCCATAGGGGTTGGAATTGGTGCGGTGTCTTCGTCAACAATAATACTTGCACTGTGTCCTGCTCTTGGTAAAACACCTAAAGAATGCTTTTCAAATGATGAACGATCACCACGTAGTTTACCTGAAACAGTTATCTGAACACCCATTGCACCAGCATTCATTATTTGTTGCAATGTCCACATGGTTGCTCTCCTAAATGCAGTTCCACGTTCAATTAGTTGTGCTAATCTGTTGCACATAACACTCGCAGTCAGTTCAGGTTGTGTGATTTCGTTAACTGCTATTTGTGGGCTCTTTAGTCCAAAACTTTTTTCTAATTTTTCAGTCAATTCCCTAATTCCAGTACCCTTCCTTCCAATCACAATTCCAGGTCTGGTTACATGTAAGACAACTCTAGTGCCTGTTGGAGTTTTGGAAATTTCAACATGTGAAAATCCTGCTTCTTTAATGGATTCTCTAAGATAGTCTTTTAGGAGCATCATGTTGTAATTATCTTTGATTACGTTTTTGACGGCTGACATTTCTATACCTCTTGAGCCACCAACTCTACATGAGTTAGAACGTTATTCTTTGGAGTGGCTCTTCCCTGTGCTCTTGGGGTAAATCGTTTTATTAGAACACCTTTGTGACTGTTAGCTGAGATAATTTTTAGTCGATCCAAATCCATTCCTTTGTATTCTGCATTAGCTTCCAAGTTATCTAACAACTTGATGAATTCATGAGCTGTTTTGGATGGATAACGACCAGACATAACCCCCGTATCAGATCTATGACCAACTTCATTTTTGTATCTTCTAAATGGAACTGCACGCTTTAATGCGATAACCTCTTGTAATGCATCGCGTGCTTTTTCAATTGACATACCTTTTATCATTTTGGCCACTTCGCGAGCATGTTTGTGTGAAATGTCTCGCTCTCTAATTGATGCTCGAACATGCTTAGTCGAATCAAAATTTTGAAAAGCATAACCAAAGTCCGGCATGATGATCACTTTAGTGGGACATACAAACTAGATCTTGATGCTCCAACTCCAGGTGCACCATGAACAACTCGTTTGTTTGTTCTAACATATTCGCCAATATAGTGGCCAATCATTTGTGGTGTGATTGTAACTGGAATGAATTCTTTTCCAGAAAATACGTTAACTGTTACTCCTACCATGTATGGCAATACAACAAGGTCACGAATGTGTGTCTTGATTGGGTTTTTAGATTTTCCCGCCTTGTCAAGTTTAATTTCTTCAATTAATTTTCTTTTACCGTCATTAATTCCTCTAGTTAATGAGCGTCTAGCTCTTGCTGGAAATATCTCAAATAATTTCTCTAAAGACATGTTTTGGAGTTGATCCAACGGAATGCCCCTATAATCAAATTCCTTAACCATTTATTGACACCTTTAGGATTGAATTTTTGCGGTCCATATTATAGCATTCCTATCTTTGTTGCCAAATCACGAGCTTTTTCAAGTGACTCGAATTTGACAAAAGCCTTTTTGCCAGAAATTGTTCTGGCTGTATTTACATCAATCGCATCTTCGGCATACAGTGTTTTGATTGCTTCCTTGATCGAAGTTTTACTTGCTTCCCTGTCAACGATAAAGCAAATTCTGTTATCTTTTTCAATTAAAGAGAATGTTTTTTCAGTTATGTATGGCCTTAGAATTATTCTTGTTGCTTGCGTCGTATTCATTGTAATGCCTCCATTAATTCTAGATGTCTGGATTTGATATTGCTAATTTCTCCGATTGCACTCTTGGAGTAGACGGTTAATCTAACTAGGTTTGAACCAGGCGCTAAGTCTAATACTGACAGGTCTTTTACTGTTCGAACATCAACTCCTGGGAATGCGCCACATGCCTTTGAAAGTGATTTTGCATCTTTAGTGACAAAGAGAACAGATTTGCCCACTTTGGTCTTTCGTCCTCTGATAACAGAGCGACCTGATCTTGCCTTTCTACTTTCTAGTCTCGTGATATCTTGAGATAGTTTTAGCGCCTGAAATACTTTGGAGATATCTTTTGCTTTGGAGATACTTTCAATATCATCAGAGACAATAACTGGGAATGATGCAATTCCTTGAGTCAGATGACCTCTAGCATTAACCAAATCTTTTGAGGCGGTTGCTGCGATTGCGGAACATAAAGCTAATCTGTTTTCTTGTTTGTTTAGTTTTTTGTATACAACTTTCTCAGACGTTGGTGGGTGAGCTTGTCTTCCACCCCTAGTCATTGCTACTTTAGCTCCTTGTCCTCTTCTTGGACCTCCACCACGAATTCTGGCGACTCTAGCCTGTCCATGACCGGTTGGAGGATCATTAGATGCCGCAACAGTATTTTGTCCCGCGGATGGCATTCTTCCTTGTCTCTGATAGTGGTGAGAATCTAAGTTGACATAAGCTCTGTGAATTAATGTTGGGTTAACTGGTGTTGAGAAAACTTTTGGTAATTCTATTTCGTCTTGCTTTGC
>DAMC01000079.1:0-141 GCA_002499525.1 Nitrosopumilales archaeon UBA218
ATCCCTCCCACTATACTAAACAAAATAGGTAGTAGAAACCACCATGAACTTCGTCTTCTTACTTCCATGATATTTTTACAAAATCAAATCTAAAAAACATTGGTTATTTGATATACTTATCAAGCTGGAATTTTTTTGCGT
>DAMC01000079.1:499-2622 GCA_002499525.1 Nitrosopumilales archaeon UBA218
TTCTGATCACTTGAAGGATCTAAACTGGAACCACGTACCTTTTCAATTATTGTAAGATTCTTATCAGCTTGAAATCTTGTAGCCATCGCATATTCTACCTGTACTGGATCCGATGGTTCAATATCATCATCTACAACTGTTACCATTTTCAGTGAGCGATGAGCTGCAAATGTTTCTTCTATTGCTTTTTTACCGTCTTTATCTTTTTTCTTTGAAATTTGTACCACGGCATGTAGCCAATTGCAACCACCATCAGACATAATGACCTGCTTTGCTTGTGGAAAATTTTTTTTCACATCGCGGTTGAGTTTTGACTCTATTGGCATGCCCATTAGTAAACGATGCTCTGAAAATCCCGCAAGAATATCGTGAAAAATTGCATTGTTGCGATAATAGAGATTTTCAAGCTCAAAGACCGGTTGCGACCTAACAAAATCATAGGTTCGAAGCATTTCCACCATCCATTCCTTACGTGTTTTATCTGAGAGAATTTTTCCTTCCATCACTATTTCAGTTCCAGACGGAACCATTCTGTTGGAATATGGTAATTTTGTGAGAGTGAGATTTCCACCCAACAAAGAGTTTGCAATATCCAATTCTTCCTCGCCCCATTCTGCCTGATAAGCCCCGGCTATCGACACGGCGGGATGTACACCAACAGTTATTGCGACCTTTAGGTCCTCACCATGCTCCTTTGCATCCATAAACGAGCGATGTAGATGTCTACCCTCAACCATCCTCACAGAAAAATGGGTCTTATCAATTGGCATTAGTCTATGAAAAGATGAGTTTTGTGTCTTTTTCTCATAGTTTTGCGAGTAAATTATTGATGATGTGATAAAAGGTCCAGATTCTTTTTCAAAATGAGTCACTATAGGTAAAATTGAGAGGTCTTTTGATTTGTTCTCAAGGAATTTGCCTGATGAGATAATCTTTGGTTTTTTTGCCTTTGATATAGCAGAAATCACTTTTTGATGAATGGTGCTCTCTGTGCCTCCTACGGCTTTGGCAAATCTTGCTCTATTACCAACCATGTTTGCAACCAACCGTAATTTGCTTTCCTTGATGTTATCAAACAGAATGGCATTTTGACCATCGACTTGAGCAGTCAAGGATGCAATTTCATATTTTGTTGATACTTTTTTTGATACGACATAAAGTTGTCCCATCTTTTTTATTTGATCTAAATAACTACGTAGATCAGTCATTGGCGAATTGCCTCCATTATCCTCTCAATTAGAATCTTGCTTGGAATACCACCAAGTTCTTTTTTTACGGAAAGTGATGCAATGCATAATCCACGTAACTCAACTGCCAGTTTTTGCGAGATCAGTTTCAAAAACATGCTATCTTGTCTAAGCGGTATAATCTCAGACGATACTGGTGAAGGTCCGGTTGCAATAGACATAATCATACCACCAATTCTTGGTGTACCTTCAGAAATTGAAATGAAAAAAGCGTTATCGTACTTTAGGATTTTGACATCGAATTTCCGATTTTCTGTTTCCACAGTTAGACTGTGGTCAGAACTTGACATTATTGCTTGGTTGAAACTTATGCCTTTATTGGTATCGCTTCATCTTGGTTGGCATCAACTGATAGTTTTTTTGCTTTTACTGCTCGTGGCTTTTTTGTAGCCTTGACAGTTTTGGCTTTGGCTTTTCTTGGCTTTTTTGTTTTTGCCTCAACAGCTATTGGTTCTTCAACTTCGACAGTTTCTTCAACTGTTTCGATGGTGTTTACACCAGTAGCTTCTTGAGCCTCGGCTTCAACTCTGGCGCGTAGTTTGGCTTTGTACTTGAGATTTCGTGGTTTAGTTCTCAGTCTGTAGCCACAGCATGGACACCAAAGTCCTTCCCATTTGATGAAGATTTCACAGATTTGACATCTTCTTTGACCTGAAGCATAACGTCCAGTTCCTACTGGCTTTTGTGCCTTGTATCTGGAGCATATTCCTTTACATGTCATATTTTGTCAGTATAGTGTAGGATTCGTAAATATTTAAGGATGGATCAATATTTTTTTCATCATTTTTTAAGAAATCATAGAAGATTTTTAAAAGATCTGAATAATTATTGCGATCAATTTGACAAAAAATCGAAAAGTTGTATAAATATCTAACG
>DAMC01000029.1:0-2524 GCA_002499525.1 Nitrosopumilales archaeon UBA218
GGAGTCATTGAGGCACTTGACAAAATCGCACCCAATATTTCGGAGCTGTAACCATTGAGTTTCCAAACTCTACTTGATGAAATCAGGAAGAATCTTTTAACTGTACTAGAAAATGAAAAAATTTCTCAGATTCCTTTTACATTAGAGTCAGCAAAGGAAGGATTCGGAGATGTCAGTTGCAATATTGCTTTTCAGGCTGCCAAGACTCTAAAGAAAAAACCAAATGAAATAGCCCCACTGATTGCAAAACAATATGAAAAATTTCTTGGCGGGCTAGTGAAAAAGGTTGAGGCACATCCTTCAGGCTATGTGAATTTTTATGCAGAGATTGGAAAAATGGCGCAAGTTATAATCACACAATCACAAAAAACCGATTTTGGTAAAGTGGATGTTGGACAAGGACAAAGAGTCACTGTGGAGCATACCAGTGTTAATCCAAACAAGGCCTTGCACATTGGTCATGTACGTAATGTAGTGGTGGGTGATTCTATGACTAGAATTCTAAGACAGGCCAATTATGATGTACAGACATTAAATTATGTAGATGACTCAGGCTTGCAAGTAGCCGACATCCTGCTTGGATTTACAGAACTCAAGTTTCCTTTAGAGCCACCAAACGGCCAAAAATTTGATCATTATTGCGGAGATGAAGTTTATGTGAAAACTACGGAACAGTATCTGACAAAACCCGAATTGCAAGAAAAAAGAAACTCCATTCTTAAGGAAATAGAGGAAGGTAAATCTGACATCGCGTCATTTGCTACACAAATCACTTCCAGAGTTCTTGGGGAGCAACTCAAGACATGTTGGAGATTGGGCGTCTCATATGACTGTCTTAATTTTGAATCTGAAATTGTTCGCTCAAAGCTTTGGCCTGAAATTTTTGAACAATTAAAAAAAATGGAATTGATAAAATTCGAATCTGAAGGAAAAAACAAGGACTGTTGGGTCATACTTTCTGAAGGTGAAGAAGATAAGGTTCTAGTAAGAAGTAACGGAACTGCGACATACATTGCCAAAGACATACCATATGCCGCATGGAAGCTTGGACTCGTCGATGATCCTTTTTACTACAAAAAATATTCTGATCAGCCGAGTGGAAAAACACTTTACCAAACTACGCTGACACCAAACAACTCACCAAAACATGATTATTCCTCCAATCTAGTAATTACTGTAATTGACTCACGTCAGGCTAGGCTTCAAAACATCATTACAAAACTCATGTCGCAATTCAGTTCCAATAAAAAAGAATATGTTCATTTGTCTTACGAATCAGTAACTCTATCATCGGAGACTGCCAATTCTTTGGGGCTTGATACTGGTGGAAAGAGTGCTCAAATGTCTGGCAGAAAAGGACTTTACGTCAATGCTGACCGAATTTTGGATGCGCTAGAACAAAAAACAAAAGAAGAAACCAAAAAACGAAACCCGGAACTCTCAGACGAATCACTATCTAAAATTGCCACGACTGTGGCAGTTGCCACTTTAAGATATGAAATGATCAAGCAGGATCTTGACAAAATTATTACTTTTGACACCGCGAAATCTCTGTCTTTGGAAGGAGATACTGCATCGTATATCCAATATGCATTCGCTCGAGCCGGCCGAATATTAGAAAAATCTCAGCTGGCTCCAAACTTTGATGCCAATTATCAATTACTTGTAGATGATTATGAGTACTCTTTGATAAAGACAATTGGCAAACTCGACTTGGCTGTACAAGATGCTGCTAGAAATCTCTCGCCCAAAGTCATAGCCAAATTCTGTTATTCACTGGCCGTATCATTCAATGCGTTTTATGAACATGTCCGAGTGTTGGACGCAGAACCTGAACTAGTTAATGCTAGAATATGCCTAGTTAGTTCATTTCAATCCTGTCTGAGAACTGCATTGGAATTGATCGGAATTGACACTCCGTCCAGAATGTGATCACCTAGTCAGAATATTTTTTTGCCAAAAAGGCTACAGAAATGATCCCCTGAGTTGATTTGTAATCTGTATTGATTGGTAACTTGCGAAGATTCTGGATTTATCATGTGAAAAATTCTAGATAGCTTATTATTCGAACCGTCAAGTTGCAAGTTATGAAGATAAAAAATAATTCATATGTTTTATTTTTCTACAATGATTCCAAAAAATGGCTCCAGAAAATTGACAAAAAGCAATCACTTCATACGCATGTGGGTGTACTAAAACACAAGGATGCTATTGGCAAAGAATTTGGTTCTAGCATCAGAACTAACAAGGACAAATACGTGTACTTGTTAGAGCCGACAATTCATGATTTTGTCATGAAGAGTCAACATGGGACACAAATCGTTTATCCAAAAGATCTTGGCTATATTGCCGCACGAGCCGGAGTACAATCAGGTCAAACCATAGTTGAAATTGGTACTGGTAGTGGGGCTCTGACTACGTTTTTGGCTAGTATTGTTAAACCAAGGGGACACGTCTACACATTTGATGTGTCGCCTGATTTTATGGCAATTGCCAAGAAAAACATCACCCGTGCAGGAATGAT
>DAMC01000029.1:2867-12596 GCA_002499525.1 Nitrosopumilales archaeon UBA218
TGGACAGTCGTACCGCAAGTACGTAAAATGCTCAAGGGCTCTGGTGCCATGATTTCCATATGTCCTACAATGAATCAGCTTGAAAAATTGGCAGGTGCATTAATTGAAAATGAATTCACTGATATTGAATGCTCAGAACACATACTTAGAACAATAGATGCACGTGAGGGAAAGACTCGACATTCGTTTTATGGAATAGGACACACTACGTACATTGCATTTGCAAGAAAGGCATTTTACGACAAAAAATCCAAAAAGCAGTTCAAGCAAGCAGAACCAGAGGTTCCAAAGCAAGAAGAATCAGAACAATGAATGCCAAATAATTCGAAATCACGGTTAAACTCTGAATCTCTTTTGAAGCCAATGTAAACGAAGAAAATTTATCTAAACACTCATTAGGTCAATAGTGGCAAAAACACTTTCTCAATTAATTATTAAAAAATTCATTCCGTCCAGAAAACAAGATTCTAGAAAAGGACAAAACGGCAAAGTGCTAGTTGTTGGGGGAAGTTACATCTATCATGGTGCTCCTATTTTGTCTTCTCTAGCTGCACTACGAGCTGGAACGGATCTGGTTTATACTGCAGTACCAAAGATTAACGCAGCAGCAACCCGTGCAATATCGCCTAATCTGATTGTCATCCCTATGGTTGATTCGAAACTCACACGCGGTTCCGCCAACAAACTATTAGGGCAATTGCGTCTGGGCTTGGATTCTGCAACAATAGGTATGGGACTTGCAGTTGCCGACGAAGAAGGTCTAAAGGCCATGATTAAAGAATTGTTGAAACACGACGTAAGGCTATCTCTTGACGCATCTGCTCTAACAAGAACAGTTCTTCCGTTAATCGGAAATACTAATACTGTATTGACGCCACATGCAGGAGAGTTTGAGCGACTCTTTGGTGTATTGCCACCAAATAAAATTACTGAAAGAATTAAAATCGTTGAAAAATTTGCCAGTGAGTACTCTGTTACAATCCTCCTCAAAGGACCCACAGATGTGATATCTGATGGAAAAATCACTTTTTTGAACCCGAAAAATCTTCCGTCTATGACAGTAGGAGGGACGGGTGATGTTTTATCTGGATTGGTGGCTGCATTTTTGGCAAAAAATCGTAATCCAATACAAGCGGCATCTGCAGCATCATATGTTAATGGAGTTGCAGGTAAACTTGCCCAAAAGAAAAATGGTCTTCATATAGCCGCCACCGATTTAATCGACTTTATTCCAACAGCAATCAAACCTTTTGATAAAGTGGTTAGATGAAAAAAATACTAGAGCACATCGATGACTCGATGCCGGATTTGATTTCGGATCTGCAGACACTCATTAGGCAACCAAGTGTCTCTGCAAAAAACGAAGGCATTGAAAAATGTGCACAGCTGGTTTCAAAAATGCTCAGAAAATCTGGAATAAAATCCGAAATTTTGCGACTAAAAGGTGCATCACCCCTGGTATATGGAGAAATAAAATCCAAAAAAAACCCTCACAGAACAATACTATTTTACAATCATTATGATGTACAGCCCGCTGAGCCTTTTGAGTTGTGGGACGATCCTCCCTTTAGTGGCAAAGTAAAGGGAAACAAGATTTTTGGCCGCGGTTCTGCTGATGACAAAGGAGAACTAGTGACCAGAATCAAGGCAGTGGAGGCATTCTTGCAACAGACAGGTGATGTTCCCTGCAATGTAAAATTCGTAATTGAAGGTGAGGAGGAAATCGGAAGTGTCAACATAGAAAAATATCTCAAAAAATATCAAACCAAGTTTTCATGTGATGGCGTAATCTGGGAGTTTGGTTATGTGGATGCAAAAAATCGACCTATAATCGGCCTTGGTATGAAGGGATTGTTATATGTAGAATTGACTGTGCGTGAATCAATACGTGATGCACACTCTAGTCTTGCAGTAATAATTAAGAATCCAGCTTGGCGATTGGTTGAAGCATTAAACACTCTAAGAAATTCATCAGGGAAAATCCTAATCAGGGATTGGTACAAAGAAGTGACTCCTTTTAGCAAACAAGATTTGCAACTTTTATCCAGCGAACCTTTTGACGAGTCTAGTTTCAAATCAGAATATGGGATCACTGAATTTGTTAATGGTAAAAAAGGACTTCAGGTCAAAAAGGCCTTGGCAGGAGATCCTACGTGCAATATTGCTGGCATGATTTCCGGTTACACTCTACAGGGGGCAAAAACAGTTTTGCCAGCATCCGCCAGTGTGAAAATTGACTTTAGACTTGTTCCAAAAATGCAACCAAAAAAACAGATTTCAAGATTAAAAACACATCTCAAAAAACATGGGTTCTCTGATATTGATGTCAAGGTTTATCACGGTGAAGCCGCATCGCGAACAAATCCGGCAGATCCATTTGTTGATGTTGTAAAAACGTCCGCCAAAGCGTCCTTTGGAAGCTATATTGTTAATGTCTCTAATGCTGGAACCGGACCAATGCACTCTTTTGCCAACATACTCAGAGCACCTTGCATCTCGATCGGATCGACATACATGTATGCTAGAATTCATTCTCCAAACGAATTTGCTAGAATAGATCTACTCAAGAAAACAACAAAATGTATGTGCCATATTCTAGACGGGTTTTGAGCCTGTAAAACCAGCAAAGACTTTAAAGTGCTTACAAAGCATTCTAAAATATGTCAATGTACATGCCTGGCGCAACTGCAGTAGGCATCACTTTTGATAGCGGAGTAGTTTTTGCAAGCGAAAAAAGAATCGCATATGGCAATTTTCTTGTTTCAAAAAACACCAAAAAGACCTATACTCTAACTGACAAGGTTGGAACTAGTGTAGCTGGTCTTGTTGCAGACATGCAAATTTTAGTATTGCAGATTAAGGCATTAGCAAAGATTCGAAAAATGGAACTAAAAAGAGACGTTCCTCAAAACTCGATTGCAAAGATGATGTCTAATATGATGTATGAGAGAAGATTCTTTCCACTTTTGACTCAGGTTATTGTTGGGGGAGTAGTTGGCAAACCTTCAATATTCACACTTGACCCGCTGGGCTCTGTTTTACCTGATGATTATGCGGCAGTAGGTACAGGAGCCGAAATGGCACTGGGTGTGCTTGATCACCAATTCAAACCGAATCTTACAGAAAAAGAAGCAACAGAACTTGCAATCAAGTCAGTAAAAGCTGCAACAATGAGGGATTCTTTCTCTGGTGATGGAATTGACGTCCTCGTGATCACTAAAGAAGGAACAAAAGAATTTACAGAAAAACTCTAGTCTTTGATAGTTTTTTTGGCTTCCCAATATTTATCAGAAATATAGTGTAGGTTTTCGACAACAATCCCTTTGTTCATCTGAGCCATTTCATTGCTGGATACTAGTGCCCTGCCGACGGCAAGTGATTTTTTCTGGGATTCTTCAATAATGATAACTATCTGGTCTTTTTCAAATTCCCCAAAACTTTTGATTCCGGGGCGCATTACATTTGCGCCATTGCACATGAACTTGACTGCCCCCATGTCAACTATCACACTTGGAAATCTGGACAATGTCTGAGAATCTGACAAAAATGGAAGATAGTTCTCACCTATCTTTATTGCAGTTAGTCCTTCACCGATTATGATTTGACCTTCTTCAATTTCGTAGATTTTCAGATTTTTTATTTTTGGCAGTTCCATTTTCCATTGACTGGATACTTTGGACAAGACCTCTGCAGTTTCTGATTTTGATATTAGATTGGATTTCAATCCCGTAGTATTTCCTTTCTAATGTCGAGAAGATCACGCAAAATGGAGCTGGCAGTTTCTGTTCCACCTGCACCCTTGCCGATAATTGTCTGGGTGCCAGAGTGTTCTGAAGTAAATGATATTGCGTTTAGTGTTCCATTTACGCATAATGGATCATCGACTGGTATTTCCTTTGGGGCAACCTCGAGTTCTTTGTTGCATGAAGCGATTAGCTTGATTGCCATTTTTTTCTTGGCGGCCTTTTTAACATCCTCGCTTGTGACTTTACGAATTCCAATTCGTTTGATGTCTGGCATTGTCACTTTCATACCCATGATCCAGTTTGCTAAAATGACTAATTTTGCAGCAGCATCAAATCCATCCAAATCCAGTGACTCATCGGCCTCGACATAGCCCCTCGATTTTGCATCTTTTAACGCAACTGCAAAACTCATCCCATGCGCCATGTTTGTAAGGATATAGTTTGTTGTACCGTTCAGTATGCCGGCAAATGACGTGATCTGCTCTCCTTGCAAGCTATTCTTTGCATAATTTAGAATTGGGGTTCCCCCTCCAACTGTGCCAGAAAATCTAAACTGGACCTGATTGTAGGTGGCCAACTCCATCAGTGAAGGGAATGCTATAGCTAGGGGTCCTTTGTTTACAGAAATGACATGCATTCCCTGTTTCATTGCAGTAGTGATATGAGACATGCCAGGCTCTGCATCCTTGTAGTTACTTGCAGTTGTTTCAATGAGAACATCTGCGTCTACGTTTTTGATAATGTCAATACCTGACCATTTTCTTTTAGACTTGTCATAATTTTTGATGGAACCGTATTTCTTTTTGACCTCTACTAGTCTATTCAAATCAAGACCTGATTGTTCTACTGCACCCCCATGGCTGTCAAATGCTCCGACAATTCTGGGCATGATTCCGTATTTTGCATACAAATCATCGGATCTTGATACGAGTAATTTTGCCAAACTTTGTGCAACTGTGCCAAACCCGCAAACTATGATTCTCATTTTCTACTCAGAACTTGGACAAATCGTGATTTATTAATGGTGAGACTAGTGTTTTTCTAGCTTTAGTGATACTGAATTGATACAGAATCTATTACCTGTGGGTTTTGGACCATCATCGAAAACATGGCCAAGGTGAGCGTCACATTTGGCACACATAACCTCAATTCTTAGCATGCCATAACTATCGTCTTTTTCATACTTGAGGCTGTTTTCTCCAATAGGTTGCCAAAAACTTGGCCAGCCTGAACCAGAATCGTATTTTGTGTCTGAGCTAAACAACTCGTTACTGCAGCATGCACATCGATAAATTCCATCGTCTTTACAATAAGTATACTTGCCAGTAAACGGAGCTTCTGTTGCCTTTAATCTACAAACGTCAAATTCCTCTTGGGATAACGCAGTCTTCCATTCCTTTTCTGATTTTTCAATTCGGTCCATGTTGTATCTATTACTTGATGATATTAGAGGTTGTTCTTATTTGGAGTGTTTTCTTTTTTCTTCAATTCTTTTTTCGGCCTCGAATCTTTCTAACTCATAAGATTTCAGATCTACAAATTTTATAATTTTGGATAGGGTGGGTTGTTTTTTGTGAATTTCTAGAAACATTTTCTGAGCAACTTGTCTGTAATCAATATGGCCTTGTGGTATGGTTCTTAATTCAATCAAATGGACTGCTTCTCGCAGATTCATTTTCATAAAAAATGGATAATTGTAAGCAAAATTAACAACATACTGTGATTGTTCAGGCATCTTTGTTCTCATCAACTCGAAAACTCTCTTGGTATTTTTCATACAGGAATCGTATTCAGACTGGATTCCTAACTCGACTATTTCCTTTGGAGTATTGTATCCGTGATCTGTTGTGAGAAGCTGTCTTTGCATTGTTAAAACTCGATGTCTGTGTAAATCTCGAAACATACCAAAATTACCAATTATGTCAAAAGTATAGTCTGTCATTTCAAAAGCCCGTGGTGGTCTTTGCCTTCGGTTGGTTCGAAGCTTGACAAAATCTAAAATGATCTTTGACTTTACAGAATTACTCAGTTTTTTCACTTTGGCCAAAATCTCATCATAAGAAATTCTTTGCGACTCGTAAATTATCGCGGCAATTACTTTGTCCATTGCAGAAACTTCGGATTCGTAATTGACGAGTTTGACTAGAGGTCCTTTGCGTTTTGAAGTGATTTTGTATTTTTTGGATACTGACTGAGATTTTTTATGCAATGACTTGAGATAATCCTGCATCGCAAGTCCATATTTGTCAGTAGAGCGACGAACAAAAGATTTGACCGTAGTATCTAATTCGTGCTTAATTTTGTGCGCAATTGCCCTCTCTTCGTCTAATTCTGAACTAAACAGTATTGTTAATAGATATTCAAACGAGCGACCGTTTCCGGAAATACCGACATTTGTCAGAGTTGACGCAGGCAATAATCCCCTAAGTATGTCAAGGGCCTTGGCTTTTGTTGTTGCATTATAGATGAAAATGGCCGATTTGATATCGGATTCGTTTTTTAATTTTGAAAATTCAACGTCGTTTCCAGTTGATGACTCTTTGAACTTGAGCTTGTCAATAGTTTCTTTTTCACGCACGAATTTGAGCATGGGCTCTATGTTTTTAGAATAAATCTCAAAATCCAAATCGCAGGACTGCAAGTATGAATCTGCAAATTTTGACTCCATGATATTTTTTTCTCGTAAAAATTTGTACTGACCATTTACTTTTTTGTCCCATGATACATAGCGAGATGATTTTTCCAAATATGATAATCCTATTCTCCTATCTTCGATCTTTTTTGCAGCAATGTTTGAAATTCCTTCTATTGCAATCTGTGCCATTCCTAGCTCTGCAACAGAGTCATCCCCATACTCGATTAGCACTTTGTTGTAAAATTCCTCACCACGATTTTCATTTGCTAAAAACTCATCCAGAAATATTCGTCTCATACTTTTGTCCGTTCTTGAATATCGAGACATCAGAGCTCCGCGATCAACTTGTTGTGGTGTGATGATTGCAAAAACCGAATCATCAGAATTTGAAAAATGCGATGAAAGTTTTTTTCTCTCTTCGGGAGTAAACTCGCTCAACAATTTTTCAAATTCTACGAATCTAATTAAGATGTCTTTCTTGTGATGTTGATAAGATCCGGAACTTTGGGTTGTGGAGGAGCAGATCCCTTTGCTTGCCACCTAAACATTACTTCTTTTAGGGCTGCAGCATCTGCCTCATTTTCAGTATAAACCAGCATTGTCATCCAATGTCCTTTTTCTCCCGCTTTTCCACCGGCAGAATTCATCCAAAAATTAGATGGCAATCCTTGCAGTGCTTTATTTTGAGGATCCTTTGACATGTCTATCCACCTTTTTGATACGACATTGAAAATCTGATCCAGCCCACTTTTGTCTATCATAGTAACCTGAATTCAGGAATCAAATTTTAAAATTGCGTCCAAAACACCTTGTTAATTTCTTCTTACCAAAAATGAAACACTTGTTCACATTTTGTCGGTTATATGCATCGCTGAATTTTAGGCAATGAACAAGGACGAAGTAGAGATTATCGGCAAGCAAGTCAAAGACATGTATGGTACCCAAATGGGTAAGGTCATCGGTACTATAACCGACATTGATGGCTCCATACAGACTGTGGGCGTTGACTGTGGTCTACAAGGACTAAGTCAAGTCCCGTTTGAACAATTAGTTGTTCAAGGCGATACCGTAATCTACATACCAAAATGGAGACTCGACGCACAACGATTCCTAAGAGAAAAACAACTGACAATTAGACGTCTCAAGGCACTAATTGACATTGTCTCAGAAAACGACGAAATGAAAGAGGACGCAGAAATCATTCATGAGAAATACAAGTCCAAACTACTGACACTGGAAGAAGCTGAAAAGCAGATTTCATTGGCGCTAGGCTCACGTCTCGAAGAGCTAAGCACACAGCTGAAGACTGTAAAGACATTATTGTTTGATGCCAAAGTCCAATTCAAGAGCAACGAAATCTCTGAAGTGAAATACGACCTGATCAAGACAAACACTGGAGAAATTATGGAACACAACGACCATGAAAAGGCAGAAATCCTAAACATTCAGCGCAGAATTGCGGATCTATCTTTAGATGGTGCTCAAACTGAAGTGAATCCACAACAACAAATCCAGCAATCCGCAGCGTCTTATCTGGTAACAAACACAACACAAGGACAGACAGTCGAAAAAACTCCCAGTGCACCTTCACATTCACCTGAAGTAAAATCTTCAGTGCCAGCAAATACACCGGCTCAGCCAATATTTGCAAACACATCCAACTCTCCGGCCGAAAATAGAGAAGAGGTTGTGAGCGCAAATCTGCCTCAGCCACCGACAAATCCAGTTGCTAAACAAACTGAGCGATCAGATTGGTTTGCAGATATGCAGGCACAGTAAGGGGCACAAAATCCCTTTTTTCTAAAAATTTAGAAGCAGCTTTATTCATTTTGATTTTGTGGATAGCTATCTAATTGGACTTGGAAATAATGACACCAAAACAAGAGTGGATGCATCTTTAGATTATGTGAAATTCTGGGAATCTCAGGCAAAGAAACTGCATTGGTTTGAGCCTTGGAACTCTGCATTGGAATGGAAGGCTCCCTTTGCAAAATGGTTCGTGGGTGGCAAAATCAACGCTTCGTACAACGCACTAGACATCCAAAACCCTGACAAAATAGCCATTTTGTGGGAAGGGGAAAACGAGGATAGAAAGTCTGTCACATATGGCGAACTACTTGATTCAGTACAAAGGCTAGCAAACGGTCTCAAATCCTTGGGCGTAAAAAAAGGAGACAGAATCACTATCTATCTCCCAATGGTGCCAGAACTAATTGTATCTATTCTGGCATGTGCTAGAATTGGAGCAATACACACGGTGATATTTTCTGGATTTTCATCTCAATCAATCAGGGACAGACTAGTTGACTCACAATCAAAAATTATCATCACCGCTGATGGCGGATTTAGGAGGGGAAATGTTGTCAAGCTAAAGGAAGTAGTGGATTTAGCAATACAGGACTTGGATTTTATCCAAAACGTGATAGTCCTAACTAGAACAAAAAACCCGATTAACATGACAGGGAAGGATCTTGGATGGACACAAGTTTTGTCTGATTCATCAAATGTTTGTCCTGCAGAACCACTGGATGGTGTTCACCCACTTTACATTTTGTACACATCTGGCACTACTGGAAAACCAAAAGGAGTCCTTCATGATACTGGGGGATATCTGACCCATGTATCTGCGACATTTAGGTGGGCATTTGACATCAAAGATTCCGATGTGTATTTTTGCACAGCGGACATTGGCTGGGTGACAGGTCATAGCTATGTAGCATATGGACCACTTGTTTGTGGGGCGACCCAAGTAATGTATGAGGGCTCACCTGATTATCCATCACCTTCTAGAATTTGGGATTTGATACAACGCTACAAAGTTACAATATTTTACACAACACCTACTGCATTACGAATGTTCATGAAGTTTGGTGATTCTATTCCAAATTCATTTGATCTGTCCAGTCTTCGATTACTTGGCTCAGTTGGTGAACCGATAAACCCTGAGGTGTGGAAATGGTATTACGATATTATTGGAAAATCAAAATGCCCGATTACTGATACATGGTGGCAGACAGAAACTGGAGCGATGATGATATCGCCGTTACCTGGACTGGAAACAATTCCTCTCAAGCCAGGCTCTGGTGCTCTTGCTATTCCTGGAGTAGACTTAGCAATAGTGGACGAGTCGGGAACTCCACTCCCGCGTGAGACAAAGGGATATCTGGTAATTAGAAAACCCTGGCCTGGAATGTTGTTGACATTGTGGGGAGATGATGAAAAATACAAAACAGTCTATTGGTCAAAATACAAGGACTCGTATTATACTGGAGATTATGCCATACAGGACAAGGATGGATATTTCTGGCTACTGGGCAGAGCTGATGATGTTCTCAAGGTTGCAGGACA
>DAMC01000029.1:12926-13445 GCA_002499525.1 Nitrosopumilales archaeon UBA218
ATTCCTGATGAGATTAAAGGCGAGGCAATAATCGCATTTCTTGTACCTAAAGAGGGAGTTACCGTGACTGATTTGCTCAGGTCCCAAGTCGTTGAAACTATTCGAACCCAAATTGGACCTATTGCAACACCCCAATCAATACACTTTGTATCAAAACTGCCAAAAACTCGTAGTGGTAAAATCATGCGAAGACTTCTCAAGGCAATGGCGTCAAATGAAAAAATCGGAGATGTCAGTACTCTGGAAGATGGTGCAGCCGTTTCTGAAATACAGTCTGCCTTTGATGAATTAAAAAAACAAATTCAATAGAATTTAAAAAATCTATTATTCGATAAACAAATTCACTTTATTGTTTCATCTGTGATTTGTATTCTTTGAGCTTAGACGCTGCCTCTTTTTGAGCTGCATCTCTTGCTGCTTTTAGATCTGCTCTTGCTTTAGCAATTGCGGCTTTGGATTCAGAGTTTATCTTGTCAATTGGTAATTTTTTTGCTACCTTGGCTTTTGCGTCCGCATTTG
>DAMC01000020.1:0-437 GCA_002499525.1 Nitrosopumilales archaeon UBA218
AAAAACTACTTTTAAGGATTCGTGCCAAGATAATCAAGAATTATCTGTGCTGCCTTTTTAGCTCCATCCGTTTGCATTTGTATCCGTTTAGAGTCTAATTTTTCTTGTATTAGCGAATCAAGCTTGAAGATATCATCGAACTCATATCCCTCAGCTCTGGCATTGTCTTCTTGTTCAAAATGTCCCTTGATTGGAATAAAAATTCCAGGAGTCCCGTATGCCCTAGATTCGTCAATGGTTGATTTTCCAGCAAGCGATACTATCAAATCTGCTGCATAAATTATCTCGTGTAGATTATCTACAAAACCTAAATTTCTGATATTTTCATTTTGAATTCTGAGTGATGGACCGGAAACTAAAACCAACTCCACATCTTTGAGATTCCTTGTTACTTGGATTATCTTTTCAATAAGGAATTTTCCTGCATCAGTTCCTCC
>DAMC01000020.1:563-704 GCA_002499525.1 Nitrosopumilales archaeon UBA218
CTGAACCAGTTTCGGGAACAATAACCGTATTGCATTTTTCAATGATTTCCCTCATGGACTTGTTCATCTTTTTTTCAATTATAGAGCCAATGCCTGAGGTAAAACGTGTCTCCAAAATATCTGTGATTAGTATGGACGGTA
>DAMC01000020.1:732-2724 GCA_002499525.1 Nitrosopumilales archaeon UBA218
ACACTTGCCACAACAGTCTTCTTGTCAAATCCAAATTTTTTACGAAGCTCATCCCTACTATAACGTGTAGATCTGACTATGGGTCCAACTCTTTTGATATTTTCTTGATCAGAACCAGTTTCGGGAACAATGACTGTATTGCATTTTTCAATGATTTCCCTCATGGACTTGTTCATCTTTTTTTCAATTATAGAGCCAATACCTGAGGTAAAATGTGTCTCCAAAATGTCTGTGATTAGTATAGACGGTATCTTTTTTTGTTGAGATATTGTCAATGATGAAAAATCCTCATCACTCACTATAACTCGGGGTTTTTCATTGTCAATAAATTTTTGAGAAATTTTTTTACAATCATTATAGTATCGATAATACTTCCATAACCATCCTAGTGAACCTTTGAGTATGCCATTTTGTACATCAAAATTGGGCGGATGATAATCATCATTAACTGAATACCCATACTGTCTGATTAATTTGGCTGCACCAATTCCACTGACGAACTGGATATTACGTCCTTGTAAAAATTCACTGATGGCAATATCACGACTTGCATGTCCGAGGCCAATCGGACTGCAAAAAAATCCAATCTCAGTTTGATTCAATGATTTTTGTAATCAATCTCTCAAAGTTTAAATGGTTTCTGAAAAGGAAATTCGCAGGGCTCATAGTCCAGTTGGTTATGACGTCGCCCTTACACGGCGAAGATCCTGGGTTCGAATCCCAGTGGGCCCATACTTTTAGGAATGATTTAGATAAATTACAAGATAAATTGACATCAAAAAGAAATAATCATATTATTTCTTTGATATGTTATGTTTTTTTTCACGAATACGTTTGTTCATTCGTTTGATCCCCTGAGCAAACCTTTGTCTCTCTTCCTTTGTTTTTAGTATGAGCTTTGGAACCGGAGTTGGCCTTCCGTCTTCATCTAATGCAACTGATGTTACTAGGGCAGTACCTGTTAGTGTTCTGGTGCCCTTGATGAGGTCTTCAGCCTCCACTCGAACTTCAATTTCCATAGAAGACTTTCTAACTGCATTGAGTCTGGCGTTAAGGATTAGCGCATTTCCCACGTATACTGGTTTGAGAAAATCCACACGGTCGATGCTGGCAGTAACTGCGTTGGTTCTACAATGCCTATGTGCAACAATACCTGCCACAACGTCGATTTGCTTGAGAATCTCCCCTCCAAAAACATTGCCTGCAGGATTTGCATCAGATGGAAACATCCTTGTTATGACTTCAACTTTGGATTCGTGGATGGTTTTCTGGCTCAAGAATTCAAACTCACAGTTTGCTCTATTTCTTGTTTTGCAAAAAAATGACCAACAAAATTACATAATTAAATCTCAATTATTGAGTTAACAAATTATTTTAATAGCAAAAACACAGTAAATTTGATTTGACCGAATATACGTTTAATGAGAAATTAATCATTGTTCAATACGCAATTGAGAAATACGATAACGAAAAAATGTTACTCGAAAAATTACAGTCGGTTTTATCAGAAAAAGACTCGCAAAGAAGTATTGATACTCTTATTGGCACACAACGCGTCAGAAGAATAGGACCTGAAATTCTACAAAATAATATTTCACACACCGAATTACCTGATCTTCCTGAAAATCTAAGACCAGTAATTGATGGGCTGTAAAAATTCTCATTTTGCCAAAACAGGCAATTTTTTAAGCATGTTTTAGGCTCTCGGATTTATTGCAAGAAATTTTATCACAAATTGGACAAATGTCACCATTATTGGTAATTGGATTGGGACTCTCAGTAGGTCTCCAACATGCCTTTGAGCCTGATCATTTGGCAGCAGTGAGCACACAAATCTCAAAACTACAATCTGGAACATCCACTAGAAGAATGCTCAAAACTGGAACTATGCGTTCTTCGATGATTGGATTACTTTGGGGTGCTGGCCATACAACGACACTGATCCTGATGGGTCTGTTGGCATATGCCTTGGCAATAAGAATTGAACAAAAT
>DAMC01000083.1:0-2003 GCA_002499525.1 Nitrosopumilales archaeon UBA218
TCTCTCTAAAAAACCCTATTTGGCGGCAGGAACAAAAACTTGAAAATCAAAATGCTTGGATTATGTTTCAAATCCAAGTAAGTATCAAAGATACTAACAAAGGCTATGAAAACACTCTGAATTGGTACAATAAAAGAGTTTTTGGAACAACTTCATCGTGCTAATCCTGGCTACGTAAAGAAATCAAGCACTTGGCTGTCCTTTTGTTGAATTACCTTGTGAGCCCTCTCGCAGTGAGCGTTTAATCCAGAAATAGAATAGAAGGTGAGATTACACTCTTCACAGCGATTGGACATAAAGTGTATTTTGTGATTTTGGATAAAACGCAAATGCTTTGTCAATAGCTGACCTGAGATCACATGTTTACAAAATTAAAGATACAAATCAATTAAAATGCAATTGATAGTAAGACTAATGTCAGTTATCGTATTACTAGATAGCAAGTTGAAAGACATTGAAAAACTACTACATGCTGCCGCCGATCTTTGTCATGACGGAGAATTCCTAGAAGCATTAGATCTTTATGACAGAATACTTGCAAAGCAACCTGAACACCTTGATGCCATTATAGACAAGGGAGTTGCTTTACAAAATCTGGGCAGATTCAAATCCGCACTAAAGTGTTTTTCAAAGGCAACGTCCCTAAGTCCTGAAAATGTAACCGCAATTCTAAACGAGGGAACTGCATTGCATAGCCTTGGAATGTTCGATGATGCAATCTCAAAATACGAAAGAGCGTTGTTTTTGGATAAAAAATGCGCTATGGCTTTGGCATACAAAGGTATGTCTTTGGGGGAGCAAGGCAAAGTAGATGAGGCATTGGATTGTTTCAAAAAAGCCTTGCAAATTGACAAAGACTATGATGTTGCACACATTTCAAAAAAAATCGCAGAAAGTCTTCTAAACTCTGATAAAACAATTCACAAAAAATCCAAATAATTTAATCAAAAAAGTACTCAAATAAAATTTTGGGCAGGTTTGCATTCAGTGATAAAGATTCTAAAATACTGTCACGTCGCCAGGAGCTGGTTCTCTTTTTTGGTTTTCATGATCAGTGATAAACTCGGCATGTTGGTTTTTTTGATGTTCTCTGAGCTCTTCTATTGTGGAAAACGGGGTATTGCAAAGATAGCACTTTAGCTTGAACTCGTCAACTAGGGGAAGTACCATGATTTCTAACAGACTGTGGATATACCTAAACTTTTCAAAAAATGCGGCTTGAACGCAAAACTGTGCTTGAGAAATTCAAAATGTTAAAAACATGGCAATAATGCAACTCGATTATGCAAAGACTAGGAATTCTAGCAACAATTGCACTACTAAGCTCAGCATTGGTCGGTCCGATTGGATTGTCTTTTGCAGAGATGACAACTAGTAACTCTACTGCACCGACAAATTCAACAGAGGTAACAATTACAAGCATGCCTCCTGTCACATCAGCACCTCCGACATCAACACCAGAAAAAACTCTCACCGAGCAACAAAGAATTCAGCTGAAACTTCAAGAAGAAAGAGCAAGACTCAAGCAATTACATGACGAAAAAGTAATTGCAATGAAGCAAAAATCTCTTCAACAAACAAAAACTCTGGATGACATTGTTGCATTGAGAATGAAGGCACTGGAACTAAAACAAGCCAAATCACAACAAAAAACCGGTGTAAAACAATCAAACATGACATCAACAATTCAAGAAAAGATTGAACAAAAAAAGACCAAACTACAAGAACAACTAAAAAAGAGAATTGAAACCCTTCAACAAAGACAAGAAGACGCAAAAAAGAAATTCGATGAAAAAACGGCCAAAAACCAAGAAAAATTCAACAAAAAGGTTCAACGCATGACGCAAAAAACTCTGGCACCAAATGAGCAACACAATTCCAACTCTACAACTGATTCAAGCCCAATGACATCTGGCACTGAAACAAACTCTACTGGAACTGAAACAAAAACTCCCTAGGCTGAACAGTGACTTTTTTCTTTTAACAATTTTTCCAAAAATAAT
>DAMC01000083.1:2333-6744 GCA_002499525.1 Nitrosopumilales archaeon UBA218
ATTTCCCAATAGTGGACATCATTTAGTGCAGAAAATGCAAAAAATATGTGATTGTGGGCGTATTATTTTTATATAGAATTTCTTTTGCTTAGTTATGGAAAAACTAGGTTATCTAGCTACAATCCTTCTTTTGACCGCAGTTATTGTTGGTCCAATTGGACTGTCTCATGCAGCCCCAGTTGACACTGCAGCAGACTCAAAGGCTAATCACAAGAAAAGCCTTGAAGAATCTTACAAAGAACGAGAAGCAAGATTCAATGCAGAAAAACAACGAGCAGCTGATGTTAAGGCAAAGATGGAAGAGATGAAAAAAGCAGCACAAAAAGAAATTGATGCAGCAATTGCAGCCCGTGGGGAAGCAATCAAAAAATCAGATCTACCAACTGCAGCAGACATCATTGCAAAAATCAAAGCTGATGCAAAAGCAACCGGAAATCACTTTCCACACAGTGGAACTAACTTCCGAGATGGCACAAGCAAATCTCAAACTGACTTGGAGCAACAACGCAAATCCTACGAAGAAAGCGTAAAAGCTCACAAAGAATCTATTGCAAAATCTGCAACAAAGAACATCAAGTCAGATATTGATGCAGCTCGTAATGTACCAACAAAACAAAAAATGCTAACTGCTGATGAACAAGCAGCACAAGACAAGGAAGCTACAGAACAAGCTCAAAAGGCAACCGCAGCCAAAAAGGCAAAATACGGTACCAGTCAATAAACCGCAAATAGATAATCTAAAAGTTTGTCTATTTCGGAGTTTCTTTTATATTTACAAATTACTTAGCTTAGCTGATGTTACGTGATCTAATTTCAGAGTCTCCTGCCATAGATCGTGCATTATCAGGCCAAGAACTCTCTTTTAAAGACGGAATGGACTTGTTCAATTCCAATAATCAATTTGTAGTTGGTGCTACTGCAGACCTTGTCAGAAAAAAACAGGTGGGTAACACTGTTACATTTGCTGCATCATATTACATGAACTATACCAATCTATGCGCTGCCAGCTGTCAAATGTGCGCATTTTATCGTAAAGGAAACGAATCTGACGCATACACACTAACTGCAGAGCAAATCGATGCCCGCGTCGCAGCTGCCAAATCTATGGGTGCAACCGAAGTACACATTGTTGGAGGATTTCATCCAAGCTTACAGCTGGACTATTATGAAAACATGATGAAGACTATAAAGAAAAACCACCCTGAAATGACGATAAAGGCATTCACTGCAGCAGAGATATTCTTCTTATCAAAACTCACAAAAACATCGATAAAAGAAATTTTATTGCGATTAAAAACTGCAGGACTTGATTCGATGCCTGGCGGTGGCGCGGAACTCTTCCACCCGGAAATCAGAGGCCAAATTGTTCGAGGAAAATGTACTGGCCAAGAATGGCTGGACACTATCGAGCAGGCACATAATCTGGGAATCAAAAGCAACGTCACAATGCTTTATGGTCATATTGAAAAGCCGGAACACATTGTTGATCATCTGATCAAGATTAGAGAACTACAGAAAAAAACAGGCGGATTTATCACATTTATTCCATTAAAGTTCAGCCTTGATAACACCGAGTTGGAACAAAAAAATCTAGTCCAACATGAATCATCTGCAATATATGATCTAAAAGTTATTGCACTGTCGCGATTAATGCTGGCAGGAGTCCTTGATAATATTTCCGTGTATTGGGTTGCATTGGGCAAAAAACTTGCACAGGTAGCACTATCTAATGGGGGTAGTGACCTTGTAGGGACAGCATTTTCCGAAGAAATCTATCGCGCAGCGGGAAAACCTACGAACTCATCTGTAATGGAGCTTGCAACAATGGTAAAGGAAATTGGACGCGAGCCAGCCCAGAGAAACACGTTTTTTAAAATTTTAAGAACCTTTTAGATGCTTTTTTACAGAGTCCAGCTTGTCCTGCGAAGATTGAACCTTGTCTGTTCTAGAGTCGATTTTCAATAGTATCCCTACACGCTTGACTCCAAGCCTATGAATAGTCTCGTTCATGGCTTTGGCACACTCGAATATCTTTTCCATATTGTCTGCTTCCAAAATTGTGCCCATGGAAGTTGTAATGTGCTTGACACCTTTGATGTCATTTATGGACTCGATTGATTTTGCAATGTAAAAGCTCAAGCTAGAGTCGGCAGTACCGATGGGTGTTAGACTAATTTCTGCAACTACCAATGATTATCAAAACAAATGTTTTTGATTAAAGCCTTTAGGATACTTCGGGTGGCTTTTTTTCAATGGTTTTTGCTCCACCCTTTTTCTTTCTTGCAC
Source organism: Nitrosopumilales archaeon UBA218 (assembly GCA_002499525.1). Classification (GTDB taxonomy): domain Archaea; phylum Thermoproteota; class Nitrososphaeria; order Nitrososphaerales; family Nitrosopumilaceae; genus Nitrosotenuis. The sequence goes on from DAMC01000083.1 coordinate 4,620, forward strand.
CAAAGCTAATCAATACCAGCAAAAAGCCCAGACCTGTAAGAATGGCTGCTAGAGTAGAGTATTCTTGGTGTGTGCGCTCTTTTGTTGCCAATTCCAAGACTTGTTCATCAGTCATTCCTGAATAGCCTATTGGAACATTAGAGTTCAGGTATGCGATGATGGCAATGCCTACTATTAGCATTGCAAGCCCACCTGAGAGGATTTTTTTGTCTACTAAGACCATTACTGGTATTGTATTGTACTAATACAAAAATTCTACGACTAAACAATTGTAAAGGTAACTAGGAGATATTTTGTAAAATTCTAATTTTTTGCCATTTTTAGATTCTAAAACTAAACAAATTCTCAGTCTGCTCAGAACAATCCTTATCTTTTAAAATCGCATAATAATATTCGAAGCAGACATTTACTCGGATGGCACGAGGGTGTCTTTCGATGGCGGCAAATTGTCATGTCGCACCAAATGTCATGCTTCCTCCTATCTCAGCTTATCTGTATTTTGTAATCTGGAATGAGATTCTTTTTTTGTGCCATCTCAAAGAAAGTCCTTACTGATTTCTCGCCTGGCTCTCCCATGTCTACAGTAACGTCATTAACGTACATTTTGACAAATTTCTCAATTAGCGACTTTGGTTTCCCTCTTCCATACTGCATGGAATAATCCAGGGCGTCTTCAAGGTGCTCCAGACCATATACAATAGAGTCGTGAAGGTACTTGTCGAATTTTTGAATCATTTTTTTGTCAAATCTGTTACTCATGACATTAGTACCAAGCGGAACTGGCAGCTTTGTAAGATCTGCCCACCACTTTCCAACATCTAGGATTTTTTGGAGGTTTTCTGACTCGTAGGATAATTGCGTTTCATGAATTACCAATCCTGCATCTACCTTACCTTCTTTTACAGCAGCTGGAATATCGCTAAAATTCATCTCAGTATACTCGAACTTGCCTATCATTAACTGCAAAAGCAAAAACGCCGAGGTCATTTTACCAGGTATTGCGATTTTTAATTTAGCGAGGCTTTCTTGCGGGATTTGCTGTTTTGCAATTACAATAGGTCCATAACCGATTCCAAAACTTCCACCACTGCGCAGAATAGTATAGTTGGGCAAATATGCGCAAGCATGCACCGATACTGCAGTAACGTCGAGCTCTTCAGAGAGTGCCCTTTTGTTTAGCTCCTCAATATCTGCAATAACATGCTGAACTTCAAAGTCCTGAGAGGGAATCTTTCCCGTAAGCATTCCATAAAACATGAAAGCATCATCCGAATCAGGAGTGTGTCCAACTGTAATCTTCATGGATTTGGTTTTCTGATATGGTAATAATAATTAGGCCATTTCTCCAAGACTTGGCGTTTTGCATCGCAAAGAACTTGATACAATATCTGCATTTGAAAATGATGTAAAGTTACAGCTAGCTTATCTGGAAAAATTTGTTCCACAAAAACAAACCCAAAAAAATGCAATATTTTGCGGAAGTGGTGACTCGCTTTGTGCTGCAATGCTTGCAGAGGCATTCTCAAATTACAAAGCTAAATCCTGCGACCCACTTGAGCTTGCAAAAAACCCAAAAATGGCTTTAGGCAAAAGTGTGTACTTTGTCTCAATATCTGGAAATACCATATCGAACATAAAAGCAGCACAACTAGTGCGAGCTGGCATTTCAATAACTAGAAATCCAAAAAGCAAGCTTGCCCGTGCCTGCAAAAATATCATACTGCTGGATTATGCAGATTCAGGCATTTTGACTGCAGGAACCGTGGGGTTTTTGGCTAGTGCTCTGACTTGCATCTCACTAGTATATGGCTTGAAAATTTCTGGGGCAAAAAATCTCTACGAGTCAGCTAAAAGACACTCTGGTAAAGTTGTCATGCGCAACAAGGTCTATTTTCTTGGCAACCAGCACACCTTCCCAATTGCAATGTATGCGTCTGCAAAACTAGGAGAGGTCTTGGGTATGGATTCAAAATATGAAAGAATAGAACAGTTTTCACACATGGGTCTGTTTACAGCAAAAAAAGGTGACACAGTAATAATTTTGGAGCCAAAAAACAAACATAACTCTTCTCTGAAATCTAATCTGAAAAAACTCGGGTTGGATGTTTATGTTTTTGATGGACCT
>DAMC01000083.1:7158-7304 GCA_002499525.1 Nitrosopumilales archaeon UBA218
AATTTTTAGAAAAAATCAGATCGCCGCTGAATAAGGTTTAATACCCCTCCGAAAAGAAGTCCAATCGAATATGAAGTACAAGGCAACTGAGCAGATACTCAAAATTATCAAAAATAAGGAAAATATTCGTAACTTTGGAGTAATTG
>DAMC01000074.1:0-911 GCA_002499525.1 Nitrosopumilales archaeon UBA218
GAAGATACACAGCAACAAATCACCAACACTCGTCAATCACCTGAATTTTTACGCCTGTTGGAAATACAAAAAAAACTCGGAGATCTAAAATCCCAAGAGGAATCACTGGATAAGGAAATTGACGACGAGTTTTCTAAAGTATCTCGACCGTTAGGAAAATACATCTATGTTACATCTTTAGACAAACCTCTCAAAAATACCTTGGAAAGACTAGTTGAGCGCGCCTCCAAAGTTGTTGGCTCTGAAAGTACCGATGCCCTAAAGACAATATTGGAGTCTTGCATGAAAGGAATTGTCTCTGGAACCGTTTCTGTCAAAGAGGCTGACAAATCAGTAGAGCAAATCAATTTTCTATTGTCTAGCCTTGACGTATTGGCATCAAGAAAAAATAAGACTCTAAAGCAAATTCAACAATTAGAGATGGAAATCATGGAATTAGAAAGTGTCAAACTGGATTCTCTTGAAAAGAAACTTACTAAATCCAAATCTGATCAAGATGATGCCCAGTCTAAAATAGGAACTTTACTCAAAGAAATCGATAGTGCGACATCCCAGAAGATTGAACTAGAACAAACAATTGAATCCTCACTGACTAATATCCTAGGCATAAAGTACAAAATATCGGTGTAGAAATTGACAAAATTTGAACGCAAGGTATTGCTGAAAAATGACCCTAAAGACAGTATTTTGTCATACTGTAAAATGAAACACCCCAATGAGGCATTACTCATACTAAAAGGAAAATCCAAAAATGGAATCATTACAGTCGACGGATTAACTATACCACCATTTTCATATAGTGATCAGACGTTTGCAGGATTTCCACAAAACTTTCTACCACTTGATCTTACATATGTTGGAACTGTTCATTCCCATCCTAGCGGTTCAGCGGAACCTTCTGTGACTGACTT
>DAMC01000074.1:1287-7746 GCA_002499525.1 Nitrosopumilales archaeon UBA218
ATAATTTTTGAATCAGGAAATGATGAGAACTGACAAAACTTTAAATCCTTTTTTAAGACAATTAGTATGTTGTATACTTATAAGAGATATCTGATTTACTTGTTCGGCTCTCTTGCATTTAGCATTGGTATACAAATTCTGTTCACATATCTTGGATTCCCACCATATACTGGTTTAGGAGTAGCTTTGGCAGTGTTCATCTTGTTGCCTTTGTGGCTTAGAAGAAGCCAAATGAACAAGATGCGTGGAAGCTATGGAGGAGACTCGTCGGGAAGTGGAGGGGGTGGATTCTTTGGATTCAATTCAGAGGGTTCTGGCGGAGTAAAGTATGTCTGTCTTACATGCAACAATAAGTTCAAGGGTGCTACATGTCCAAGATGCGGCTCCAAAATGAAACGCGCTGATTTCTAAAAATATGTCTCTTGAAGAACTAAGGATAAAGGCAATCTATCAGAATTCAATGGATATTTGGATTGCTGCATGCGGAGAAAAAAACGTAGACTGGTATGAAATAGAGAATTATAAAAAATTCATAGCATATCTTTTCAAAACCGGTCTTGCTATGAAAAAATTCCCGCTATGTGTCAAAGAAACCGGCGGCTATGAAGGGGGAAGAAACAAGACAACTTTTGCAGAAAGCTTGGCTAACTTGCCAGATCCCAACGCCGCAGTTTATACAATAAAGCTAAACGATTCTGCAATCAAAGCAATAAGAGAATTTACTGTGAATTAACGTCTCAGTTTTGGGTTTACCTTGGACTCCAAGGCATTACCTATGAAAACAAATGCCAATCCAGTTATTGCAACCATGATTCCTGGAGGTACTATCCACCACCATAATCCTCTGGCAGCTGCTCCATGAGATTGTGCATCGTGGAGAATCTGACCCCAAGTTGGAAAAGTTGGATCGCCTAGTCCTAGAAAGCTCAGGCCTGCCTCAGTGGTGATTGCAGCAGGAACCGAAATTGCAATACTTGCAAGGGCATAGGGAATTATCTGTGGGATTATGTGTCGAAATATTATCTTCATGTCTTTCTGACCCATGATCTTTGCAGCATCTACGAACTGCCTTGTCTTGATTTGCAATGCCATACTTCTTGAGACTTTGGCAATTCCAACCCATCCAAATATCATCAAAAAACCAATCATCAAAAATACACTGTTTGATGTAGTGACTGACAAGATTATCAAAAACGGTAAGGCAGGCAATGCATAGATGACATCGTTAAATCTCATCATGGACTCGTCTGTTAATCCACCCTTGTAGCCAGAATATACTCCAAAAATCAAACCCGAAATTACAGATCCAATTGCTACCACAATTCCGATAAACAATGCAACAGGAGTTCCCCAAAGTAATCCGATGGCAAGGTCTCTCCGTAACTCGTCAGTTCCCGCAATACCGAAAACCTTGCCTCCGAGGATAAATTTGGAATCAAGTTTTTCAGCGCCCTCCAATGTCACGACAAACTCATACCTGCCCTTGAGTACTTCGATATTGTCAGATTTTGCAAATATCATCTCCTTTGCAGTTTTTGTTTGTACGGGAAAGGAAAAAACGTCTTTTTGTAGTCTTAGGTTTTTTCGAATGGATTCGTTTGTAGAAAAAATCTTGTCAGAATAAACCGTCAAATGTTCAGAGTGGGGGAGAGAACTGGATAGTAACTTTAGTGTGACTCCATCCGGTCTTGTCACACTGATGTGTAGCACCGGTGAGCCTGAATACTCTGTTTTGTAGTCGAGTAAAAATTCGCCTGGGAAATAGTCATAAGAATAATCTACACCGAATTTTTGTACTGCGATTTTTTCCACATTGTTTTGAATTATTACGGTTTCGTGACTGTCTAAAATCACGTGTTCGGGTATTTTTTTCACAGAAACCCAGTTGACCCAGATGGGCTGAGCGGACTTGGGAAACTCAGTCCAACTGGCAGGATTGTTCCAATTTTTGTAGGTCTCAACAGGTATTGCAATTATTGCAAATATTGATGCAATAACAAGGCATGCTAGAATACCTAGACCAATCAAACCCGTTCTGCTTTTTGCAAAACTAGATTTTATTTCCGAATAATCCATTACCCGGTCTTTATCCTTGGGTCCAAATACCCATACAGCAAATCTGAAACAAAGATACTGATCAAAAAGAAGACTGTCAGGACATATGTTGCGCCAATGATTACTGGCAAGTCCATCAAAGTAATTGCTTCAAAATACAATCTACCCATACCAGGCCAATCAAAAACTGCCTCGGTTATGATGGCCCCTCCCAGAGAACCAGATAAACTGAGTGCAAGAACTGTGATTATTGGAGGGGCGGCATTTTTTAAAGCACTGCCAAAAATTACCTTGCGTTGTTTGACCCCGATAATTTTTTTGACTAGTATGAAATCCTCTTGCATGATGCCAGCCATAAAATTTCGAACCAGATATGCCCACGTACCGAACCCAATCATCACGATTGTGATTATTGGTAATGTCATGTGATAAATCAAAGAAACCAGATACCCTGAGTCGGTAGAAGGAATCAGAGGTGTTGCCCTTGCCGGAAATATGTTGTACCAAAACGCAAACGTGAAAATCATCAATAAGCCGATCCACCAAACAGGAAAACTACTGCTAATTATTGCAAAAGATGAAGTGATCTTGTCTGTCTTTGAACCTATTTTGCTTCCCGACATAGCTCCAACAAAAATCCCAACTGTTGAAATTATTATGGTGGCAGTCGTGAAAAGTAGAATTGTTCTTGGGAGTTTTTCTAAAATGATGTCTCCTACTAACGTGGAGCCTGAATCACTTGTCAGGAAAGCAGAATGACCAAAATCCAAAACCAGAATCTTGTACATTGCCAGACCAATTCTGTTGGGAGAATACCATGGCTCATCCAAACCTAGGACTTTGATGCGTTCTTCAATTTGATTTGTAATGTATGAGTTCAACTCGTTGGGATTTGCAAACCCTGCTACTAGTTTTTTATTCTCTATAATCTGCGTTCGAACATCAATGGCGACGCCTTTTTTGAGTATGGCATCCATGTTGGAGCCTACAAGTAAAACTGTCAAAAGAAGGGTTGCCATCAAAACACCAAACAAGACCAAACCGCGCTTTAGGAAATACTTCCATAAACCCATTGATCGTTGAGCACAAATTTAGCTTAAAATCTTATTTCAATTATCATAATAATTCCACATTGTTACCTCACCATTCCGGCGTCTCGCCCCATCGAGTTTTAGTTCTGATATGACTGATTTTTCATTATCTCCAACCCAAACTCTGTGCCATCTTCAAACAATCACACCAGTCCCAGAGTGGATCGGAATCTATTCTAGTCTCCTAAATCTAGCTACATTATGAGTGCCAGCACGATTCGCAAGGCCAAAAAGCTAGTTGAGGATGGTAATGTGATAAAACTAGATGATGATCTTTTCCAAGTCCGCTCTTCATCGGATCCTGACAAATCCTACATGGTTACAGCTGATTCATGCGATTGCCTTGGTTTTAAGAACTTCTACAAATTCCATCATGGGAAGGGAATAAAGGCCAACTGTTCCCATCTTGAGGCAGTTAGAATCTTTCTACAAAAAAACTAGTTTGGATTTAACTAAAAACAAAATTAAAGTCTTGAAAAACTACTTGAAATATTTACTATATGTCAATCCACGGACTTTTTTATTTTTGGTAGTGTCGTGTTTTACTATTTTGGAGTGGCTTTCTGTGTTATTGGTATTGCCTACTGCCTGGGCACTGTCATGAGTCGTTGCAAGCTTTTCAAAATACGCTTTTTTTGCTTCTTTTACCGTGCCGCCATTTTCTAGAGTCTTGTTCATGAAATATTTTGCTTGTTCATGAATCTGTCTGGTGTACTCCATCTGTGCTTTTGTCATATTTCTGATTCGGGGATCTATCTTCGTAATGTATTGCTGCTGCTTTTCTACAGAATACACTCCTTCACCAGGCTTGGTTTTGTTTACCTCGGAAAGTTTCTTTTGTTCTGAAATACTGCGTTTCTCTTCAATGATTAATTTTTTTGCTGCAGATTCTGATAATTTTTCTAACCTGTTATTTTTCGCTTCAATGTATTTTTGATATTGCTTTTGTTTTAGTGATTTGTACGTATCGTTTTTTATGGTTCTCTCAAAGTCGCTCTCATAGTACAAATCCCCGGAAGTGGTGATCCCATTTCCTATCTTTATGGTTGCTTTACCCATGCCTTTTAGATTCTTAATTGACGCCGAAATATTTGCATCAAACATGCCCTCTTTTGGTATGCTGAACTCGTACTGGAATTTACCGTCTTTGTCGGTTTTTGTCGTTACTGATTCGCCTACGAATCTAATTTTGACATCTACGTCTTGAACAGGACTGCCTTTCTGATCCACTATAATTCCGATCAATATTGGATTTTGACCAACCTCGACTTGAGCCTGCTCAAACTTGGCAGAAATTATCAAGTCCCAGGGTTTTGCATTGGTTGCATTAGCATTGCCAAAAACCAAGGTTACTGCTAATGCTAGGAGAAATAATGACCATCTCATTAATGGCAGTTCGTACATGTGCTGTTAAGCTCAAAAATCAAATTCAAACAAGTTTTAGATCAGTAATTTTTGATCATTTTTTGATCTGAAACGATTAATTTTGATCCATTCTGTAATAGATCTTAAAGATCCAAAAATGATCATGATTTGGACAAAAAAAGATCAACTGATCCACAAAACAAAAAATTGATCCATAAAGTATACAGTTTTGAACGAAAGCTTTTAATCGGCGTATTTTTACGATACAAACGTTGCAATTAAAATCACTCACAGTTTTGATGACACTAGTCGTAGCTAGCATGATTGTGTCGCCTTCTTTTGCGGCAATTGCACCATCAACTCAAAATTCTCAAAATAATCTAAATATTGCAAAATCTGGCGATATTGTCACTTTGTCAGGACAAGGAATTGATCCAGATGATGACACATTAACAATATCTTGGAAACAAGTCGGTGGAGAAGATGTTGAACTGACTCCTTCAAACACAGTTGCAGAACCATCTTTCAAGGCTCCAGATGTTCAAAATGGCAAAGCCAAAATTTTATCATTCGAATTAACCGTAACTGACCCATATGGCGAAGTCGGAAAAAGTGTTGTCAAAGTAACCGTTTTACCAAGAAATCAATCACCCACTGCAGATGCAGGTGCTGATCAAACAGTCACAAAGGGTGACCAAGTCACTCTGAATGGCTCAGGCACTGATCCTGAAGGTGATTCTCTCACATACCGATGGTCTCAAGTTGATGGTCCAACTGTCTCTATTGACGACCCAACATCACAAAGTCCAAGCTTCGATACATCTGATGTCATAAGAAGCAGTGCAATCTTTAAATTTCAATTAGCAGTTTTTGATGGCTTTGGTGGTTCTGCTACTGACACCGTACTAGTCAAGATGAATGCTGCTAAAGCAACATTGATTACTGCAAACGCAGGACCTGATCAAACTGTAGATGAGAAATCCACAGTGCAACTAGATGGCACATGTGATGATAAATTGAACAGATCATTAACTATGACTTGGACTCAAACTCTTGGTCCAGCAGTAGAGTTATCATCAACAGCTGATTCATCTGTAACGTTCACTGCACCAGAAGTTCCTAACGGACCTCTAGTTCCATCAGCATTTAGATTTACATGTCAAGCAGATGGTGGCGGAACTGCAACCGATGTAGTCCTAATTAAAATTAAACCAGTAAATGAATCTCCATCTGCCCTTGCAGGTAATGACAAGATTACTATGTCAAACAGAATCGTCTACTTGAATGGTGATGGTACAGATCCAGACGGAGATAAATTACAATATTCTTGGAAACAAGTATCTGGTGCTGATGTAAAAATTGCATCACCTACTAGTCCTGAAGGTAGATTCAAGGCACCCTCTGTATCTGGTGGTTCTTCTGAAGAATTAGAATTTGAATTAACAGTCACAGACCCATTTGGTCTTTCTAGTACTGATACCGTCAAAGTCACTGTAAAATCTGACAATGTGCGTGCATCTGCTGATGCTGGTCAAGACCAAGTAGTAGATGAACAAAGTCAAGTTACACTTTCTGGCTCTGGCACTGACCCAGAAAATGGAAGTCTCAAGTATGCTTGGAAACAAGTTGGCGGTGAATCTGTACAATTATCTGATGCTAATGCACAAGATCCAACATTTACAGCCCCTGTAGTAGCTAACGGTAAGATAAAGATCCTTGTATTCGAATTAAGAGTTGCTGATGATAATGGATTCCCATCTAAAGATACGATGAAAGTTACTGTAATGCCAGTTAACTCTGTACCAGTTGTTAGTGCTGGTGATGATCAAACTGTAGATGGTGGTGCAACAGTTAGCCTAGAAGGAACAGCTACTGATGAGGACAATGAATCATTGACTTATCTGTGGACTCAGACTGCTGGACCATCAGTTGTATTATCAAACCCAAC
>DAMC01000046.1:0-4496 GCA_002499525.1 Nitrosopumilales archaeon UBA218
ATATTACTGACGCAACCTTGGACTTGTCTTTGCCTGACTCGTAGGTGTATGCTAGCATTGCAGGTACCATCATCCCGGAAGCAACGCCTGCCCCCAACCGGACTAGTAGGAGAATTAGAGAACTGTCTGCAAAATAATGTAGTCCAAACATTACAGCACAGCTAATAAAACCAATTCGAATAAACGTCAGACGAACTCCACGTGAGTCAGAAATTCTACCAAAATACAAACTGGATAAAATCTGTGCAAGAAAAAATGAAGCAATTGTAATTCCTACCTCGAAAATATTTCTAGTCAGTGACTGGGCCAAAATTGGCATGAAAACATACACGATCGATACTCCGGAATGCTGGAAAAATGTCGCACCTCGAAGCAGGTTGTTTAGTTGCATGAAATTTTTACTCATATTAATGATAAATCTGATAATTTATTTCAAACCAGTTAGATGACAAAATATTCTGCTTTGGGATGATGAACTACAATTGCCGCTGTGGATTGTTCAGGTATGATCTGCCCTGCCTCTGTGAGGGTCATACCTGATTTCGTAGGGTCGATCAACTTCCACACTAGATGATGCTGTGCTACATCTGGACAGCTTGGATAACCCCATGAATATCTTAGACCAGCACTTCCAATTTTTAGATCTTCTCGAATTTTTTGATTTACCATCTCGGCCATTGCTTCTGCAGTTTCTACTGCTAATCCATGCAAGTAATACGCATCAGTATACCTGTCTTGTTTGTTCCATGCATCGATTACTTCTTGAACTTTATTTCCGACTGAAACTGACTGGAATGCAACAACGTCGTTTTCTCCAAAATAGTCTGATAAACAAAGGTGTTTGTTTTGTGATGATCTTGGAAATTCAAACTCTATTAGTTGTCCATCTGGACCATCAACTAACAACTTTCTATCCTTACTATGACATGTGAAATAACCATACACAGCTCTAGGCTCGAATAAACCTTGGTCCAGTACCTTCTTTTTCCATTCTTCCAATAACTCCTCTCCTTTGATATCTGCATTTTCTACTCCACGTCCGCGTAATCCCCAAGACAAAACAAAAAGTGATTTTTTAGATAGATATTTCCATATTTCATTGAGATCAAAATCTTTTGGTTCTAACCTGATTGGCTTGTTTAGAATAGGAGCAACTGGTGGAGTGACAGGTCTTACTTCAGAGCGAGGTAAATTTTCTAATGATCTCTCAATTTTAGTTTCTTTCCATGATTCTATTTTTGCCTGCCAGTCTTTGATGAATTTATTTTTCTCTGAAGATACTAGAACGTCCATTGTTTTTAGACCATCAAACATAGTCTTACAGTAAAAAACTCCGTGGGGATATATTCCGCCCTCCTTTGAAATTCTGTTGATATAATTAGAGTTGATTGCAGCTCCTCCACATAAAACAGGAATTTCTAATTTGTTCTCTCTCGCAAATTCTACGAAATACTGCATCTGCTTTGATGTAGAAACAAGTAATGCTGATAGTCCAATTGCGTCAGGTTTTATCTCCTTTATTTTTTCAACAAATTTTTGGAGTGGTACTTGCTTGCCTAGGTCATAAACGGCATACCCGTTATTCTCAAAAATCGTCTTGACTAGGTTCTTTCCAATGTCGTGAACATCGCCATATACAGTACCTAATACCAGTTTGCCTTTACTCGTACCTTCCTCCTTGAGTAGATACTTTTCTAATTCTATGACTGCGGCTTTCATACATTCAGCAGACTTGAGTACAAATGGCAAAATTAATTCTCCTGCACCAAATTTATCGCCGACTTCTTTCATAGCAGGTAAAAGATCTTCGTTTAGTGTGATTATTGCGGCTTCATGCGTAATCTGTTTTGATGCATTTATGGAAAATTTACCATCATTTTCAACCAAGATGCCTTTCTCTTTGATTTTTTCTGCAATAGCAGAAACTACGTCATTTTCTATACCATCTTTAATCCTGTTAACAATTCTAAAATTGGAACGTTTTCCGGCATCCCATGAAGGATCAAATTCGATTTTCTTAACACTAGTCTCTTGAATTCCTAATTTTTCAAAATAGGCAATTACCTGTGTTAGCGCATTGGGATGATTATTGAATATGAGGTCTTCCACAAGACTGCGTTCTTTCGGATTGATTTCGGAATATGGAATTATTTCCTTGGCATTGATTATGGCCGAATCCAAACCTGATTTTACAGCATGATACAAAAACACTGAATTTAACACCTTTCGTGCTGTTGGAACCAGACCAAAAGATATGTTGCTCAAACCCAAGGTAGTGAATGCATTTGGGAATCTCTTTTTGACTAGTTTGATTCCTTCCAAAGTATTTTTACCTGCATCTAGGAACTCATTTTCACCTGTTGCTAGAGTAAAAGTCAAAACATCAAAGACATACTGGTCTTCTCTGAGTCCGTATTTTTTTCCAGTTTCGTATAACAATTCTGCTGTTTCCAATTTTTCCTGTGGGGTCTTTGCCATACCTTTTGGTCCAATGCATAAAGCAATTGCAGGCAGTCCATATTTTGCCATGATTGGAGCAAGCTTGTGAAATCTAGACCCATCTCCTTCTAAATTAATCGAGTTGATCATTGGCTTGCCAGGAATCTGACGAATTGCTGTTTCTATTACGTTAGGATCAGTTGAATCTATGACTAAGGGAGCATCAATTTCAAGAGATAATCGTTTTACTAATTTTTGCATGAATTCAAGTTCGTCCGAGCGCTCTGTAGTGGCCACACAAACATCCAGACAATGTGCACCATCATCTACTTGGTTTCTTGCCAAGTCAATTAATCCGTCAAAATCATCGGATAGTACTAACTGCTTTGCCTTCTTGGAACCCTGAGTGTTTAATCTCTCTCCTATTAGCAAAGGAGCTGGGTCTTGTTGTAATTCTACAGCTTTAAGTGATGAACTCAGTCTGGGAATTTTCATTTTATTACAACTCTCGTGACTTTTTGTAAATATATGACGGTTTTTCTAAAATTGACCGTGTACTAAGGATGACTAGCCTTTCAAGACTGGGCATCTTGGATTTGCTCATTAAATATGTCGTTTACCACTGATAGTACCATACAACTAACATCCGTATGTTGTTTGACCATAGGGAAAGAAAAATGATACAAAAATCCATTCAAGACTGACTTTGAGAATCTAAAACTTTGCGCAATGCTGCAATATGTGAGGGGTTTGTACCACAACATCCTCCTATAATCCTGACTTGTTTGTGTTTTGAAATAATGTCTCTTAATGCTTCGGACATTTTTTCCGGGGTCATTTTGTATACTGCGTGACCTCCCTCATTTTCTGGCATCCCTGCATTTGGGACTACAAGTAAGCTCAGGTCTTTTTGCTCATCTAACCACTTGATACTGGGTACCATCTCTATGGGTCCGGTGGAACAGTTGAGGCCAAAAACATCTATTCCCATATCTGCCACTGTGGTATATGCTGCTTGGACATTGGTTCCAAGTAACATCTTTCCATACTGATCCAAAGTTACATTTGCAATCAGCGGCACCTTCTTGGTTCTATTCATTGCATCATGAGCTCCTTCAATAGCCATTTTTACTTCCAGAATATCTTGACTAGTCTCGATAAGAAGGGCATCAACTCCTCCCAAAATTAGACCCTCTGCTTGTAAGGAATAGGCCTCCTTGATTCGCTCCAGTGATATTTGTCCCAAGTCGGGATCGTTAGAGCTTGGTAAAAATCCAGTAGGTCCCATACTGCCAATAACATATCGTGGTTTGTCAGAATATTCTGAAGTAACGTTCACTGCAAGATCCGCAATCATACGATTAATCTCAATAGTTCTGTCACCATACCCATATTCGTCAAGCTTTAGTTTGTTAGAACCAAAAGAATTAGTCTCTATACAATCTGCCCCTGCATCTAGATAACTTCGATGAATTTTTTTTATCCAGTCTGGTCGTGTAAGAATCAGACCGTCATTGAATCCATCTTTTCCGTCAGGAAAATCTTCTGGTTTTGGGTCAAATTTTTGAATCTCTGTCCCCATGGCACCATCAAATAATAATACATTATGATTGACTGCATCCAAAAATCTGGGTTTTTGTACCATGGACAGTTTTTGATTATTTTCTTTTTAATCCTTTAATCTGTGATAAAATTTTGAGAGCAGCCTTGGAATCGTTTGGAGATGTGATTAGGATGTCTTTTGCAGAACTATGTATCTCTTTAATGAAATCCAGTGTCTTTTCTTCATACTTGCTAAAATCTACGCCTACCATTTTTGCCGAATTGGAGTTTTTTTGTGACGGAATCATTACGCATGGAATGACCTTGAATCCTAGGGGTTTTAGATGGTCGACAAGTCTGTGGACTTGGTCTGGTGATTGTATGACCTGTGTCACAAAACCCGTCGGTTCTGCTTCCAATTTCTTGTTGATCTTTTCAAAGTCTGGCTCTGCGGAAATAGATAGGAAAAAGTCGAGGTTTTTTCCAAATCCTTGCTTAGTAAAGTGTTTTACAAC
>DAMC01000046.1:4839-14056 GCA_002499525.1 Nitrosopumilales archaeon UBA218
AGGCCGAGAAGAACTGCATCATAGATGGATTGTGTCATGGCAGTGATGTTCCTATCGCGTACTCGAATACTTGCAGTGATCTCGAGATTAAGTTTATGTCTGATCATGGCACCTGTTGTAATTGGAGAAATTCTCGGAACTCCTAAAACCGAATCTGTCAAATGAATACCGTTACAAAATTTCGATGCACTGATGATTCTCTTTTCGACTTTACTGAGTAATCCTTTGACTTGTTTGTGTGATAGAACTCCATCTTGGATGACTCGAGGCGGATTAATCTCGTATCGAATTGTCATTTGTAACTCTCTATTTTTATCGATTAATAACCTTTGAATGAATAAACCAATAAGTTGGACAGACTCTATAGATTTGATGAATAGTGAGAAAATCAAAAAATTACTTAGTACTGATATTGAACCACATCTTGAAAGCACCAACACAAAACATGCAGCAGTACTAATTGTGATTTATGGGGAAGAATTGAAAATCATAATGACCAAAAAGCCACTCACTATGCAGCAACATGCAGGAGAAATCTCATTTCCAGGAGGTAAAATTGATTCAGAAGATCAAGACCTATTGGAGACGGCGATTCGTGAGACAAGAGAGGAAATAGGATTAGATATATTTCGAGAATCCATAGTTGGTCAGCTAAGTCCGGTGCAGACTAGGAACTCAGGATTTACGATTATCCCATTTATTGCAGTTCTAAATGAAATTGAATCATTACAACCAAATTCTGAAGTGGACGAAATCTTACACATACCAATTTTTCAATTATTAGAAACACTGAAAGAAGATGATAATCCAGAACACAGATCACTTTTCGAAGCATACCAACTTACTTTTGAAAACAAACTGATATGGGGCGCATCTGCTCGAATGCTAAAACAAATCGCAGATATTTTCGAGCAAAACAAGCTAATCTAGCATTTCTCCTAGATTCATTTAAAAAGAGGTTAAAATGCCTCAATTTTCATGGCGGCAAGAAAACACTCTGGTAGAAAAATACGACTGCAAAAGAAAGCAAAACAAAACTCACCAGTTCCAGCGTGGATTATCCTTAAAACCAAGAGAACAGTTCGTTCTAACCCAAAGCGAAGAGCTTGGAGATCAACTGATGTGGAGGTAGGATAGACTTGTCACAAGAAGCAGAGCGAGTTTATACAATTAATCTAGGTAAAGTTTGGCTATCACCAAATAATCAAAGAGCAAAAAGAGCTATCAACATGATTAGAGAATTTGCTGAACACCACATGAAAACCGGACAAATCAAAATTGATCAAGATCTATCTCAAGCAGTTTGGAGTCAAGGAATACGCAGTCCGCCAAGAAAGATTAGAGTAAAGATGGCAAAAACCGATGATGGCTATGTCCTAGTTTCTCCTTATGAGGAAGAGGAAAAGCCAAAGACAACTAATGTAAAGGAAGACAAGAAATCTGAAAAGAAATCAGAAAAAAAAGTCGAAGAAAAAACACCAAAAAAAGAAGAAAAGAAAACTGAACCAAAATCAGAAGAAAAGAAATCAGAAGAAAAACCCGTTAAAAAATCTGAAGACAAAAAGCCCACAAAGAAATCAAAGTAAATTATAAAAATTATTTTCTAAATCTATTCTAATTGGTATAACTCTATACCGGTTTTAATGGATGACTCTGGTTCATCCCAATCCAAAGTGTTTTCTTTTGGAATCATTCCTAGAGGATCATAGGAATCAAATTTCAAAGTTCCCTCAACGGAACTGACCATTACTACTTGGGACTTGTCTCCTTGGGTAGTTGCAAGTGATACCCCGGTATTGTTTTCATTAAAAATACCTGAGATTGTATTCACGGCTGAATTTATTTTACCGATTGAAACGTTATCTGAGCCAAAAACATAGAGCATGGTCTTTTTCACAGAGTTTGGTGGTGCATCTTCGTATAGCATCTGAATGGATTCGCGAAGGGATGATTCGATATCTTTTTCATTTTTACTTGTTGATAGAATGTTCATGTCATTAGAAATTGTCGAAGCGGCTAGAGAGTTCATGACGTACATAACTGCGTGATTAGTTATATCGTAGCATTTGGATACTGTCAGGTCTGGGTTTGCTTCTAACAATGCGTCATTGTCCACTGCAATGGTAGAATCCGAACTTGCACGAAGTCTTTTGAGAGATACTCCTGACAAGAATAATCTTTCTTTTTCAAATCTAAATGGCATTATTGCAAATGACAAGACTCGTTTTCCTTCTTCTTTTGCAACAGTGGCAACTAAAGGAGATATGGCACAGCCTGACTTGCCTGCTAAATTGGCAAAGATTACAATAGTATTGTAATTTGCAAATTTGTCACGAATCTTGTACATTGACTTTTGAGCCTCTGCCCTAATTAGGTATGCAGATGGGTTGACGTAGGATTCTGCATGAATTTTGATGTCATGATGGGAACTCAGGTCATTGCTGTCATGGCTTATAGCAAATACGTCTGCTCCCGTCAAGGATGCTGCATTTTTTGCCATCTTTGAGCCTGCGCCACCTATTCCGACCAAAAGGACGGGCTGTACAAAGTCCATGTGTTGCTCTCGCAAAATTCGATAAAAAACCTTCTTACTTAATTTTGATCAAAAATCCGATCTAAAACTTTTAGCTAGCGATCTGACCATACAAACCATGGTTTGTTGCACGGTTTATGGTGACTAGGGCTTTATCCCCAACCTTGACGGATTCTCCTACAAAGACTGGCTTGTACGCAAAGTTTCTACCACGAACCATGTTGTCTGTTTGCTCATCAAATAACACCATTCCGCTCCAACCTATCCATTCTTGGTTATTTTCTAGTGCAATTTTATTAATCAAGTCAAATAGTTCCTTGCTTCGATTCTTCACTTCGGCTACTGGAATCTGAATTCTTTCAGCAGCAGGAGTGCCAGGCCTTTGACTATACTTGGAGAGATTGACAACATCGGGTCTTGTCTCGGTGATTAGTTCCACTGTGGATTCAAAATCTTGTTTGGTTTCACCAGGGAATCCAACAATGATATCTGTGGATATGGTGAATCTTGGAAATTTGGAACGGAATCGCTTTACAACATCCCGAAATGTGCCTGCGGTATGCCCTCTTTTCATCTCATGGAGGACTTTGTCACTACCTGATTGTACTGGTACATGTAAGAACTTGAACACTTTGTCGTTTTCAAATGACTTGAGTAAATCTGATTTAATTTTTGGCATATACATTGGGTTCATCATGCCGACACGAATCATAAATTCTTGTGGAATATCTGATACCTTACTTACTAATTCTGGTAGGTTTGTTCCTATGTCTAAACCATAGCATCCGTTGTCTGTGGATGTAAGCCAAATTTCTTTACAACCGTCTTTTATCTCATAAGAAACCTGTCGAACAATGTCTCCAAGTCTGTATGATTGGAGATCACCACGTGCGAGTTTAGTTTGGCAAAATGTACATTCACTCATACACCCTGATGCAATCTCTACAATACCTACAATTGGGTTTAATCTGACCTTTGGAAGTCCCGTCTTAGTGGTGTCTGTATCTTCCAACTCCACCTTCTTTTTACCTAGTAAAGTATTATCAATCACCTGTAACGTCTTACCAATTGAATTGGGTCCCAAAAGACTTGCATTGGGAGAAAATTTCTCAACTGACTTGGGTTCGGCCTTTGCAAGACAACCGGCCACAACTAAAGGTCTTGACTTTAACCTCTTGATTCTGTTTACCATCTTGTTGGCTGTGGCGTCTTTGACTGAACATGTCACTATCAAATTTAGATCCGCATCGCGAGAATTATCTGCCAAAGTATGCCCGCCATTAACAATTAAACCAGAAATCATTTCAGCATCTGCAAAACTTGCAGAGCAACCATAGGACTCTACCCAGATTTTTGCCATATTACTTGAATAGAGTATTGATTTCTTTTTCTGATAATAGTTTCTTTTCTACTACCAACTCTCGAATAGTCTTGCCTGTCTTGAGTGATTCTTTGAAAAGATCAGCAGACTTTTGATAGCCGATCTTTGGTGCAAGGAGTGTCACAATTACTGGACTCTTCTCAATGTTTTGTCTTAATCGCTCTTCGTTTGCTGTCAAACCATCAATTAGGTTCTTTGAAAATATTGGCAAGAAATTTTTGAGCATGTCTGTAGAATCTAACAAAGCTTTGAGCATTCCTGGTAACATGACATTCAGTTCGAATTGACCACTTTGTGCAGCATTTGCAACAGCTGTGTCATTACCAATAATACTAAAGCACACCATGTTCAGACATTCTGCAAGTGATGGGTTCACCTTTCCGGGCATTATGGAAGAACCAGCGTGAACTGCTGGAATTCCAAGCTCCGATAACCCTGCGATAGGCCCTGATGCCATCAATCTGATGTCATTTGCAATCTTGTTTAGCTCTAGTGCGAGGTTTCTAATTGCTGCAGAAATATTCGCTACTGCAAACTTTGATTGAAGTGCATGTTGCATATCTGGCTCTGGTCTAAGTTTTAATCCTGAAATCTTTGCTAGCTCGGTTATTGCAATACTGCGATAACCCTTTGGTGTGTTAGCACCGTTTCCAACTGCAGTTCCACCAAGTCCGACAAACTCCAATTCTTTAATTGCCAGTAAAATAGAATTTCTTGCCTTTGTTATTGATGTAGCATAAGCCGCAAACTCACTACCCAAAGTAACTGGGAGTGCATCCATCAAGTGTGTTCTGCCAATTTTTTTATATCCTGAAAATTCTTTAGCCTTTTTACTTAATGATTTGATAAGTATGTCTACTGCGGGAATGGTTTCCTTTAGATTGAGTAGGATGGCTACATGCATTGCAGTAGGAAAAGTATCATTACTTGATTGTGACATGTTTACGTGATCATTTGGATGCAGGAATTCATTTTGGCCTTTCCTCTTGCCCATGATCTCCAAGGCAACATTACAAATGACCTCATTGGAATTCATGTTAAACGCCGTTCCAGCTCCAGAGTTGATTTCCTCAATTACAAAACCCTCTTGGAATTTACCTGCAAGAATTTTATCACATGCAGAAATTATTGCCTGTCCAAGCTTTTTGTCAATAACCCCACATTTGATATTGGCCACAGCTGCTGAACGTTTAATCATCACAAATGCGGAAATGAGATGTTTGTGGGACTTTCTTCCAGTGACATGGTATTGTTGGATGGCACGTCCAGTAAAAGCTCCATAGTAAGCATCTTTTGGGATCTTTACTTCCCCTAAGGAATCTCTGTCAATTCTATAATCCAATAATGAGATTAAAGTCAACTAAAATAAATTCCCAACGAAAATGACTTGAAAATTTAGGAATCAAGGACGGAAATAAAGCGAATTATTATATAGACTCTTCAGAGTCCTTAACTCAATGAATAAGCGTTACAGTATGCTATTTTCCGTTACAGCAGTAGCGGTTTTGGCAGCAACCTTATTCGGAAGCACATACACACAATCCCAGACTGTAGGTTCTACACTGGCAGCTTCTTCACACGACAGCATGAGTAAGACAATCCACGAGATGGGTGGTCTGAAACTTGTCATGCCTCAAGCATTTGCCGCAGTTGACTGTGACAATGTCGAGCAAGGAAGAAATGTAGTTAGCCTCGATCTTTATGCAAAAAGTGTTGATCTCCCAGTAATGGGCGGCAAGACTTATCATGCCCAGACTTTCAGCGGTCAGATCCCAGGACCTACCGTTAGAGTCACACAAGGCGATGTTGTAAAGATGACACTAACTGTCCCAGCAGACGAACCAACACCACATGGAAACGACATGCATGCATCTCAAATGAGTGCAGGAAACTTTGGCAAAGTATTGCCAGGAACTTCCCACACATACTGTTATGTCGCTGACGTACCTGGTACTTTCAAGTATCACTGCTCAGGCATTGACGTAGCAGCTATGGACCAGCATGTCCTCTCTGGCATGTACGGTATTGCCATCGTTGATCCATTAAATGGATACAAACCACTTCTTGTTGAAAAAACAAAAGTAGATGGTGGTAAAATCGTCAAAGACAGAAAATCATATTCTGCAGATGCAAGAGAATTCCAACTCCAATACAACCAATTGTATCTGGATGACGAAGGTGGATATGATCAGTCTAAAATGTTCAAACACGAAACAACCTACACCGTCGTTAACGGTATGTCATTTGGTTACGTACCAAACGCTAACCACAACAAACTCATCAAAGGTGATCCTGCAAAGAACATCTTTGTAGTCCAACCATGGAACGGAGATGAGCTCAAACAATATCAATCACAGCTATTGTTCGTTGAGACAGACCAACACGTAAGATTCTTCATCGAGAATCAAGGTAACATGCCAGTCTTCTGGCACATTGTAGGTGAGATCATCGACCGTGTTACACAAGGTAACGTAGTGCAAGCAAAAGGTACTGAAACATATGAAATCGGCGGATCACAAGGTGCAATCTTTGACGTAGTCTTTGATGAACCAGGTGTATACGTCGCAGTAAACCATGACTATGCAGCAATCTTCTCAGGTGCAGCAACAGTTATGGTAGCAGGTGATCCATTTGGTCTAAACAAGCAATTGGGCACCAACGCAGCATCATATGCAGACCTATTGGGCAATCCAAGCGACGCAGTTCCACCAACTGGTAAGAACTCTATCGCCGAACCAAAGATTAACTTGCACGGATTGTATACCGATGAACGTGCTGACGAAATAAAGAAAGAGCTAGGACTCTAAATCCTCTTATTTTCTTATTTTTCTCATATTGGTAAATGATTATATTCCGTTTTTCAAAAATCAAATCGAAGTGAGTTTCTCAGAAAAAGTTTTGATTTGCGATCAGGTTGATGCTGTTTTAGTTGATATTCTCAAAAAAAATGGATTGCAGGTATCTTATGAACCACAAATCACTCCAGATGACCTTGCAAAAAAAATCATGGATTATGAAATTGTAATTGTCCGAAGCAGAACAACCATAACAAAAGAACTAATTCAAAAAACTACTAAATGTAAGATCTTAGCAAGAGTTGGAGTTGGATTGGATAACATTGATACTGATGCAGCCAAGGCGAAAAACATTCGAGTGATCAATGCAGTAGAAGGCGCAATGAATGCTGTAGCAGAACTAGTTATCGGATTAATGCTTGCTATGGCAAGAGATATTCCTAGAGCAGATCGTGAACTGCGTAATAATAACTGGATAAAAAAGGAACTCATGGGAACAGAACTAGCAGGAAAATACCTGGGAATTGTAGGTCTTGGAAACATTGGTAAAAGATTAGCTAGACTTGCACGAGCATTAAACATGAACATCATTGGATATGATGTAGTTCCAATTGATGCGGAATTTGCAAAAGAGGTGGGATTGATGAAGGCTGATTTGGATACTCTACTACAAAGTGCAGATTATGTTTCTCTACATGTTCCATTATTGGAGGGTACTAGAAATCTAATCAACGCCCAAAGAATAAGCACAATGAAAAAAACTGCCAGAATCATCAACACATCCAGAGGTGGAACAGTTGATGAGATTGCTCTGTATGAAGCACTAAAGGCTGGAAATCTGGGCGGTGCAGCACTAGATGTGTTTGACAAAGAACCTGCAATCGGTAACAAACTAATTACACTGCCAAACTTTATTGCAACTCCTCACATCGGCGCTCAAACAAAAGAAGCACAATCTCTGGCAGCAAATATCATTGGTGAAAAAATCATCCAGATATTACGCGGTGTTATTTAGATCAACACTAAGAAAAATACCAGAATCCCAACATTCACTGCTGTCACAATACTGCCAATTTTAAAAAATTCTTTTGATGAGAATGCAAAAACTTTGTTCTTTTCAGCAACTTGAAGAATTATGATATTTGAGGCGGCACCAAAAATTGTGAGATTGCCAGCAATTGTGCTTGCAGAGGCAAGAACTATCCAAGACAGAGAATCGGAACCACTGAATCCATAATTGTGCATAATTGGAAGATACACTGCTACAAAAGGCACATTGCTGATAAATTGACTTAACGTTAGACTTGTACCGATAATGTCAAATGAAGAAAATTTATCACCTGGTGTTGGTTTTAAGGGCAACAAATTATGAAAAACGTCAATAACTCCACCTGACTGTAACCCGCTCACAAAAACAAACATTGCAACAAAAAATACCAAAATTTGCCAATTTAGCCCTCGGATTATTTTGTCTCTCTTTATTCCAAACACTAGCATTGCCACACCGCCAATTAATGCAATATGGGAATAATTCAATTCAAGTTCTACAAACATTTTGATTATTCCCAATACAAAAAATCCGAGAATGGTAAAAACTACTAGGATTCCAGATGTGATTGCAGATTTTCTCTCTATGAATATTTCATCTGATGTCGACGGAATCAAAATTTTTTCAAACTCTTTTCGATAAAAGAATTTTATAACAAAAAATGTTGCAACGAGACTCAAGATTGTGGGTAGTGTAAGATATCTCAAAAAAGTGAACATTGGAAATTTGATTCCAGAATGCAACGAGACTAGCAAGTTTTGCGGGTTCCCTATGGGGGTCATCACACTTCCAATAGTAACTCCAAATGCCAGAGATATTAACAACGGAGCCGGCCTTAACTTCATCTTTCTTACCAATCCGATTACAATTGGTGTAGCAACGAGTGCAATTGTATCGTTTATCAAAAATGCTGACAATATCCCCATGACAAAAATTACAACAAACAATACTTGGTTTGGAGTCTTTGCTTTTGAAAGAATTCTATTTGTAATGTAGTTTAGAGCACCTGAGGATTCAAGACCAGATACTAGCAAAAACATTCCTAGCAAAAACATTATGACTTCAAAGTTTACTGAAGAAAATGCTTTAATCGGAGAAATTATTCCAAATATCAAAAATAACAATGCGCCGGATCCCATGGCTAACCAAATGGGAACTTTGACACCATTGATGTTTCTAATTAAAATTAAAGCATAGACTAGGCAGAATATTGCAAGTGATACAATGAGAGTAAATTCCATTATTTTTCGTATTTTCTGTGATTTAAGACAAGGTTTGAAGTGTCATTTTTGACTAAACACTGACAAAAAAATTCACCTCTTGATTTATCAAAAATTTCAGAAACTCAACCTTGTATTGAGCCTATCAAACAAAACAACACTGAGATTGGGAAATAAACAATTAATACTAATTTTATTCGGAGTTAACTAAATTGAGACTATTTTCAACATTACTCCTTG
>DAMC01000032.1 GCA_002499525.1 Nitrosopumilales archaeon UBA218
AGAAGGACAGGAAAATACGGGACGCTGCTTTTGGCATCATACAACCAGGACAAGGATACTTTTGAGAGCATCTGCAAAGTCGGTACCGGGTTTACTGACGAGAACCTCGACCAGTTTTATCAAATCCTGCAGGACAAGGTGACGCTGAAAAAAAATCCACGAATCGAGAGCGGCATGGAGCCAGACGTTTGGTTTGAGCCGGAACTAGTAATCGAGATTGTCGCATCTGAAATCACACTCAGCCCAGTCCATACAACTGCAAAAAATTCGATTAGATCTGGAAGCGGTCTTGCACTGAGATTTCCAAAATTTACAGGCAAAATAAGAATGGAAAAAGCCCCCGAGGACGCATCCACGGATCAGGAAGTTATCGCATTATACAAGAATCAGAAAAAGGTAAACCAAAGCACATCGGAAATGTAAGATTTGCAAGCTTAATTAATAGCACCTCAAATTAATCAAGAAGGATGTATAGTGGAGAACTAGAGGTCCAAGCAAAACGAAAAGCGGTTGCAGTTTTGCAAGACGAGATCAACAGAATTCTAAATGCTGCAAGAGAACTAGCAACACTGCCTGCATTGATAATGAAAAAAGACAAGGCGGGAGTAAAAGCTGCTAATGACCAAATATCTAGCATTGAAGAAGAAGTAGAAAATCTTCGTCGCAAAATCACAAGAGAAGTTGCTGACGTAGGTGGCTTGATTTTGAACAGAGAAAATCTTTTGAACACGGCATACACCATGGATGAGATTGCAGGTTACATCACAGGTATTGCCTTTAAGCTATCCAACATCAAAGCAACCACTCTAAAGGCTGCAAAAATTGATGAGGACATTTCAGGTCTCATTGATTTGCTAGTTGACGAAGTCTACAAGCTAAATGAAATCGTCAGAGGTCTCAATACAAACACTGCAAACGCAATAGAGCTTGCACAGGAAACTCAGAAGATAGAACGTGAAATAGACAAAAAATACAGACAGATTGTAATAAAGGCATTAGACGAGATTCCGAACACTAAGGAACTCTTGCTTGTCAAGGACGTAATTCAGGGAATTGAGGAAATGTCAGACAAATGCCAGCAGGTCTCAGACTCGTTTATCTTGTTAGCACTGAGTCTATAATCCAACTTTTTATATTCAAAATTTTTCATATCAGCAATGCAAGGCGAGCTAATAGAAAATCGAATTATAATCTGGGATATAGTCAAGTCAAAAGAACTTTTCTCCGAATCCTACTATGGTAAACCCATCGGTATGGCAAAACCAAAGCCAGAAGAAATTGACGTCCCGTTGATTTTGGATTTAATTGAAGGATATTATTTGCTGGAAAAAAATGTGATGCAAATTCACAAGACAAAAAAGAAAATCACCAGACAACAACTCCTAGAAATCTGCAGACAGGAATACCACAATTTTGATAAAAAATATCTAGTCTACAAGGATTTTAGAGACAAAAATTACATTGTCAATCCAGGAATAAAATTCGGTTGCGATTTTGCAGTCTACCAGAGGGGTCCAGGAATAGACC
This sequence comes from Nitrosopumilales archaeon UBA218, assembly GCA_002499525.1. Lineage (GTDB taxonomy): Archaea > Thermoproteota > Nitrososphaeria > Nitrososphaerales > Nitrosopumilaceae > Nitrosotenuis. The sequence goes on from DAMC01000032.1 coordinate 1,528, forward strand.
ACGCTCCATATTTGGTGCAGGTACATAACAAGACAGATAATATTTCCTCAACCGGTGTTGTTCTTGCAGGCAGACTTGCAACCAGTGTCAAAAAGCACTTTATTCTAGCTATTCCAGGTAATGAAAAGATTAGTTACTTGGCACTTGATTGGTGGAGAGCCTAGAGATTTTTTACGTGTGCTGCAATCTTGTTGTAAATTGCATACATTTCATCTGTAATGTGGAATTCAAACGAGTTTTTCCACTTGCTGTAAATACGAACTCCATTAAATGAAGGGTCAACAAAAATGGTTGCGTCCTTTATTGACTGTTTTGCAATTAGCGCATTGAGTTCACTATCCTCGTTTAATTTGCTAGCCAGCAATCCACCATTCCAGCTAATTGATTCAATTTTTTTTCCACCAAAATAACCGGATGTTTTCAGGATTGTTCTTGCGACATATCTTGAAGGTTCAGGACTGTCGATTTTGACAATAAAGTGCGCCTGAAATCTATCCTGAGCACCCCAATGTGAAACTAGTGGATCTTGCATTGTAATTACCCTTTTTGGATTATCTGAATAACGTCGATGTTAGAATTTTTTAATTGTATAACGCCCAAATTTGTAACCATTCTGGTTGTTTGTGAAAATACTCTGCTATAGTAATCGCCTTTTTCAGCAGAATCTGTCCCGCGTTCTTTGGCTTCAGATTCAACACCTATTTGTTCTAAATTGTGTGCGATTTTTTCTGGCCATGTTTGATAGACAAACGTCTCAGATTCTGCATCATGCATGATATCGGTGTTTTTGTACCCACAAATAAAGATTTTAGAAATAACCTGCCAAGATCACACCATATTACAACTATACAGACAAGATCTTAATTTTTCATATGACGCGGACTAGATCCTTTAGCTTTCTTCTGGATTTAGGCGCCTTGCTCTTTTTCGGATAACCAATGCAGAGAATCGAAGACGGTACTAGTTGTGTACCTAAAATCTGCGCTACCTTTTGCTCATCCATCATCCCTATCCAAATTGAGCTGAGCCCCAATGCGGATGCGGCAAGCTGGGAATAAGCAGCAGCCAAAGTCGCATCCTGTAAAGAGAACTTTGCCAATATTTGAGGAGGAAAATTCATCTTCACTCTAGATGGATTCATGCAAAATACCATTACCACGGGCGCATTAACAAAGGGCTGATTGTTAGCGGCCTCTACAAGTCTTTTTTTTATTTCCTTGTTTTTGACGTAAAATACCTCAAAGCCCTGAAAGTTGCCTGCGGTAGGTGCAGTATCTGCAGCTGCCAATATCTTGTCTATTTGCCATTGCTCGACTAGTCTTGACGGATCAAAATTTCTTGTAGAGCGCCTAGTTGACATGATTCTAAAAAGATCATACGGAGAGAATTTGTCTGTCCCTTTTGATTCAAGGACTGCCCTGAGTTGTTCATTGCCTTCGTCCTTTCGTATTTGTACTGAAGGCAGAAACTCTTTTGGATAAATCATGATTTGTTGCGGCACGTGTGGTACCTTCCTATAGTCAAGAATTGCATTTGTCATCTCTGTATT
>DAMC01000023.1 GCA_002499525.1 Nitrosopumilales archaeon UBA218
CTAAAATTATCTCGTGTTCTACTTCTGGAACCAAAAGAGTCTTTTCTTCCAAAGTCTTCTCTACGACGTTCAGTTCTTTGCGGTTGTGGAGTACGTTCGGTTGGCTCTTTGTATTTTTCGCCAATCTCTGTAACTCGAACGTTTAACTTATCAAGTAAAGTTTGGTTTAGCCCTGCACCATATACGTCAACACGGGCTGCAATTGCTGCCTTGGAAGCAATAGCTCTTGCCATTTTGCCCCTCTGCCATCTTGGAGCTGCATGGACAACAGGATGCTGGAATAATATTCCGTGCTTTGGAGGCTGAGTCCCTGTTTTTAATGCACGAAATAATGCCTTTTCTGCACCTAGAACTTGGATTGTGCTTGCCGGCAAAGTCGCAAGTTTCTTTATGCTGCCAGCTTTTGCAAGAATTCTGGCACCAACAGCAGTTCCGAGAATTGCAGCAACATTGGGAGCAATCGCTTTCATTTGTTCGTCAATGTGATGTTCTATTGCATTTCTAGCTTTGGTCATATCAAGAATCTGTTTTGCTATTGATTGAACCATGGCCAAGTTCTCTGGCGATATGTCTCCGCCCTTGCTTTTTTGCTGAATAACGGAAAGCATCTGCACCTTGGAATCTGGAAATCCTGCGTCTTGGTATACTCTGTCGGATAAACTCTGTCTATTTCCAGCCGTGACAATTTGCGCGTAACCGTTTATGCTGTCAATAATGTTGTCTAGCTCTGGAAAGTGTAAACCATACCATTCTCTTAATCGTGATGATAATCCGTTGATCATTACATCGATCTCATCTAGGGCGTTGATAGCCTGTATGATGTGTAGGTCAGGACTTTGTGAAATCTCAGTTACCTTGGATGATGACAGAGACAAAGCAAATTCTCGCAGCTTTGAAATGGCATCGTCAAAATCTTTTGCAAAACCAGCATCGACTAGTAATTGTGGCTTGTTAGTTTGTATTTCATCCAACTGAATCTGATTCATCATCTGTACGTCAAGCGATTCCTTTTTGAGAGTTTTTAGAAGTGGTTCATCGCTTACAAAGAATCCAGAGTTTAATCCTTGAAGATAATCCATAATTGAGTTATTTTTGAGATTGCCTTTTTTTATGTCCATGAAATCTGCTGCTGGATTTCCGAAAGCAAATGCCTTGACAACTGAGTTGTTTTCTGAAACAACAACTCCTAACTCTGTCACAATAACAAAATACACATGCATTGTCCGATCTTCGGATTAAAAAAGCTAACACAAATCAACTATTATAAGACAACAAAACCAACTTAATCAAGTGACGCCTGACCTATCCGTTTCTATTGGACCAATCTCACTTGGCAGGCCAACAATGCTTGCCTCTGGAATTCTGGGAATCTCTCTTGAAGTTTTTGGAAGAATTTACAGAAATGGCGCCGGTGCAGTTGTATCAAAATCTCTCAGTAAGGAACCATGGGAAGGATATCCAAACCCTACAATAATTGGAGTAAAAAATGGATATCTCAACGCGGTTGGATTATCAAATCCTGGGGCTCCATATTTTGCAAAAATGATGGAATCAAACAGGGATGTCCCTATCATCGTGAGTCTGGTGGGTTCTATTGAGGATGAATTTGAATTCATGGTCAAACAATTTGAGAACTGCAATGTGACTGCTTACGAACTAAATCTTTCCTGCCCACACGTTGAAAAAGTTGGACTTGAAGTCGGCGATGATCCCAAACTTGTGACAAAAATTGTATCTCGAGTCAAATCCTCCACTCGTGCACCAGTTATTGGTAAGGTTGGATTGGGCACAACTAACTATTTGGATACTGTCAAGGCTGCAATTGATGGTGGCGCTGATGCTATTACTGCCATTAACACTATACGGGCAATGGGCATTGATGTTGAAACCCAACGACCATTCCTCAGTCACAAAATTGGCGGTCTGTCTGGCTCTGCGATAAAACCCGTGGCAGTTAGATGCGTCTATGAAATCACATCGAAATACAATATTCCAGTCATAGGGTGTGGAGGGGTATCGAGTTGGGAGGATGCATTAGAATTTATTTTTGCAGGAGCATCGGCAGTTCAAGTGGGAAGTGCTGTGGGAGATAGATGGATTGAAGTTTTTTCCGAAATAAACGAAGGGATTACAAATTATATGAATAAGAAAGGATTTTCCAAAATATCGGAGATGGTGGGACTTGCAAAACGTTTCTAAAACTCCGTCAATTAGAACTATTGAACAAGTCATTGATGAAACTCCTACAGTTCGAACTTTTGTAATCTCTGATAATGATCTTGCAAATGTCTTGCCAGGACAATTTGCAATGGTATGGATTCCAGGAGTAAACGAAATACCGATGAGTATAATGGTAATGCCTGAAAATGGCAAAGCCGCGTTCACTGTTCGCAAGCGCGGGGTATCTTCTTCCGCATTATATGATCTCAAAGTCGGACAGCAAATCGGAGTTCGTGGACCATATGGTAATTCATTTGATATCAAAGATGGGAAAATTGCTCTTGTAGGTGGTGGAACCGGACTGGTACCGCTTTTAAGACTGGCTAAATTCGCCAAGCCAAATAACGAGGTAGTTCTTTTGATGGGTTCCAAATCCAAAGATGAAGTTTTCTTTGAACAACAAGCTAATCAAATTCTAAAAAACCACAAACACCAAATCATTAGCTGTACAGAAGACGGGACATATGGAGAAAAAGGATTTGTTACTGACGTATTGGGAAAACTTCTAGAGACTAGCAAATTTGACGCAATCTACACATGTGGGCCTGAAATTATGATGCATAAAATTGTCCAGATGGCAAACTCCAAGGGAATATTCGTCCAAGCTTCTTTGGAGCGCATGATGAAATGCGGTATAGGAATCTGTGGTAGTTGCTGCATGGATGATGTCATGGTCTGTCACGATGGTACTGTATTTGATGGAGGGTTTTTGGCAAACTCTAAAGAATTCGGACATACTCATAGAGCAAAATCTGGAATTTTAGAAAATTACTAAAAGCGTCCTACCTGCGTAAATCCATACCTAAAGGTTTAAAACAAATAAAAAAAGAGACGCGTCAATGGCAAAACCCAAGATTGTATTGACTGCTGATCGTACACTGATGTCAAATTATCGTGGGATTTCACTTGCAACGTTCTTTGGATGTGCTCCAGCATTAGATCCAAACCGTGATCATAACTCATTTTGGTATAAAATTCTAAAAAACCAAGTTACTCCAAAAGTTCTCTTTGATTTTATCTGCAATCCTATACCTCATAACAATGGAGTTGCGGCTTATGCCCCATACGGTCTAAGAAAGGTAGAGGCAGGTCTTTTACGTGATGGTTTTACACGAGATGAAGTAGTTGTCGCACATCCTGATCATGTCGAAAAATTCATCGGCCCTGAAACTCAAGTAGTTGGAACCTATGAGATGGATCCTCTTGGCATGGGTCCTGTTACCATGACATTCACTTATGGCAGAAAGCAAATGTCCTATGATGAATATTACAACATCTATCTTCATAAAAAAATCATTGAAGCAAAGAAAAAGAATGGCAGCAACGCCAAAGTAATTTCCGGAGCTTCAGGAACATGGCAGTACAACTATGACCCTGAAAAAATCGAAGAACTTGGAATCTATGCGATATTGGAAGGGGAATTGGGTGGAATTGCACCAGAAATTGATGGACATGCTGGCAGATTCTTCAAGTATCTAATCGACGGCGAATTTGATAACATGAATCCGTTTAGGAAAAGAAGCGACTTCAAAGTGGATATTAAAGAATTTGAAAGAAATGGAAGAAAACTCCATGGAAGATTTGTTAATTTCTGGGATAGACCAGACATTGATGAAATTCCAGAAATTGTTGAACCATCCATGCACGGAATGATTGAGGTCATGAGAGGATGTGGACGTGGTTGTAAATTCTGCGATGTGACACTAAGGGCACTCAGATACTATCCACCAGAAAAAGTAAAACGTGAAATTGAAATCAATATCAAAAAAGGTGGACTGCGAAATGCATGGCTTCACTCTGATGATATCTTCGTGTATGGCATGGATCCAAGAACAAACAAGCAGATGGAGCCAAACCGTGAAGCACTAGAAGAATTATTCCAAGCAGTAATGGATGCAGGTGTGGTCCATACCAACCCAACACATGGAACTTTGGCTGGTGCTATTGCTGATGAGAAACTTATTCCAAACCTATCTAAAATTATCAACTCTGGACCATCAAACCTAATAGGAATTCAGTGTGGTTTTGAGACTGGCAGTCTCAGACTGATTGGCAAATACGCCGACCGCAAGCTTGCACCATTCATGCCAGAGGAATGGCACTGGGTTGTAAAAGAGGGTGTCAAAACTCTAAACGAATACCACTGGGTACCAGCATTTACACTAATCATGGGTCTTGACAATGATGAGACCCCAGAAGATTCTTGGGAAACAATACAATTAATCAGCGAACTCGAACGTGAGCAACCGGATTCAATGTTTACTACTACCCCATTGACATTTGTGCCAATCGGATTGCTAGAAAAATCAGAATTCTTTAACATTGGAAACGAAATGAGCCCTGCTCAATTAGGTGTAATGTACAAGACTTGGCAACATAATTTCAAATACGGAATTCAGAAATTCATGACCAAGACAGGAACTAGACAGACATCCGTACAAAAGCAGTTCTTTAACATGCTTGCAAGGACTCTGGGTGGAATTCCACTGTCTGCAATGGAAAAATACGCAAGGAAAAAGGGACGAGAGCACGAAAAAGTAATCGAGACAGTCAAAGCTAAATACTGGTAAAATTATTAAAGCCTGATTTTTAATTACAATATACAATGGCAACACACGGATCTATTACAAAGGCAGGAAAGGTCAAAGGCCAAACACCTAAAGTTGAGGGAAGAAAGCGAGTCGGCACAATCTCGATTTTGCGCAACAAGAGTAATTTTAGGAAAAGATTTGCTTTACACCGAACTCCAGGCCAAAATAAGCCTGGTCAAAAGAAACGAAAACGCTAGGCTTTTTTATTTTTCTATATTTTAGAAAATGCTTAATTGCCATGATGAATTCTATTAGTTATACAGAATTGGCATAATAACCGATTGGCGGTTAAGTGGGCCGAAACTTGGAAAGATAATTTCCAAGTCTGCTCACATTTCTAATATGATGAAGTAAAATTTGTTGGTTTCAAATTATTACAACTAAAAGTGTTTTAAATAATTACTTCAAAATTCATACTGTATGGCGAATCACTGTAAGACATGCGGTAAACAATTTGAAGAGATGAACGAAGAGTTTTGCTCCAAACGATGTAAGAGAGAATATCTCAAAACACTAGAAAAAAAACTAGATGATGTATTCAAAAATGACCCTGGTCATACCAAAAGACTTAGCAAGTCGTAGGATCCTTTTTATCTAATTTTCAATAAACTGTATTGTGCATCTCAAACTAATTGCCATGCTTTTGATTTTGCCATTATTGACACTTGCAGTAGTAACAATTCATGATGCTAGCGCCAATGTTGGTGATAGCAAGTCTTGCCCCAATAAAGGCAAAGAAACCAAAAGTCACACTTATTCAAAGAGTTATTTGAAAACCTCGACTCTCAAAATGAGTAAAAAATCGTTCTGATTGGTCTGAATTTTCAAACCTGCATTTAGAAATTTAATCATCCCACTATATCATCATGGTAAAAGGATTTGAGTTGGGTCTTTTGGCAGTGGGGGGAATACTTGGAACATTTTTACGCTATAAAATTACAGAATCTCCTCTATTGTTAGGTGCTCTTCAGATCAATGTTTTGATAGTAAATCTAATTGGTAGTTTCATCTTGGGACTTTTCTTTGTTCTCTCTACGCAGTGGAATTTGGATACTAAATACGCCTTGTTTACTGCAGTTGGATTCTGTGGCTCTTTGACTACTATGTCGGCATTTGCATTGGAATCTAGTAATCTATTGGAAAACAAACAATTTGGTCTGATGGCCATCAACATTCTATCAAATGTGGGCCTATCAATTGGGGCAATCTTTGCTGGCAAAACTATTATGGGAATGTTAACTCACTGATAAATCAAAAATAATTTAATTCCAAACCATTGCTGTTTTTCCAAAATTATTTAGTGAGCATTTTATGAGATCTGGATCGTCAAAACATCAAACCGACATCTTTAATAAGGTATAGTACCGTACTATACGGTATGGTAGACGAATTAAGACTAGATAGTCTTGAAGGTGTAGGCCCAGTCACTACCAAAAAATTGACTGATTCAGGCGTACACAACATTATGGACCTGGTTGTCAGAGGTCCAGTAGATATCGCTGAAGTAACTGGCATGGATAAGGAGACAGCAGAAAAGATAGTAACCAAAGCTAGACAAACCCTGATGGAACAGGGTCTAATAGCCAAGGATTTTGTCACTGCAACTGAAATCTACAAGAGACGACAGGATATTGGCAAAATCACAACTGCAACTCAATGTCTTGACCAATTACTAGATGGTGGTGTTGAAACACAAGCACTAACTGAGGTTTATGGTGAATTTGGTTCTGGTAAAACCCAGTTCTGTCACACAATATGCGTGACAGTACAGAAACCAAAAGAAGAAGGCGGTCTTGGTGGAGGCGTATTATACGTTGACTCTGAGAACACTTTCAGACCAGAAAGAATTGTATCTATTGCAAAAGCAAAGGGAATGGATCCAGAAAAAGTTCTGGACAACATCATCGTTGCTCGTGCATACAACTCTGCTCACCAAACATTGATCTTGGAAGAGGCTGGAAGCATCATAGAACAACACAACATCAAGCTATTAATTGCAGATTCTGCGGTAGGTCTGTTCAGATCAGAATACCTTGGAAGAGGCACACTATCTGAGAGGCAGCAAAGACTCAACAGATTCATGCATCTCTTGGTTCGAACTGCAGAAACATACAACTGTGCAGCTGTAGCGACAAACCAAGTTCAGGCATCTCCTGATGTGTTCTTTGGCGATCCAATCAAAGCAATTGGAGGAAACGTAGTTGCGCACACCAGCACATATCGAATCTACTTCAAAAAATCTGGCAAAAAGCGTATTGCCCGTATGGTAGACAGTCCTCATCATCCGGAGGAGGAGGTAATCTTTACGGTTACTGAAGGCGGAATCGCCGATCCTGAGGATGATACCAAAAAGAAGAAGAAATCCGAAGAGGAATAGGTCTAAGGTTTAAAATAAGGGCTCCAAACCCCTTTTTTTGTATGACTACAAAGAAGCCATCTGGCCACTCTCATGGATTTAGACACAAGTCAAGATCTGCACTAACAAAACAACAACCAAGAGGAGTTGCATTTTTGATGAGAGAATACAAAGAAGGTCAACAGGCTCTAGTAATCGTGGATCCAAGACAGCACAAATCATTACCGCACAGAAGATACCATGGTAAAGTGGGAACAATTACTTCGGTTGGTAGACGTGCTGTAACAATAGATGTGAAATTGGGTAACAAGACGAAAACCTTAATCACTAGATTAGACCATATCAAACCATTCGGTGTGAAATAATGGAACAAGTAAAAAAAAGTCAGCCTATATCATTAGCTGAAGTAAAAGAGATTTTGGAAAAAGAGGATGCTGATAAAATGGATCAAATTCAGCGATGGACTCATGATTATGTTACCAAGTTCTCCAAAGTTGACGCAAAATCTGCAAAAAAAATCAAACAAGAACTCAAAAAAGAATGTGGACTAACTGAGGAAGAAGCAGTAGAGATTGTCAATATCATGCCAACGACACTAGCAGAACTAAGAGCATTCACATTCGGATGGAAAAAACTCATCCTAGCTGAAACACTAGAAAAAATTCTAAACATCATCAAGGGGAACTCTTAGAGATTCAGTGATAATTCTTGGAAAGGAATTTTGCTGTACCACGCAAGTATGAAGAATATGCATACGTTCTAGATTATGTAACACGCGGAAGAGCAACAACAGTTAGGGGCAGAGAAGGAATCATCATTACTGCCATTGGCGAAGATAGATTGACACTACTCGAAGTTTTAGGGATGGAAGGAATGTCTTTTGATATTGGAGAAAAAATCTACATTGGTAAAGAAGGCAGGACAAAAATAATGTCAGTACTAGGAAAACTTGAACATGCAAATATTTCTGCAGCTGCACAAAGCGAACTAAAAAACGTAATTACAACAATAGTTACAAACAATGAGAAAAGATTCGTTGACTACATCAATCACGCTCAACCACTCACTCCTAGAATTCATGCTTTAGAGCTAATTCCGGGAATTGGTAAGACCTACATGAAGACAATACTTGAAGAGCGAGACAAAACCAAGTTTGCCAGTTTTGCTGACTTGCAAGAAAGAGTAGGACTCAAAGAGCCCATGAGGCACATTATAGACCGAATCATGGATGAAATTACTGGCGAAGTTAAAGTGACACTCTTTGTCAAAAAATAGACGTCACAGACTGGGACAACACTTTCTCCAATCAAAAAATATTGCAAAAACAATTGTGGAGTCAGCCCAGATAACATCCAAAGACACAGTTTTAGAGATAGGCACAGGACCTGGAATACTCACACCATTACTATGTGAAAAAGCAAAATCGGTAATTTCAATCGAGGCTGATGAAAAACTCTATTCGGACGCCATTCTGAAATTTTCCAAAATACCTAACTTGGAGATAATGTTTGGCGATGGATTCGAGTCAGACTTAGATTTTGACATATTTGTATCCAATCTGCCGTACTCTCAAAGCAAACGTGCAATTGAATGGCTGGCACAAAAAAAGTTCAAGACTGCTGTGATAATGGTTCAACAGGAATTTGCGGAAAAGCTAATGGCAAAGAATAGAGAAATTCACGCAATATCTGTAGTGGCTGATTATAGTTTTGATATATCAAAAATTGTCAAGGTTGGAAAAAACAATTTCTTGCCGCCGCCAAAGGTTGACTCTCTAGTACTACAACTGAGACCAAAAAAACAGATCACAGAAAAACTGATAGACTCGATAGAAAAATTGTTCTCACAAAGAAGAAAAACTATAACTAATATCGCCAAATCCTTTGGAAAATCCATAAAATCAGATAAAAGAATTGAAGAACTAAGCCCAGATGAGATAATCAAAATTGCAAAACAATTCTAATACGTATGAACCCGCAGAGGATACATTTTTTCTTGAAGATTACATAAAAAATCAAAAAGGACAATGTGCTTTAGAAATTGGAACCGGTTCTGGATATCTGACTAAAATCCTCGAAAAAAACTTTGATTTTGTAGTTGGAACTGACATTGATTTTAGCGCAATATCAAGACAAACCGCAAAAATTCAAAACGGAATTTGCTGTACTGGAGCAGATGCATTGACAAAGCAGTTTGACTTTATTGTATGTAATTTACCATATCTGCCCTCGGAGGAAATCGAGGATAGGACTGTTGATGGTGGAAAGGAAGGACTGGAAATTCCAGTCCAAATAATAAAATCTGCAAAATACAGGCTCAAATCTGGTGGAAAAATGTTGTATCTTACTTCCACACTAGCCAATTACAAAAAATTGCTAGAGCAAACCGAGTTGTTGGGATTTGATGTTAAAATATTGGCCAAAAAGAAATTATTCTTTGAGGAACTGTTAGTTGTACAAGCGGATTTACTTGTGTAGTTTGGTTTTAGCAACTTTACATATTTCATCTGTCATCTGCTGAGTGGTTGCAGTCCCACCAATATCGAATGTCACATATTTGCCCTCATTGATTACTTGCTCTACTGCAGCAAATATTGCATCTCTGATATGGCGCTCACCTAGATATTCTACCATCCATGCTCCTGAAAGCACCGCAGCGGTGGGATTTACTTTATTGAGTCCCTTAAATGATGGTGCACTGCCATGTGCTGCTTCGAACATTGCATAATTGTCACCCATGTTTGATGAATAAACCAGTCCAATCGAACCAATAATGCCGGATGCCAGCTCCGAAACTATGTCCATAAACAGATTTGTGCTTGCTAATACCGAACCGTTGAATTGTGATGGATTTACCACTAACTGTTGCATCATGTTGTCGATGTAAATTTCTGAGGTCTCTAATCCAGGAACCTGACTTGTTGCCTTACAAACTTCATCCCAGAAAATCCCATCAGTTGTCTTCAAAATATTGCGTTTTGTAATGGCCACGAATTTCTTCATATTGTAATTTTTTGCCCAATTAATTGCAGAATTAATGAATCTTCTACATCCAGGTCTGGTAATTTTTCTGATGGCAATTGCTGCATCTTCAGTTAATTGAACTTCAATTCCTGTGTAGAGTCCCTCTGTTGCCTCTCTAAAACATACAAAGTCTAGGTCGTGGTTTGGAGTGACTCGCTTGTATGTCTTGATAGGCCTAATGTTGGAATAAAGCTCAAATTTCTGTCGCAAGGTGACTGCAACACTACGTGGAGCACCAGGTTTTGGAATGGTGGTTGTAGGACCCTTAAAACACGCATTAGTAGTTTCAAGTAATTTCATAGTGTTTTCAGGAATGTATGTTGGATCTTTTTCTCCATTTTTTTGCCACTGCTCAGAACCTGCATCTGCAAGAATCAACTCCACTTGGGAATTGCACTCTTTGAGTACTCTGATCATGGAATCTACCACTTCTGGACCAATTCCGTCACCTCTGATTACAGTAGCTTTTTTAGCCAAATCATTTTTGATGGGCAAATTTTGATTATTTAACTTTAGGCCTGAAAGAAAACTACATTAGATGATTTTTCTAAAATCAAACCATAATGATTATCGTCCAATTATCTGATATTCATGTGGGCTCACAGTTCAAGGAAGAAACATTCGAGCAAGTAATAGAGGAAGTAAATGAGCTCAAACCTGATGCCGTAATCCTTACTGGTGATCTTACTAATGAGGGTCTCACCAAAGAATATGAAAAATGTAAATCTTTCATATCTAGACTGGAAACAAAAAAAATCATAGCTCTCCCTGGAAATCATGATTATAGAAACACAGGGTACCTGCTATTCAAGAAACACTTTCCATTTGAGGCAGTAAATGACTTGGGTGAAGGAGTTGTAGTTGTAACAATTGGAACTGCACGACCCGACCGTGATGAAGGAGAAGTTGGTTATAGACAAAATCTATGGCTCGAGAGAACTATGAAAAAATATGAAAACAAGATTAAGATTTTGGCCATGCATCATCATTTGGTTGGTATTCCAGATACGGGCTCTGCCAGAGTGGAGGTAATAGATGCAGGAGATGTTCTAAGAACAATTCTTGCTACAAAAGTAAATCTGGTTTTGTGCGGACACAAACACAGGCCTTGGATTTGGAATCTGAAAGGCTTATCCATTGTCAATGCTGGAACCGCATCTTCAGAAAGAGTAAGAGGACTGTTTGAGAACACTTACAACATTATCACAATCAAAAACAAGAAAATCCATGTCGACCTAAAAATAGTCGGCGGCAACAAAATCCCCCTTGAGAGCATTGTTGAGCATTATACTCGCTCCGGCGAAGAATAACGAGTGAATTTATTTACAGATTGATATTTTCAGACCTTGAGCGGGGGTCGCCTAGCCTGGTAGGGCGTGGGATTGCTAATCCCATGTCAGCAATGACCCGTGGGTTCAAATCCCATCCCCCGCGCTTTTTGTAATCCTTAAACTTAATAGACGACTAGCAAATTTCTTCTATAATGGGACGACGAAAGACACAGAAGATTGTCAAGACAGGTCCAAAAAACGTCACTACTGGATTTTGCCCTAAATGTCAAACCGTGGGACGCGTTTTCATCATAGGACAAGTTGGTGCAGAACACGCTAAATGCGCATCATGCAACCAAGAGTTTGATTTGTAGAGCAATCTGAGAAAAAAATTAACCCATAAATTTTTAAGCTCTTTTTCCGACTGTACGGTATAATGAGTTCTGAAGGCGAGACAATTTATGAGCGTGTAGCAAAACTAGAGGACGAAATAGCATCCCTACGTAACGAAGTCGATGTGCTCAAAAAAGCACTTAGAAACAAACTTGCAAGACACGAAATCTCACAAATCAAAAAAGGTCACGACATTACATCTATTATCGACTAGTCTTCTCACGAGTGGTTCTGATTAATTCTAGAATAAAATCAACGTCTGCGGATTCGGGTGCGATCTCTAGGTATCGATTAAGATGTATCATTGCTTGGTCATATTTTTGAAGTCTTTCTAAAATAATTCCCTTGTCACGGACTTCGTCCGGAGAGTCGGGTTCTACTGCCAAAATCATATTTGCACAACGTAAGGCCTTGTCATATGCATAGGACTGGGCGTAAGAGTTTTTCAGGTTTCGGATAATTCTCACTAGGATTTTTTCCTCGGGCAATTCATCTAGGAATTCTGGAGAAAACTCGACTTCCTCACCAAAGTTCCTAAACAAAATATCCTCTAGATCTTCTATTGATAATAATCGTCCGCCACCAAATGGATCCAGGATGATATCCTCTCCATGCTTTACCACAACGTGACTTGGAAAACCGCATATTCGCAGGTCTAATCCGATTTTTTTTGCAACCTCGACATACAATATGGATAATGTGATGGGTATTCCACTTTTTTTAGTTAGGACTTCATTTAGAAAATTGTTTTTTGGATTGTAATAATCGTCAGTGTCACCGTGAAACTCTAGAGTATCAAAGAGATGTTCGTTTAGCATTGATATTAGATATGTGGGATTTTTGACTTCAGAGAGTCGTATTTTGAGAGACTTGGCAATCTCGTTTATTTTTTGAATATTGGATTCGATATCAAGTTCCGGATATTCTAGAATTTGTGCAAGCTTTAGACACTTTTCAACTAGGTTGTATCTGGGGTTTGTTGAGAATAGGACCCATTCTTCAACAAAAGGATCAAACTTTTCCATTACTTGGTGCTGATTCTTTTTAGATATAACTGAGGATCTTTGAGTTCTCGAGTGTTTGGGGGATTTTGAATCAGAATCTCAAACGTCTGTTTACCATGAACCGAATAAACTTGATTCGTTAGGTCTTTTCCCATGTGTTTTCTAACCTGGTATGAGGAGATATCTGTGCCCATGAATGTTGTTAGGTATTGGGCAAAATCTTCATCATCAGCCAAAATCTTTTGTACGCAAAACTCGGCCATTCCCTCCATTGTAGAAAATGCTGCATGGTGACGCTGAATTGGTCCTAGCCATCTTTGATAGATGTCTAATAGTTGTGGAATCATACTTGATATCGTTGGATCAATTTCGACTTTGGTAAATGTCATTACGTCAGGACCTAGGACATTTACAATAAAATTATCTGGATTTAATGTAAAGAACAAGTTTGCCCTTTTAGCTATGGGAAATTCTGGAGGTACATCGGGTAACTGCAAATACTCTGCAAGCTTGGAAGCAATAGAATCATCTAGGTTCAAAATAATCTTTGCAAGCTCTTCGTTGATTTTGTTCACCTCGACAACTGCGGTTTTATTCTGTTCGTAAAGGTCTGTTTGAATAGAGTGGACTAGTTCTTCCAATATTGTCATTTTTAATGCCCCGACGTAACCAGAATTCACCATGTCAAAACGCAAATTGTATGGCTTGCCTTGTTTGTACAAAATAATCTGCGGATAACTAGAAAGAACAAAATTATTCACATAGATTGTATTTTCTAAATAATCTCCATACGTTGTGGATATTTTTGAAATGTATGACTTGGCATATGTGGAATATACCAAAAATTTCGCAGTATCTTCCTTGATGACAGTTGCAATTGACTGTCTGTCCTGTTTTGCCAAGGCTGAAAATAACTTGTCTACAAAATCCCGTGCATCTGTGGTGGCAAAGACCTTTTTGCCCTTGATCCTTTTCAATTCTTCGAGATTTGGAAATTCTATTTCGATATTACTGGACGGAGAAATTCCGGTAAACTCTGATATTTTCTTCACAAGATCCGACTTAACCCTCTGAGTAACTTGTTGGGGACTTTCAAATTTAACATCAAAATCAGAATCTTCTGATATTCGACTAGATAGGGTGGAGATGTCTTTTTCCTCGTTAATCTCTACTGATATTTGATCCAATAATGCATCTGCGAATTCCTCTAACTCTGTCAATCAATGTCTCAGCTTTTGGTAGACAATTTAACATTAACTGGGTTGGCAAATGTGGATGAAAAATGAACTTGTCCTTAAATTGTAAATCCCAAAAATCTCAAATCAAGTAAAGTCAGCTCATCTGAAATTCTTTCTCACTGCTGATTTTTTTTCTTGCATTTCAAAAACAGGGACAAGTTTAATTCATTTTGGATTTGTTGGAGATTTGATTTGCACAAATCTAGTTTAGATTATCTACAATGTGTAAAATGTCATTCCAAACTTAAACTGGACTCGTTCATAGAGGATGAACAGATTGTGGAGGGCGTTTTGACTTGTACTAAATGCGGACTGGTCTGCCCGATTATTGACTCTGTGGCAGTACTGTGGAATGATTTTTCAAATTATCTGAAAAATCGACCGAGATTAGGTGGAGAATTACTACTTGCCACAAAGAGCGAGCAACTCAAATCCATTGTTAAAAATGCACTTGCTAATCCTAAACCACAAAACGATGCATCAATTCTTGAAAAAAACTGGGCGGGCATATACCAATCCAATAAGAATGCTGAATTTTATCAAACCATAAAAAAATCGATTGAGAATTGTACTGATATTGCATTGGAGCATGGCTGTTCTATTGGAATCATGACTGAACATCTTGCACAAAAAAGCAACAGGGCGTTTGGTATCGATAAATCGTTTTATGCAATAAGAAGCGCAATGAATCTCGGTCTACAAAATGCAGATTTTTTTGTTGCAGACTCGATGGAACATCCATTTGGTAAAACACAATTTGATCTGGTTGTTGGACTGAATCTTTTTGAGCTTGTCGAGCCAAAGAAATTGTTAGAAATGCTGGCAGCTCAAACCAAAAAGACAGGTGCGCTGATACTATCTGATCCTTATGACTATGAGAGGGGAGAGAATTCGGTCAAAAATCCTCTATATGAAGACGAGTTGAGAATCACGCTGAAGAATCTTGGATTTTCCATATCTGATAAAACCAAAAATCCGAGTCACATTCCTTGGAATCTAGTATTGCACGAGCGTGCAAATTTACAATATCTGGTGGATTTCATAGTTGCCACAAAAAACTAAACAATGTTTTTTAGATAAAGTGAAAAATCTCTATCGTGGTCAAGAACAAAAAGGAGAAAAAAACAAAATTCAATAAATCCAAGTTTATTGGAATCGGAATTGTTGGAGCAATAGTGGCCATAATTGCTGTGTTGGCAATGACTGGCGGAATAAGTCTCAGTCCTGCAAAAGCTGCACTGAATACTAATTCTGGTTCGCCTGCATTGGGTTCCTCTTCTGCACCTGTGACCATAATAGAATTTGGAGATTATCAGTGCCCATTTTGTCAAAAATGGAATCATGATACAAAACCACTAGTTGAGAAAAACTATATTGAGACTGGCAAGGTTAAACTTGTCTTCATAGACCTACCAATAATTGGTTCAGATTCTCCAAAGGTTCATGCATCTAGTTATTGTGCAGATGACCAAGGGTTGTACTGGAAATATCATGACTTTCTGTATGATAATCAAGGCAATGAGAATGATGGCTGGGCTAGAGGAGAAAAACTAAAACAACTTGCAGCAAACCTTCCTGGACTGGACTTGCAAAAATTCAATCAATGTGTAGATTCTGGGAAATACGATGGGAGGGTAAGTGATAATAGAAATACGGCACTAAAAAGCGGAGCAAGTTCTACTCCTACCTTTATCGTTATTGGACCTGACAAATCCGGAACAATGATTAGCGGAGCACAACCTTATTCGGTATTTCAATCTGTAATTGATGAAAAATTAAAGTCCTAAAAATCAGTCTCCAATAAAACACGGATTTTTAGGTGCTTTTAGCGATACTAAGAGCCATAATATAGTATGAGATACTCGTCAGGATTTTTGCGAGATTTTTTTGCCACTAGTGCGTCTTGATACCTTTCATAATGCTCTATCAGGTATAGTCTATTTCCAGGAGATGCAAATGGATCGATGCCTACGAGATTGAATCCAGAATCTGGCGTGAGTGATATTTTTTCTTGTTCGGTTATGTTGGAATCCATTGTGATTCTGAAATTGAACTGAATATCTAAGACTTTTGCAAAATTAGTTGAAAAATAAGCTATGGATTATGCTGTGGCGGAACACCATCGATTACATTCGTTAGTTTATGTTTTCCAGTTACGATGTAATTTATCGCATCGCTCATAAACATAGCATGATCTGCAATCCTTTCAAGATATCTCAAAATCAGTGTCTCTGCTAAAGCACACTTTGTGTCTTTAGAATTGATTAGCATTGGCAGTCTTTCTTTATACAACTTATCCACAAATTTCTCGTTTTCTTGCATGGCGATTGATTTTCTTATATCTAGTTCTGCAAAATAAAGCACTGAATCCTTAATCATTGTTTTGACCTTATTCGATACTTCAATTAACCAAGTTTTGTCACAATCCGAGATGTCACCGAATACGTCCCTAACTGATGCGATATCGTATGCATATCTGCCAAATCTGCTAAATCCATAAGAAATTTCTATTGATGAGCGAATAAGTCTAAAATCGTCTGCCACGGGTTGATATTTGAGAAATATATCAAAAGTGAGATCTGCCACTTGAAAATATCTCTCTGAAATCTCATTGGAAATTTGATGTACTTGATTTACTGTATTTTTTCCGTAAAGATACGAATCGATTGCAAGTATGATGCTTTGATTTGCAAGTTCTCCCATTTCAGACATTATGCCGGAGAGTTTCTTGATTGAAGGTTCGATTAGTCTAGTCATCCAAATTGCCCCTGCACATATTTTGCCGTTAATTCATTTTGTGGTTGAGTGAAGATCTTTTTTGTTTCGTTGAATTCTATCAGGTCTCCTAAATACATGAATCCTGTGTAATCTGATACACGTACTGCCTGTTGCATGTTATGAGTTACAATGATAACTGTGAATTCCTTTGCAAGTTCTAAAATCGTCTCCTCTATTTTTTGAGTCGCGATTGGGTCTAATGCTGATGCCGGCTCGTCCATCAATAGTACTTCTGGTTGAATTGCAAGTGCACGCGCTATGCAGACACGTTGTTGTTGTCCTCCAGATAATTCCATTGCGGGTTTTTTCAAATTCGATTTCACTTCATCCCATAGATATGCCATCCTCAGAGAATCCTCTACTATTTCATCGAGAATTTTTTTATCCCTAACACCATTCAGACGTAATCCTGCAGATACATTGTCATAAATTGACATTGTCGGAAAGGGATTTGGCTTCTGGAAAACCATGCCAACTTTACGTCTATGGTATATGGGATCTACATCTTTAGAATAGAGATCTTCTCCATCTAAGAGGATCTTACCTTCGACCCTCGCATTTTTTGTCATATCGTGCATTCTGTTTAGACATCGTAGAAACGTGGTCTTCCCACATCCTGATGGTCCAATCAAAGACGTAACGCTACGTTCTTTGAATTTCATTGTGATGTTTTTTACTGTCTGAACTCCGCCATAATATACAGAAACATTTTCAGCAATCATTTTGTAATTTCGATTATCTATTTTTTGCTTTTCTGGAGAATTTTCTTGCAGATCCATCAGGTTCATAGTTTTCTTCCTCCTATGATTTTATAGAGAAATTTACTTTTTGAAGAATTTTTTGTAGAAAAATAATACCTTATGCCTATGTTGATTGATAAAATAATTATTATTAGCACTACTGCAGCACCCCATCCTTGCATCTTGGCGCTATCGTATGGGAGTAATGATAACCGCCAAATTCTCAGAGGTAATGCATCCATCGGAGAGTCAAATCCGCCAAAGAATTGGCTACTTCCCAATACTGTCATGATGAGTGGTGCAGTCTCTCCAGAAATTCGACCCACTGCAAGCAATATTCCTGTAAGCATTCCATTTTTAGCAGCCGACAAAACAATTCTAAAAGTTACAACCCATTGTCTTAGACCTAGTGCAAGCCCAGCTTCTCTGTATGTTAGAGGAACAAGTTTCAAAGATTCTTCTGTAGTTCTTGCAACTATTGGAAACATTATTAGAGATAAAGCAAACGCTCCGGCCCATAATGAAAAATGCCCCAATAACAAAACAATTGTTAAAAATGCAAATATCCCAATGACGATAGAGGGGAACTCCATGAATACATCATTGAAGAATCTGACAGTCCTTCCAAAACGGTTATCTCCAAATTCGGACATGAAAACACCAGACATCACTCCTATTGGAATTCCCATAAAACTGGCCATGCCTATGATGATTACAGTTCCCTGAATTGCAGGGCCTATCCCACCATCTCCTGTTCCGATAGCACCTGGGATTTGGGTCAGAAATTGGACGGATAATGCCCCCAATCCATTTTTGAAGACTTCTATCAATATGCTGCCTAGAGGAACTAAGGCAACAATGACAGAACTCAAAATTATTCCCATAGTTATCTTGTTGACCACTAGTCTTCCTCTGACATTTTGCTTGAATAATGAACGATATTCTGCTCTTTTCTGACTTGATGACATCATGCGTTAATAATTCCCTCCTTTACCCGAAGCATTTTTGAGACTAGAATATGTGCTACAACGTTAATCACTACTGCCACTAACAACAAAACAAAACCAACTCCTATCAAAGCTGGCAGGTGAAGGGAAGCTGGTGATGCCTCGATGAATTCATTAGCTATGATGCTGGACATTGTTTGTCCTGGCTGAAATAATGTTTGAGGAAACGCACTTGGTCCAGTAGCGTTACCAATGAGCATTGTTACTGCCATTGTTTCTCCGACGGCCCTACCTAATCCTAAAATCGCCGCACCTATAAGGCCGGTTTTTGCATATGGAAAAATTGCTAACTTGAACATCTCCCACTTTGTAGCCCCTAACATGTATGCCGCCTCTTTCTGCATATGTGGTACGGCACTCATTATTTCTCGAGATACTGCTGAAATCGTTGGTATGATCATTATTGCCAAAATTATACTGGCACTAAAAATATCAAGACCAAAAGGAGCAGATGAAAAGAACCAAATCTTGTCACCAAGAAAATCGTGGAGAGGATATTCTATGTAATTTAAAAGACCATCTCTGAAAACATACAATCCCCAAAATCCGTAAACTATGCTTGGTATGGCCGCTAAAAGATCAATCACCATTGAAATCGGATTGGCGACTATTTTTGGTGCTTGTGAAATGAACATTGCAATCCCTATGCTTACAGGAACGCCCATTGCCATTGCAAATCCCGCAGTAACTAGTGTTCCTAACACATAAGGGGCAGCACCAAATGACTCTCTTCCTTCAACTGCGTTCCAATCTGAACCCAAAATAAAAGACAGCCCCTCTTTTTGCCAGATGGGCTGAGATTCATGATATAGTTGAAACACCATTAGTAAAATTACGACTAAAATGTAAGCCCCAGCCACAACGGCAATAATTTTAAAAATTTTATCTGTCGGTAATGCAAATCTAGCGTGTTTTTGATTTATGAACACATCACAATCTGGAATTATTACATATTAGCACAGATCCTAATATTCTACAGAGAAACTATAGTTCTATATTGATCAATATACTTTAATGACCAAAATGGTATTTACTTACAATTTCTCTGATGTTTATGCCTCTATCAGAAGATACCAAACAGACACGAAGAATACAAATCAGCGGAGGTTCCACATATACAATTTCACTTCCAAAGAAATGGGTTGATGAACTTGGCATTAAAAATGGAGATAATATGACTGTCATCAAGAATTCTAATAAATCAATGACGTTGTTCTCTGGTCTAGAAAACGAAAAAATTCAAAAAAAAGCAGTTTTTACAATCATTCAAAAGGATTCACCAGAAGCAATACGAAGAAAAATCGTGGCTTTGTACCTTAATGGATACAAAACAATTCAAGTTGTTTCAAAAGGGGTCAAAATTAGTCCAGAAAATTCTCGACTGATAAAGGAATTGGTCAGAAAATCGATGATTGGAACAGAAATCATTGAATCGGATTCAGAATCTATCACAATTCAAATTCTGACTAGACTTCCTGAGCTAACATTTGAGGTTGCTTTGAAGCGAATGTATCTGATGACTGCAAATATGCACAGATATGCCATAGAGGCATTAAAAAAATTCGATACTGAATATGCTCAAGAGGTTGTCAGCATGGATGATGAGGTCGATAGATTTAGTTTATACATGATGAGGACACTAATCAACGCAATTCAGAATTCAAGTATGCTTTATGATGTTGGTTTACAGAATCCCGCTGATTGCCTAAATTATCGCACTGTGATATCTAGAATTGAGAGAATTGCAGATCATGCCGCATTGATTGCTAAAAGAATTAAATTCCTAAGCGTACCAATAGAGCCTAAATTACTCATGGAGATAGAATCTTTGAGTAAAGATGCGATAATTTGTTTTGAAAGTGCCATAGAATCACTGATTAAAAAAGATCATATTTTAGCAGAAAAAGTTGCCCTAAAAATTACTCAAGTCGTTGAAAAAGAAAATGAAACTTTATCAATCTTAAAAGAGACCAAAAATTCAACAATAATCAAATTCATACTGGAAGATATTAGAAGAACCGCTGAATATTCCAGCGACTTGATAGAAATCGTCGTGAATGAAACTATTCGAGATATAATCACTGAAAAATAGATGTGATTATTGGATAATTTAAAATAAAAAATTCTTTACACATTAAGTAAAAAATGAAAAAAAGAGAAAATTATTTCTCGAATGGTGACTTGTTTGCTTCTTTGATCATGGAGTCATAATCTTGTGATTGTAATGCAAATGATTTGCATACAAAAGTATATGTCTCTACCACAGCAAATCCTGTTTTTCCACCCGTTGTATAACCTTCTTCATTGTCTGTTCTGGTGTTTATCTTGTAGTTAGTTATTGAACAACCTTGATAATCGATTGTTCGAAGCTTTATTTCCCCACCGGCTTGAACTACACTGACGCTTACATCAAACATCTTGTTTGGGAAATCTGTAATTGACATTTGTCCTCCGTTCAAGTAAGTTTGAGTTACTGCGTTGTGAAGAAGTGGTGTGTTGCCCACTGTTCTAGCCAGAGTGAATTCGGCATCCCTTAGCCTCATAGGAATTGAAGTAGTTGATCCAGTTCCAAATATTCCCGTAGTCATATCATATAGCTGGAAATCTGAAGTTTCAGTGCCCTCTGCAAATTGAAATGTTGCCTGAGGATTACTGCCTTCAGCGAACAGATAGATGTTATTTCCTTGTGGAGGTATTACTGGTGCAACTTGTGCAGTACTTAGTGGAGTTTGAGATATGCTCAAAACCACAGTTATTGCAGCAATTGCAAGTCCGACAACCAGAGAAGTCATCATGATTTTTTTTGAGTTCATTGTGAACCTTGTAACTTGCTTTTACTAAAGACGAACCAATATTGATTTCATAGAATACGTTTTTAGCTTATTACTATATAGTTTGAAGCCGTAAAACTGCCTTTTCTCTTACTTGAACCTGTATAAATTAATGCCAACTATATAGAGTATAGGGGATTTCGTAAAAAATGTAATCTATGTCGATTATTTGTATATAATAAAAATTCGTTTTATCTCTAATGACAAAAACACTATCTGTAGTACTAGGTATAATTTTGATGGCTGGAGTGTTTGCACCATTAGCAAGTGCGGCAACACCAGAATCACCAAAGTCTGACAAACAATTTCAGATTAACGGGGCAGGTGCTACATTCCCATACCCATTAATTGACAAATGGAGAGTAGAATACAACAAAATTCATCCCAATGTCAACCTGAACTATCAGTCAATTGGTAGTGGTGGAGGAGTTCAAGCACATACTGCAAAAACTGTTAATTTTGGTGCATCCGATGCCCCATTACAGCCTGGAGAACGTGATCTTGCACCTGGAACATTACATATCCCAGAGGCCATAGGATCAGTAGTTCTTGCGTATAATTTGCCCGAAGTAAAACAGAGTGGTCTAAAACTAACAGGAGAAAATGTCGCAGATATTTATCTTGGAAAAATAAAAAGATGGAACGATCCTAAACTCCAAGACAATAATCCTGATGTGAAACTGCCTGACAAACCAATCTTAGTAACTAGACGCTCAGATGGCTCTGGAACAACATATGTCTTTACAGATTACCTATCAAAGGTTAGTGCTGAATGGAATCAAAAAGTAGGTAAGGGTAAAAGTGTTCCATGGGTTACAGGTCTGGGAGCTGCAGGAAATGAGGGCGTAGCATGGGCCACGAGAAATACAAAGTACGCAATTGGTTACGTCGAGTTAGCATATGCGAAATCTAACGGGATGACTGTCGCATATTTACAAAATGGCGATAAAACTGCATTTGTAGAGCCTACATTTGATCATGTTTTTCAAGCTGCAGATTCATACCCAATAGCAAATATACCAAAACCTCAAGATGATTGGAGTCAGGTGAGTATGGTTTTAGCACCAGGGACAAACGCATATCCTATAGTCAGTCTTACGTACTTACTACTCTACGAAGACTTGGATCAAGCTGTCTCAGATAAGGACACTGCAAAAACTTTGGTACAAATGGTAAGCTGGATGGTAACTGATGGGCAAAAATTCTCACAACCATTGGGTTATGTTCCATTACCAAAAACAATCCAAGAACTTGACAAACAAGGATTAGCCAGAATCAAGTTTTATGGAGAACAAATTTTGGGAACAGGAGACAATTCTGTCATGTCTGAATCGGAAAAAACTCAGAACAAGGCAGATACAAAATCCGATACCAAAAAAGAAATCAAGGTAGAAAAAAAATCAGATGTGAAAAAAAATACCAAGGTAACTGAGAAAAAAACTGTAAAAAAAGACAACAAGACAACCAAGACAATAACCAAAAACTAATTTCTAATCTTTCTTTATTTTTTATTTTGAATCAAGTATGATATTTGGTCTGTCCTGATATTGACACAATTATGTATGCCGGGGGTGGGTTTTGAACCCACGACCTCCAGATTATGAGTAATGCCCTTTTATCGGAGGGATAGAAGACTGGCACTCTAACCAGGCTGAGCTACCCCGGCACAAAATCGGCTAATTTTATGGTGCAATTAAATGATTCTGATTT
>DAMC01000045.1 GCA_002499525.1 Nitrosopumilales archaeon UBA218
TGTTGAAACATCCCTTATGATGACAGTATCAAACAAGGTAAACATTAAGCTTGCAAAGAAAGGACTATCCACTCAAAACATGAGTCTACAACAGAGACAGAAAATTTCTAAGCTTGCATCAAAGAACTTTGTAAAGGCTACCAAAAACGGAATTTGGGGAGATCCAACGATAGCTACAAAAAAGGATGGGCAGAAAATTTTTGCAGAGATCTCGATAAATTTGGTAAAAACAATGTCAAAGTTGATACACTGACTAAAACTCTATTGTTCACCACTGAAACTTTAATATATTAACAGCATAGGGAAGTCAATAAGTGAATTAAATGTCCGTTGATATGGCAGTAAAAGTACTGGATGAAAGCATCGACAAAGTAGTTCTAATCAAGCTCAAAGGCGGCAAAACCATCAGAGGCAATCTCAGAGGTTTTGATCAGCACATGAACCTGCTACTCGATAGTTCAGAGGAGATCCCTTCTGAAGGCGAGACCAAAAGCATAGGAACCATAGTTGTGCGTGGAGATAACGTAGTAATGATATCTCCCCCACCAGCATAGTGGTGTCTGAGTTATGGGTCGTGGAACTCCCTCGATGGGACTTTTTACAAGAAAAAAGCCTCATATCAGATGCAGAAGATGTGGAAAGAATTCTTATCACAAGAGACAGCATAGATGCTCTAGTTGTGGATTCCCAGACGCAAGAATTAGAAAATATTCTTGGATCAAATGGTACGCCTAAATGGAACTAGCACTAGTCATTAGTTCTCTAGCAGGTGCTGCGACAGCTGCAACAATTAACAAGTTTCCTAAAGGAAAGAACAAAGTTCCTTTGATGGGAGCGAATTCTCACGTTAGAGCACAGATTGAAGCATTAAGAATTGAAAAAGAAATTCTACAAAAAACAATTTCACGATTATATGGTGAACCAACAACCCTAACCAAAGTCCAAGTTGACAAGCTACTATCCAGATATCAGTATCAGCTTGGAGTGATTTTAGCGAAAATTGAGAAACTCGAAATTGCATCTAGATATCCAGACCTTGGCCCACTAGGAGATGGTCTAATGTCTTTAATGGATCAAAAGCTATCTGCATTGGACAAAAGACTAGCAGATATTTCATCAAAGATTCAGATTGCCCAAACAGTTCAGATTGAAAAACCAGAGACAAGAAAGGAAGAGAACAAAAAAGAAACAATAATCGAAAAACCAGTTACACAAAAATCAGAAATCATAAGCAGTCAAAACATTGAGGAATTAATCAAGTCATTTGCAAAACCTGGTAAGAGAATCGAGCTCACAACCATGACAGAAATTCCAGATGTGCGAGTACCTCAAGTAGAAATTCAGACTAGATTAGAGCCTGCAGTAGACACTCCAGATGTCAAAATTGACACCATGGCCGAGATTGTCCATGCACCAGAGATGATTCCAGTGATTGAGCAAAAGCAAGAAATCCTGCAACAAGTCACACAAACAGTTCAACCAGAGATTCTAAAACCTACACTTACTGAGCCAATAGACATTGAACAAAAAGTAAAAGCAGAGCCACCCAAGCTAGAGTTCAAGCAAACAGAGCAGGAAAAGAGAAAACCAAAGATCAACCTACCTGAACCTGAAGAAATAGAGGACGATGAAGACGATCTTGATTCAATTAAACGCGAAATAATGAAAACCCTTTCAAAGCTAGAACAAGCTGAGGTCGAATAATGTCTTATGATGATGCCATTGAGGCATTATCTAAGGACGCACTCAAATTCGTAAAAAATAATTCAGTTTTGGGTTTGGGTAGTGGACGTGCAGCAACTGCATTTGTAAAAGAATTAGGTAAATTCATCAAAAACAAAAAGCTGAGCATACGAGCTGTTCCCACATCACTTCAAATCAAGCTAATTGCAGAGCAATCTGGAATTCATCTAATATCAGCAGATCAGATAGAGAAGATAGACGTGGTATTTGATGGGGCAGACCAGATTGATTCAAAAAAATATTTGATCAAAGGTGGTGGCGGTGCATTATTGAGAGAAAATATTCTGATTTCATCAGCTAACAAAGTAGTGATTATGGCTGATTCCTCAAAGTTTGTCAAAAATTTTAATCGAACGGTACCTGTCGAGGTGCATCCTTTTGCAAGAAATACAGTCAGAAAATTTATCAAAAAATTAGGTGGTCAGCCTCAGCTAAGAACGATAGAGCGTGGCTACCCATTCATCACAGAGAACAGCAATATCATTTATGACTGCGATTTTGGTGTGATCAAGACACCTAACTCACTGACGTTAAAAATAAAGGAAATTCCAGGCGTCATAGAATCGGGGATTTTTTTGCGCAAGCCTGATGTAATTTACAAAGCAAATGAGAACGGTAAATTCGAAATTATTTAGATCTAGGTACGAGTTTTCCGTGGCCTAGTTTTCCGACAATTTGCATATCTTCTGTCACTAGCTTTCCTCTAACCATGGTAGTTATTGGCCAGCCTTTGAGATTCCATCCCTCATACACAATATAATCAGAAAATGCACCAAAGAAATCAGAGTTTACCTTCTGTTCTTTTTTTAGGTCTATTAGGACAATGTCTGCATCAAATTGTTTTTGAATGGAGCCTTTAGAGGCCATACCAAAGATTTTTGCTGCATTTGTGCTAGTTAGATTCACAAGTTGTTGAAGATTCAACTTATTCTTGTTGACACCTTCAGACAAAAGAATTGGTAAAGATGTGCCAATTCCTGGAAAACCTGCTAATGAGTTCCATACGTC
>DAMC01000002.1:0-589 GCA_002499525.1 Nitrosopumilales archaeon UBA218
TGGAAAAAATTCAATATACCGGAACTGTTTGGGCAATCAATCACAACAATCCTGAACCCCTAGTCACACATTGCCTAAAAAAATTACAGGATTATGGAATAAAAAAAGAAGACATTAGACTTACTGATGCTCCAGAAAATGTTCAAGTTGGAGAAATTGTAATTGAGATGTGGCCCTATCATATAGATGTGGCCCGAGTAAGAACAATTCGAAACGAATCTTTCATTTCCGGTTCCGTAATGCAAATAGAGCTTAAAGCCGACGAGCAGGGCAATTATATCGATTAAAAAGAAAAGAGAGCTTAGCTGACTATTACTTTTCCCTGTATCCATGGATGGACCATGTCAAAGTAATTGTATGTACCAGCCGAGTCAAACTTTTGTGAGAATTTTGCACCAGCAGCTACAAGGCCGGAATCAAATTTACCGTCAGGACCAGACTGGATTGTACCGCTAGTTACAGTATGAACTGTAGAGTCGTTGTTGGTCCAAGTTACTGTAGCACCTTTTGCCACTTTAAGCTGGGACACAGATAGGCATTTGTTAGAGCTGGAACAACTTTCGCTGTCACCAGAGCCCTTGGCAAATTC
>DAMC01000002.1:917-3044 GCA_002499525.1 Nitrosopumilales archaeon UBA218
TCTTTGTTGACTGTTTTGCTGTCTGCTGCATATGCAGAGTGAGTCATTGGCATGGATATTACCGCACCAATTAATGCAAATACTGCAATGCCGGCAAGAAATGTCTTGTTCATAATGGGGTTTAGTATTTATCAACTTAAATAATTTTGTTCGTGATTTAACTTGGTATAATAAAATAGGAAAAATCAGAATTTCTTCTGATTATTGGACTTTGACTGTGCCTTTCATCCATGGATGAACCATGCACATGTAATCGTACGAGCCAGCAGTTTTGAATGTGGCAGATGCTGAACTTCCTGCATTTACCATTCCGGTGTCAAATGTTTTGCCGTCAGAAGCTGATGCAAAGTGTCCTGCTGAGTCGACATTTTTCCAAGTTACTTTGCCACCCGCTGTAACAGTTACAACGTTTGGTACAAAGCACTTTTCAGCACATTTTGTGTTTGATGCCGTTCCTTTTGCCATTTCAACAGTTACAGCATTAGATGCTTTGGCTGATGCGGTTGCAGGTGTAGCTGGAGTTGCTGGTTTTGCAGCAGTTGCTGGTTTTGCAGTGGTTTTAACTTTTTCAGCAACTTTTACTTTTGCGTCCATTTTCATCTTTTTGTCCATCATAGGATCTGCAGCATATGCAGATAATGTCGATGATGCGACAACAGATGTAACTAGTGCAAGAATTGCTATACTTGCTAGAAGTTTTGTGTTCATATTGATCGAAAGGTCTCTAATTTGATATATTAAGATTGTTTAACTTTGTCTCAAATTCCATCAGGGGTCAACATATACCGCATTATGCGGGATTTACAAAAAAATCAAACTGCTTTGCAATCTGATTGTATCCATCCCCTGAAGCGACAACTTCAAGTATGTAATTTCCTGTTCTTGCATTGTCAGGAATAATAAGCGAGTCCAAATAATATCCAAATTTCTGAGTTTTTCCATCGAATGTCTTGATTATTTGGCCATCCGGGTCTGTAATCTTTCCTGTAATACGTATATTTTCCACATACCCACTAGTTTTGTAAAAATCCGATAATGGGTTAGATTTTGATTCAAAGACTCTGACTGTAAACTTGTACTCGTCCTTCCAGCCAACTCTTTCAGTTTGTTTTACCAACAGTATTACAGATTTGTTTACAATTTTAGTTCCTATGAACGGTTGTGGCTCTTGAATTGATACCGTGGAAGGTTTAAGGGATTCATTTCGAACTTTGGCTAGGACAAAAAAACTATCACCTTTTGATGTTTTTGCTTCTAGTTGGTAAATAGAAGCGTCACTGGAATTTGCCAGTAATTTTCCCGATGCTTTGATTAAAAAATAACCAGCGTCAGCACTAAGTGAAATTTGTTTGGATTGTATTGCATAGTTGATATTTTTCAAAGAGTATGATTTTTCATTGAGGGTCAGTTTGCCTTCAGAATAAGGTGGCAAAGAACTTTGAATTTTGTCCGGAATCACTAGTGATGCCTTTTGTATGTTTTTTGAGACAATCCCATAGCCTTGTCCGTTAAGGGTGATTGCTTGAGACATTGACGGATTCAGAATTAATGTTACAACTCCAATCATAATCATGATTAAAAACAGATTCAACAAGAGAATTGTGTTACTGTGATTAATAATACTTGAGATATTTTTTCAATGGGATTCGCCTAGTTAATATCGCACAACAAATTCCAACCAAATAATTTGAAATCAAAAACGCCGATTGCAATTGCCATTGGGGTCATCATTATTGGACTGGCAATATTTTACACATATTCTGCAGATACTGCAAAAAACCGAGGCAAGTTCTTTGGAGATAGTTTGCAAGCAATTCAGGATGAACTAAAACAGACGCAGTCAGAGTTTTACGCTAAAAAAACCATGGTTGACCAAGGCGCAATTACAAAAGAAGAGTTTGCCGAGTTTGGAAAAACACACATAGAAAAAATGAAACAAATCGTGGCAAAATATGACACACTCTTGCCGCCAGAGTCATTTGTAAAATCAGTGTCTTTACTCAAGACATCTACTCAAAAACAAATTGAAAGCGACCAATATCTAATAGATTGGATAGTAACAAACGATACTTCAAACAAGATTCGCTCCGATGATCTTCTTCAGGAATCATTTGAAAACGAAATGGC
>DAMC01000002.1:3298-4131 GCA_002499525.1 Nitrosopumilales archaeon UBA218
GAATCGCCTCTTTTAGAAAGGCGAAGGACGCTGCAAGTTAGAGTAATCCTCGTTGCGATAATGCGTCAAGTGTTGGCGATAGTACGGCAAGCAGTTTTGCCTTGTCTAAGGAAGTGTTTTGCTGGAATTTTATAGGAAATGTGAGGCTGAGCATGTCATTATCTGTGTGCGACATTTGAATAGAGTGCTGCATGTGCTGCTCTAGCAGAAATTCCTTCCAGACCTGAATTCTAGCATTTGCATCTTCAAGCTTGCTTGATAGCTGCAACACATCAACTTCTAGATTGTTCGCAAATAATCCAAACTTTACCATCGGCACAGTCAAAAATCCGCCAGGTATTGCGTCGCCATTTTTGTGCATCTTTTCAACAATCTCGTCGTATTTGTTCTCTGGAACTATTTGCCCATAATCTGGCCAAAAATATGCGGCAATGTTACGATCCTTATCAAGAATCCTAAAAAAATCCGAGTCAAGGTCTAGTTTCCACATTTACGCTCAATGTGTTATCAACTGTTATAAATCATCAAACCACAAAAATTCTGTGCCACTAACAAAATACATCCGTGATTATCTAGATAGTCAGATAAATTATTACATTAGCGAAGCCCAGTCATTCAAACAAATTGTGCAAAGTTATTCTCCTGAGATTACTTCAGTTGAAGATGCCACATTTGGAATGATTTCAGGTTGTGTGTATTCGGCGTTTTTGAGGGCATGTGAGAACGAGAAAAGGTCAATCGAGTTGGAAGACATGCAAGAGTTCAACAGAATCATAAAAGAAAACGCCGCGCTGATTAAAACAGCAATCATCCAGTCTCCAGAATAATTAAAT
>DAMC01000038.1 GCA_002499525.1 Nitrosopumilales archaeon UBA218
TTATCGCCTTTATCTCCAGAAGGTCCTTTGTCACCTTTATCGCCTTTATCTCCAGGAGATCCGGATGTTCCCTTTTCTCCCTGAGGTCCGGGTTGACCCATAATTCCCATTGGTCCTTTATCTCCTTGAACACCCTGAGGGCCACGTTCACCAACAGGTCCGCGTTCGCCAGGTGGGCCCATGGGTCCTACTGGTCCTCTTTCTCCCTGGAGTCCTGTTGGACCTCTGACACCTCTTTCACCTCGCGCCGGTCGTTCTTCGATAATTGGTTCAACTTCTGTTTTTCTTTTTTGTTTGGTGATTTCGGGTTCAATGGTTTTTTCTGATGATGATGTTTTTACTTCAAAAACAGAATGCAGTGATGAAAATTGATCGCTTACAATTATCCAAATGGAGGGTAATTCAAGGACAGAGTTAGGAATTGGGTTGCTATCAGACCCGAGTATCTGAGTAAATTTTGAATCTTTAACATGTAAATGAAAACGGTCTTGCCAGAGAGTTGTGAATCTTTTGGAGGCTATTTCTTCGGCCTGAGGCAATCTGGCAGAAATGGAAATTTGTACTTCGTATACTCCAGACTGTTTGAACGGTGCAGCGCCAGAAACCTCTAACCTTCTTGTCTCAATAGACATCAAACAGGTTGTAATCTGCAAGTATTTTTGTATTTTCTATCTATTACTAGTTACCTTGCTTACCAATGTTCAGGTGGGTATTTATTCAAACTAGTTACAAAATCGGTAAATGAAAAAGAAATTGGAGGCAGATGATGACCAAGATCTTCAAAAGTATGAAAACAGCCAAAAAAAAGACCTCCCAAAGCCCGTAGATGGTAAAACCGATTTAGTCAAGGCAGATTATCAGCAGGAGAAATTACTCAAAAAGGGCATCCACCTTATGGCAGACGAACGTCTAGAAGATGCTGTAAAAGTTTTCGACCAAATTGTCCGCATAGATCCTACTAATACAGAGGCATTACTAAAGATGGGTTATTCAAAATTCCACCTAGACGATTATGCCGGTGCATTGCAAGCATATGACAAAGTTTTGGATATGGATGTGGCAAATTCAGAAGCATGGAATCTCAAGTCTCTGGTGCATTATCAACAAAAGAATTTTGCTAAAGCTCTTGACTGTGTAGAAAAATCAATAGAGTCTGACCCAACATTTGGCATGGCATGGTACAACAAGGCATGTTACTTGTCAATGCTAAACGAGGTCCCAGAATCAATTGAATCATTAAAACGCTCTATTGAAATTGATGTCAAAAATGCAAAACGTGCTGTTCGAGACAAGGATTTTTCCAATATCAAAATCGAGGAAAGTTTTAGACGCATCGTAGAGTTAGTTGTGTTCGAGTCAATCAGACAAGGTTATCATACAGTTGGAGCTATTGTTTGGACGACTTTTGTCAGCAAGGCAGAAGTTGAAGATTCTCTCAAGAAATTATTGGAGAAAGGACTAATAATCAAAAACGAGAAAAGACAAGGACTCAACAAGATCGATACATATGATATCGAGTCAGAGCTTGCTGCAAAGGTAGGAGTTGAAAAGAAGAGCCTCATCGGAACTACCAAGAAATTACCAGGTGTCATAAAATCATTAAAAGAAATGAGTGAATCTATTCAATCAACAAAGATTGCAATTGAAGAAGAAAATATTGAAAAAATTATCAAAAACTTTGATTCGTTTATCGACTCGGACAAGTTAGGCTCCGTTATGATCGAGCAATTCCTCGAAGAACATCGTGAGATTCGACTTTACAAAGTAAGATTAGAGGAAAAGGGAACAGAATACCTTAATGAAAACAAGGCCAAGATTTTGGAATTGTTTGATAATTTAGAGGCAGTAGTAACTAAGAAAATCCGTGGCAAAATCTAATCATTCTGCAGACAAGTCCCAATAATTTGCATTTTCCTGTCTCACTATGGGTTTGTTGAGTCCTTTCCACTCTTTGAAAGAACGAACATACAATTTGACATTAGGAAAATCGGCTGATTTTAGTGCATAGTATGCAAGCCCAGACAGTGTTCCGACACTACCACAATAAGTGATGATTTCTGCATCTTGAGGAATATTCCTATTTTTGAGCAATCTTTTCATTTCTTCTTTTGGTTTCAAAATTTTATCATCTGATGCCAATGTTCTATATGGAATGTTGATGGCGCCTGGAATGTGTTGTTCTAGAAAGTTTAGCCTTTCACGATTGTCAATGACAATGACATTTTTTTGCTCTTTTACCTGCTCTAGATATTCTGCAGATGACATGATTTGAGGTTGCAGTTTGATCGAATGTGTTTTTGACGAGATTTCAGTTTCCGAATTATCAGTTTCAAGCCCCAGTCCTTTCCACTGAGAATAAGTCATATCAAGTAAAGAGACCTCAGAGTGGCCAAGATATTGTAGGGTCCAAGCTACTCTTGATGCGAGTGCACCAAAAGTGTCATCATAAACAACAACTTGGGTTTGATCATCAATTCCTAAATTTTGAGCTATTTTGAGGACCTTTTCCGGTGAATCATCAGCGAGTAATTCGGCAAGTGGTAAATTAACAGATTTTGGTATGTGATCTTTTTTGTAGTCTTCAGCTCTTCTTACATCAATTATTCGAACACTGTTATCACGAATCTGACCACGTAAACTGTCAGCATCAGTTGTAGTCTTACTCAAGCTGCGCATTCTCCCTTACCAGTTCTTGTATGATAACTAGAGTCACTACCATAATCTGCGTAGAAATCCTTGTCCTGCTCGATTGAGGGTGTCTCTGTGAACGGCAAGAGAATTTGCTTGATATCATTTACAGATTTTACCTGAGAGTCCGCATGTCCGGTTATCACTTTGTGAATCCAGTTCTTGAAATCCTCTCCTGGTTTTTTATTATTCTTGAATACCTCAATTAGTTTTAGTGTTGCAGGGATCACTCGTTTTGCTGGGATTCTCATCACTGTGACTCCTAACATGGTCTCACCATCAGAGCGTCCACCAACTGACATCTGGTATACAGGATACATGTCTTTGTCAACTCTGCCACCACCTCCAAAGAATCCCAAGGTTGCAATTTGATGCTGACCGCAAGAGTTTGGACAGCCACTGATTTTAATCGAGGATTCTCTTAGATCTTCGTCTTCGTCCAGTTTTAACTCGATGAATTTTCTTTGAATTTCTTTTGCAAGACGGTGAGAGTTGGTTAGTGCCAAATTACACGATGTTGTTCCTGAACATCCAATAGGGTGAACCATCGTCAGAGAGCCAGGATTTGCCAGACCTACCTCTAACAATTTTGAGTAAAGTCTTGGCAGGTCATCTTCAGATACAAATCTAAGATAAACATCCTGAACAAAACCAGTTCTGGCATATCCCTCAGCAGAAAATTCTTTAGATATGTCTGCAAGTGCACGAAGTTGATTGGCCGTGATATCTCCTGCCTCCAGAGTTATTGATACGGAATAGTATCCTGATTGTTTTTGTGCAAATGTATTGCCTTTACGCCATCTAGAGAATCCATCAGGTATGGATTTATCATCAAATCCAGAAATTCTGATATGTGATTCAAGTTTTTGCGGAGTTTCGTCTACAGATAATTTAACAATTGCAGACTGAGTCATTCTTACTATTGCTCTTTCCTTAAGAATCAAAGTTTGGAATTGTTCCCAACCCATCTCATTTACCAAGTAACGCATTCTATTACGTTCCATATGCTTTCTGTCACCTAGTCTATCAAAGATTCGTATGGTTGCAATCGACGTGTAAAGCAAATCTTCTTCAGGAGTCCAGTCCTCAAGCTGATGACCAACGAAGGATCTATTCCCTAGCCCACCCCCCATGAATATTTTAAATCCACGTCTGGGTTGTCCATTAATTGTTTTTATTTGTGGAATAAGGCCAATGTCCACCATTCTGGCCATTCCATGTTTTTCACAACATGTAAAATTAAACTTGAATTTTCTAGGTAACGATTGATTCAGGGGGTTTCTAAGAAAGAATTTTGCAGTGGCTACAGCATATGGCGTGACGTCAAATTCTTCAGCTGGGCAAACACCTGCGACAGGACTGCACATGACATTTCTCACTGCGTTACCACATGCTTCCCTAGAAGTCAGGCCAACTTCTGCCAAACTTCTTAAAATTTCAGACACGTCCTCAAGTATGACCCAGTGGAGTTGCATGTTTTGTCTGGTAGATACGTGTGCAGAGCCAATAGAGTATTGTTCAGAAAGAGTTGCGATTTTTTCCAGTTGGTGAGGATAAACTTCTCCTGCAGGGAGTTTTATTCTGACCATTGCATAATCATCAGTCATTCGAGTACCATAGGCTCCATGCTGAAGTCTAAATCTTCTAAACAGATCAGAGTCCAATTTCCCTTGTCGGAATAGCTTTACAGTTTCCGCAAATCGCTCAGATTCCTCTACGCGGCCCCAGTTTATCTTCGGTTTTCTGCCTTGGCGCGACTGTTTGGTGATTGTACTCAATTTCAATTAGCTTCTCTTAAAATCGGATATAAATTTTTGATAAAAATTTCGAATTTACCTGAAAACCAAAATCATAGGCAATATTTTCCATTAGTGTATCCTAACAAAAAATACAGTAAACGACAAAAAACTATTAATGTCATTTAATTTTGGTAGATTCGTGCAAAGTGCCCAAACAAAAACAAAGATTTTTGCAGATGTAAACGAAGCAAAAATCACCGCAGCAATCGCTGATGAATTCTTTGCAGTATTCAAGGAAAGAATCACTTCTGATGTAATAATTATCGGTGCAGGTCCGGCAGGATTAACTGCGGGACGCGAACTCTCATTGATGGGCTACAAGGTTCTAATCATAGAGCAAAACAACTATCTCGGAGGAGGTTATTGGCTTGGGGGATATATGATGAATCCTGTCACAGTCAGAGCCCCAGCACAGAAAATTTGGGATGAGTTAGGAGTACCTTACAAACAAGCAGGAGAAGGTCTATACATAACAGCTGGTCCCCACGCAGTTTCAAAACTGATTGCTGCAACTTGTGATGCAGGAGTAAAATTTTTGAATCTTACAAAATTTGACGATTTAATTTTAAAGTATGGTAGAGTATCTGGCCTTGTTGTAAACTGGATGCCAGTTTCAGCACTACCCAGAAACATCACATGTGTTGATCCAGTTGCATTGGAATCCAAGATGGTAATTGATGCATCAGGTCATGATTCTGTTGCTGTAAAAAGATTGGTAGATAGAAAACTAGTCGACTGGAAAGGAATGAATCCAATGTGGGTCGAAGACGGGGAGGATAAAGTTGTCGAGTCGACTGGAGAAGTCTATCCAGGATTAGTTATTGCCGGTATGTCAGTAACTGAGACTCATGGATTGCCAAGAATGGGTCCTACTTTTGGCTCAATGTTGTTTTCTGGCAAGCGTGCAGCTGAAATCACTGCACAGAAATTAAAAGAACTAAACAGAAACTAGATCGTGCGTTTTTCTAAAATCTACATTTATGACGAACCTTCTGTTCCCGAATTACAACTAGATTCTCTTGTAGATTTCTTAAAAGATACCTTTGATGTTCCAGTTGAAAAAAGACCCAATATTTTTTCCAAGAAAGGAATCGATATAGCTCATGCCATTGCTTGTTCTAGGGTGTTCAATACAAAACAAGAGTTTCAAAGACATGAACCTACTGAGGAAGAAGTACAATTCGAATTAGATACTTTTCAAGACTCGTCAAAAAGCGAAAATATTATTCTCTACGACGGATTCGAATTTCAAAAAATAATCAGAGAACTAATTCCAAATGAAGAGTCTGAAAATTTTCACATCATCATTACAAACAAGCTTACATGCACGTTTGATTATGCCGACTACAGATATCATGGAAGGGCATTAATTGGAGCAAACCCATCAACAATTTCCACCACCGGCATCATTGAAGCTCCTGCAAAGCCACGGGAATACTACATGGAATTGATGACAAGTATGGGAATTGGGCTAAATGTTGACGTGATTCAAAAAAAATACAGGGGACAGTACCTCGAATATCACGATTCCAGACTGGCTAAAATTATCGAAGGATATGCATTACAGGCTATTTTGTATTATATCACTGGTGAGCCATTTTGTGAGTTTTTGGATTGTAGAGCAAACAATGCGCATTGGCAACGCGATCTTTTGTATTCACAAATAGAATTTGGCAAACTTTGTGCAAAACACCAAAAGACAGTGGTTGACTTTAAATTATTCAAATAATTAGAAACTGACATGATGGCATCAGACTCTGGTTCCACAGTGATGATTGAAAAAGAATTTCCAAAATCAGAGAAAAGAAAAACAAATTTTGACGTTATTATTATTGGTGGAGGTCCTGCAGGATACACATCCGGGATCTACTGTTCAAGAGCAAGGCATGAGACATTGATTTTAACTGGAGTACTTCCCGGTGGGCAGTTGGTCAACACTACAGAGGTGGAGAACTATCCAGGATTTGAGCACGGTGTAATGGGCCCTGACTTGATGATAACTATGCGAAAACAAACAGAACGAATGGGTGCAAAAATAATTGATGACGAGGTTATCGATGTCGATTTTAGACACAAGCCATTCAAAATACTAACCGCATCTGAAGAATACGAATGTAAGGCAGTCATTATTGCCACAGGGGCATCCCCTAGAAAACTCGGTATTGCTGGAGAGCAAACCTATGGAGGAAAGGGAGTTTCATATTGTGCTACTTGTGATGGACCGTTTTTTAGAAATCAAGAAATCGTTGTAGTCGGAGGCGGTGACTCTGCAATTGAGGAGGCAACTTTCCTGACCAAATTCGGCAAGAAAGTTCACGTCATTCACAGAAAGGATCAATTGCGCGCCAGTAAAGTCATGCAGGAAAGAGCATTTTCCAATCCAAAAATCGAAATGCATTGGAATACCGTTGTTTCTGACATATCAGGTGACGGCAAAGTCCAGTCAGTCATATTATCAGATGTTAAATCGAATGTCAAGACATCATTATCGGTAGGCGCAGTCTTTGTTGCCATTGGACACGAGCCCAATACCAAAGTCTTCAAGGACAGAGTCGAG
Source organism: Nitrosopumilales archaeon UBA218 (assembly GCA_002499525.1). GTDB lineage: Archaea > Thermoproteota > Nitrososphaeria > Nitrososphaerales > Nitrosopumilaceae > Nitrosotenuis. The sequence continues at coordinate 7,045 of DAMC01000038.1, forward strand.
TTAGACGAACAAGGCTATATCAAACTAAAAGATCACACCAAGACAAGCATACAGGGTGTTTTTGCCGCAGGCGATGTTCATGATCATCGATATCGTCAAGCAATCACTGCTGCTGGATTTGGATGCATGGCAGCTATTGATGTAGACAGATATTTGACAGAATCTAAATAATTACAGATACGCGATATTTGAAAGATATTTTGCATTCTTTAAAGCATCATCGAATTCTTTTTCAGACATAATATTTTGCTTTGAATATACGCTTTTGAATTTTCTTCCATCGTCTGCAAATATTCCAACAACACATGCAGATTCTTCTATTTTGTATTTTTTCATGCATGCGTAAACTGCTGCTGATGAAGGACTGATTAGCATCCCATCCTTTTGAAATACTTCCTTAACAACTGAGAATGCTTCTTGATTTGATACATGCTCCCAATCATCAACAATTTTCTCTCTTCTCAAATACAAATCAGGTTTTGCAGATTCCTCAAAGTTTCTCCAGCCTTGAATTAGGTGATCCTTTTGAGGCTGACAGCCAACAATACGAATTGATGGATTTTTTTCCTTCAGATAAGTGCCAATTCCAGTAATGGTTCCGCCAGTTCCCACGCCAGTGAAAAAGTGAGTTATTTTTCCTTCAGTCTGTTTCCAGATTTCAGGCCCTGTTCCACGATAGTGTCCTAGAAAATTTGCTTCGTTGGAATATTGGTTTGGTGAATAATATTTGTCAGGTCTCGATGCGGCAATGGAAGTCGCAAGTGCTATACTCTGATCAGTTCCAGCACCAACTTTAGGGCACAAGTCATCACTTGTTTCATAAAGTTTGGCACCAAGTTTTGCGATGATTTTTTTAGTCTCTTCAGAGGCTTTTTCCGGTATTACGATCTCTACTTCATAACCTAAAAGACTTGCAATTCCTGCAAGTGCGATTCCGGTATTTCCAGAAGTAGGTTCAATAATTATAGTGTGATTTTTCTTTAGTTTGCCTTTTTCTTCGGCATCTTTTATCATCCAATATGCCGCCCTGTCTTTTACAGAACCAAATGGGTTGTGACTTTCTAGTTTAGCAAAATATTGAATCGAGTTAGTGGACAACGATTCCAGTTTGACTAGTGGTGTATTACCTACCCTATCCAAAACATCTGCGTCAAGAACGGCTTTGGCCAAAGATTACTTCACCTTTTTAATTTGAAATTCTAACGAGTTGTCATTTTTAGTTAATGACAAGAGTTCGTGGCCGGTTCGTTTTACCCAACGAGAGATATCTTCCTCCGCATTAGGGTCATCGGCTAAAACAGTTAGAGTTTCACCCACTTGCATTCGCTCAACTTCGATTTTTGTTCTAAATACTGGCTCTGGACAGAATAAGCCTCTTGCATCAAGCTTCTTAGTAGTTGAACTCATCAGTATTTTCAAAAGGTCGGTTTGTCATATTAAAATCTATTCGGAATTTTGAGATTTTTAGTTTTAATCAGCAATGGGTGTCACGAATTATAGTAAATTGTCATTCTAAAACCCTATAATCTTATTAGTATGAATGCCCTAACTTTACTCGATATGGGAATCATACGAATTGGTGGCAGAGGCACATCAAGACGAGTCGCAGATGAGAAAGAACAACAAAACAACTGGACAGGTCCTGCATTCAAGCAATACAGCGAACATCGAAAAGAAATGGCAAAAGACGAGTACATCTCAGTAGGACGTGGGACTACAAAAATAAAATTCGGGGACGTTACTGGTTCTACCAACACTACATCTACAAAAGGAATGTGGGTGGGTACTGGTCGTGGAACTGGCAGAAGAAGACTCTAAGACACTAATCAAAAATGGAATGGGAGGACTAACGAAAAGTCCTTACT
>DAMC01000012.1:0-8060 GCA_002499525.1 Nitrosopumilales archaeon UBA218
AGACAAAAAAATAAAAAGTACAAAAATTTTGCAATTAATATGAAAGGTCTATGTCACGTATGTAATACATCGAATATAGAAATCACTTTGCAAAATGGCGTCCCCATATGTGCAATTTGTAGAGGCAAAACAAAGTAAAATGACATAAAATTACGATGTTTTAATTAAAAATTTTCGATATTAATCACTGATCAAACTGTATCTTTTGGTAAATTTGATCCTGTAAACCAACGCTACGATTCCAGATCCTACAAATGGTGCAGACAAGTACAGCCACAGATTTTCCACACTGCCTGAAAGTACTGCTGGAGCGACTGATCTAATAGGATTCATTGAGGCTCCTGAGATAAATGAGAGAAAGAAAATATCTAAACCCACTATTGAGCCAATTGCTATACCAGCTAGACCGCTGAGGCCTTTGTGAACCACAATCAAGATCACACCCATCAAAAACATCGTAGCTAAGACTTCGATTCCAAAGATCATGTAAATTGGATATGTATAGTCAGGTGTGTTTGTTCCCAGATTATTTTGTGAGCCTATAGTATATTTTACAAATAGACTAGCTAAAAATGCGCCAAAGATTTCTGCAGTTAGATAAACAGTAAGATTAGCCCTTGAGGCATGACCGGAAATCAGAAAACCCATAGTCACAGCTGGATTGAAATGCGCCATGGATATTTTGCCAAAAGCATAGACCATCAAAGCTACTGCGACGGCAGGACAAACTGCAACAAACCACAAACCAAAGATTCCAGAATATTTCAAATTAAGAACTACAGAACTAGTGGCAAGAACAACCACAACAAATGTTCCGATAAGTTCAGCAAAGAATCTCTTTTTATTTGAATTCTGAACAAAAATATTTGAGGTCACTAAAAATTGGTTCGGTATGGCTATATTTTATAGATGACTAAAGAAATTTTAATGTAGATTTTTGAATTGCTCTTTTGTCAAATTCAGCGTCACTTTGTCTCCGACTCCCCATATATCAGATTTTAAGACTATCTTGGTGCGTAGTAATCCATCCGATACTTCAATCGAGTTAATCTCATTGGTCTGAGGGTTCTTCACTAGTCTCTTTATTTTGCCAAGCTTGTGACCGTCGATATCAATTACCTGAACGTTTGTCCTCACAGGAGATCTGGAAAGAAGTAATGTTTCATCTGTAAAATGATCAACATATTCAGCTGATAGGTAATACTCTTTGTGGAATCCCTGATGAATAGTGACACCAGATACTGCAAGTGTCTTTGAGTTAATGTGGATATGTTTTACCTCTCCGTATTTGATACCCTCTCGGTCAACAACTCGCTTTCCAATAAACGAGTCTGCAGTACAAAGATTTTCAGGTATTTCTAGCGCCGTCATGAGACATGATTACGGAAATTCTTTATGGGAACTAAAAATTATTATTTTCAAGCAATCGGATTAAATTACTTGACTTTGTGCACGATTCGTGCAACAGGGAGTCTTTAGGGCTTTTTTGATCACAGTTGGAAGAAAGACAGGGAAGTCACATTCTGTTCAACTTCGTGCCGTATCGTATAATGACATGGTATATTTTTCTCGCAGAAACGAAAACTCGGATTGGTTAAAAAATGCACTTGAGAATAATCGCGTAAAGGTTGACTTTGATGGACATACTCACGAAGGTGTAGCATCTTTAGTTACAGATGAGATATTAGCAAAAAAAATATCACATCTAAAGTATCCCGGTGAAGAGCGGGCTTCTGAAGTTCGAATTGTGTTACAAGTCAAATTGACAAATTAATACAAAACTTCATCTATACTGTATTACAAAAATTTACGTGAATTATCTAGCCCCAGTAATTATTTTGGTATTTTTTATAATCACATCAAACTATGCATTAGCTGTCCAAACTAATATGACGATAACTAGTCAAGCATTCAAAAATAACGAATTTATTCCAAAAAAATACACTTGTGATGGAAAAAACATCTCCCCACCTCTAACAATTAGAAATGTTCCAAAAAATACCAAAAGTTTAGTCTTAATAGTAGATGATCCAGATACTTCAGGTGGTACATTCAATCATTGGATTGCTTGGAACATATCTCCTAAGAAACATCAAATTTCAGAAGGTGAGAAAGGAAAATTCTCCGAGGGGATGAACGGGTTTCAAAAGCAAGGGTATTTTGGCCCTTGCCCACCATCTGGGATACACAGATACTTATTCAAAATTTATGCGCTGGATTCTCAGATTGACATTTCAGAAAAATCCCAAAAGGATTTACTTCAATCATTGATTCAAAACCACTTCATACAAAGCGCCACACTGTCTGGAAAATATACCAGAAGTAGGTAATCTAATCACGGCATCTTTTTCATACATACAAAAATCAAGTTGTAAGGAATTGTAAAATCCAAAAAACTGATTTTGAATTGGTGGTTTGGACTCAGATTATATGAATAATAGTTGTAACTCCACGCTTGTCAGTCTCAAACCCATTTTCAATTTCTGCCACAGTTATCGTAAAAGAGATGAGATCTCGTTGCTTTGCTTTTGTGGCATCTAAATTCAGGTACACATCCAGTAGATCATATTCTCCTAAAGGCAAATTAGTTTCATCAAGGAATACTTTGGCTGTCGACTCTAATCGGAATTGTTGGTCTTTGTAATGCTCGATAATTTTGGTTTTTCTTCCATTTCTTCCTACAGCTTTAACATTGATTTGTATAATTCCAGGTTTAGAACTAGTATAGCCCGATTGCTTGTTAACAAAAACCCCTATTTGAAATGGCTGTCCTGCTGTTGATTCTGCCATTTTTTGAATTCCATCATTCATAGCAACATCCACAGCCTTGATAGTCTGAGCAACTTTGCCAATCCATTCATTGGTTTTTGAAATCACAGAAGTGATTCTGTCCCTCCGCTTTTTGTCTTCCTCAGGCTCTAGTTGATATCTATCAACCCATGCCAAATAATCATGTGAAATGTCTTCGATAAACGATATACAGGTAACTTTGTAATCATCCACGCTGTTTGCTCGTTCTGATGAATCATCCAATCGTGTTCCGTCATAATCTGCAGGCATTGCCATGTAACCAGAATTATGATAGTCTGTAAAAAACCAATCAATTTGAAAAAATATAACCAAACCAAATTAAGAAAAAACATGACATTTTCGGCGATGGTGACAGAATTACAAAAAGAGTTGAAAACAAACTTGCCGCAGATAATGATACTTTTGAAAAATAATCCAGCTATTGCATACACGAGGATAATAGAAATTGGAAAGGCAGTTGGCAAAAAATACAACATCCAGTTATTGGTAAATTTTCCTCAGCAGAATAAGATCAATGAATTTGAGTATTATGGAAGACGCGATCTATCTCTAATAATCGATAGGTTGAAGACAAATTTTCCAATAGAACGCGCAATAATAAAACAAAAGGCTGCGCAAGTCTTTGAAGGTGCGTCGATAAATGATGCCTACATGTACGAGGGAAAGGAAGGAGTTCGGGTTTTGTTCGGAGAAGACCGAATAGATATTTTGCCGCATTCACTTCATACTTGGTGCATCATAGATGAAAAAGTCGCTGGCTTTTGCGATTGGTTATTGGTGAATGTCTATAACAAAACCTATTGACTAAACTCGACTAATTCGTATGAATAGTCCGGATTACCCTCAATGTCATAATATTGTGCCTTGACAGGCAATGGGATATTATCTGTAACCCAAAGTTTGTTCTCGATTTCATTAATCTTGTAAGATATTAAAAATGTCTTCAAGTCCCCAAATGCAAATTTTGTATCAGAGTATTGTGTCACCTTGAGCTTCGGAGTGAATTTTCCCACATACGTAGTTCCCCATTCTGCCCCAACTACCAGATATTTGGAGCCTGTCAGGGTGTCTCTGACAGAGAACAAGGAACCATCCATTGCCTGAATGTACGGTTTTAGTTCATCATTTACTCCTATGAAAACAAATGCTTCTCCAATAGTAAGAGTTTGTTCAACGTGTTGGCCGGTCTTTTTGTCATCAATCATAACCTTGATTTTTTCAAAATCGTTTGTTTTGTCAAGAAATTGAATTTTTGCAAAAAAATCCCTGTCCTTTGTTGTGATTGAATACTTTAGTGTAGGATGTGCATCGGCTCCCTTTCCAACATACCACTGGCTAGCAAACCTCGGAAGCACATTTTGTTCAGAACCAGGTACCCCGTTCCAGAAAGGAAATGTGAGTCCAATTACTGAGGCGCCAATCATTATTGCTAAAGGTATGATGAGGGTTTTGTTGGCCAATTTCAAAATCTTTTAGGATTTAATTTTTATTATTCCGTTGGTAATTAGATACTGTAATCCGCTCACAAAGTCCTTATCAGCAGTTTTTCCATCAGCCCAAAATCCTGCCGAGTTTTTTACCCAAGCTGGGATGGTGTTACTTTTTGCTTCAGTTGATGTAGAAATAGGAATCTTGATTATTTTTTGATTAATCAGATATTGAATACCAGAGGCAAAGTCTTTGTCTGTAATCTTGTTATCGGACCAATACTTTGCAGTAGTCTTAATCCACGATGGGATTACTGTATCCAAAGTCTTTGTATTGTCAGCAGGTTTTGTTTTTTCTTTAGAAACACATTTTCCATCTTTGAGAATTTGGTCAGATGTACATTTTGGAGACGGGGTAGGAATTACAGGGGGAGTTGGAGGCATAGCTCCTTGCAGTACATTTACATCAAAAGTCATGAATCCTGCCTTTGCAGCATCAGGGGCGGTTTCAGGACCAGTTCCTTTTACCAAAATGGCATAAGTTGTCTTGCCAGATTCTTTGACGTCAATTGTTGTCCTTACTTGGCCGGCAGTAGTAAAGAACGCTACTCGGTTACTTTCATCGGCAAGAGAACGTACAACATCTGGAAGTCCGGAACTCGTGGGTTTGACAACTAGAATATCATAATGTACTTGGTTTACCCATTCGTCCTGATTCTCCTTACGCTTGAAATCAATTATCATGTCCATGGTACAACCTTGTTTTGGATTTTTTGGAGAATATTTTACATTGACAATCATGGTTTGTGTATTGGTATTTTGAGAGACTTGAGTGAAATCATCACTTGTTGCAGCACATGCTGGATTTTCAGCAGGGTTTACAGTACCTTGAATCTTTGTAAAAGGATTATTCGAAACATTATCTTGAAAATCTAGCAATTCGAATCTATATTCTTGAGGCGGTATTCCTGAAGATACGTGTGCATAAGTATCAGCTTTTACAGGGAAGGGGAAATCATCTAGAACATAGACATTGTTCACTTTACCACCTGTTTTCCAAGTAACCCTGACAGTATCATACGAACCACCTGGGACAGCTACTTGTTCTTCAGAGCCAGGAATAATTTGTTCTCCTCCAATGTTGCCAATTTTTCCCCAAGAAGGCATGTTAAATTTTTTCGGTCCTTTAGTAAAGTCTGCCGCGTCTGCTGTTGCGTAGGCGGATAGCCAGGATAGTGATGATTTGAATGCTGCAGCATATTGGATCATGTTCTTACTACTACCGACAGGTTCGGCTGCAATTTTTCCCACATTAATTGTACCTTTGTAGACTTTGCCTTCGTCATACACTACAGTTTGAAGCTTCCACTGAGTTTCAGTACCGACTTTATCATCACCTTCTACCCAAAAATCAATTCGAAACGGAGTGCAGTCTTTGTAATTGATATGACAAAGATTGTAACTGAATTGTTCTCCTTTTTTAAGACCTTCACCGACATACCAAGAACCTTGTTTGTTTACACCGCCGGCTTGGAATTGTGCATTGGCGTTATTTGATAAACCAACTGTCAAGATTAACGAAACCGCGATAATTGCAACTATGGTCTTCAACTAGTAATATTATTGAAAAAGGATAGTTAAATGTTATTTATTTAAGCTAAGCAAATATAGAGGCAATCTAAATTCTCAACTAGAAATGTGCGAATGTGCCAAAATCCACATGTTTGAAATCGAATACAAGCTTGCAGGAATGGCTGTTGTCCCAACTCACAAAAACTGTGGAAATCCTCTAAATGAAAAACAACTGGATAAATTCCAAAAGGAGTTAGTGAAATCATGGGGACTGGATCCTGAAGATGAAAAACTAATTTAGAAAAATAAAAACAAAAAGTAGGTTAAGTTTAGCTTAACTGAGCAACTGCTTCTTTACAAACAGAAGATTTGCATTTACAATCTGCGCTGCATAGACAGTGACCTTGCATTTCACAATCACATTGGAATTCTGGGTCGCCTGTTTCTGTTTCGCATCCGCAAGCTTGATCTACCATAGGGTATCAAACGCTTAGAGGGTTTTAAAGGTTATCCAGCATATTTGGATTTGGTGTCATCCATAGTTTCCAAGTCCAATTAGCTCATTACCCTTTTGTTGCAACTGATTTGCTTGCTGTTCAAGTTTTGTACGGTCATGTTCCAAGTCCAGTGCGGTTTTGAGAATGTGAACTAGTTCTGGGCGTTTATGAATGGTGTCACGTATGGGCAGGATTATGTTTTTGTTAATACAAACTAGATAAAAATAGCAATCAGAGAGAAGGGAATTCTCTACCAAGAATCTGTATTTGTTCTCGATTATCGAGCCATGACCATTATTTTCTATCATGTCAGAAAAACCAATTGTTGATTTTACCATGCGTGCAAGCAGTGATGGAGTAGCGCGTTCCAATCCAAGTATTTCTGTTATGATTGTAAAAGAATCATTTTGCTTATTTTTTGCTGACTGTCTTAAAAATTCCATCATGTGTGTCGGGCTACGTTGGTATGAGCTAAGTAAAACCAAAGCGTCAGCGATTAGCAACGCGGAACATTTAATCCAAATTGATGCAAATTCATTATCAAGATCTTGCTTTGCTCGAGTTGTAAAAAATATTGCATCTATTATAGATTTTTTTGCTACAGATAATCGTAATTTCTCATTCTTGTCATTTATTTTTGAAAGTAATGTGCGCAAATCCCAATTCGGATCAGATAAAATTTCCATAGAATCATATTTTTGTAAAAGATCAGGGTCCGAATCCAAAATTTTGGCATGATGAATACGTATCAGTTCATTGCCGACTGTTTTAGTTTCAATTTGATTTCCACCATCAAATATCGTTATGTTGTATTCACAACAACTTAGAGTGGTTTTGTGAACCTTACAACCACCCAATCCAACAGTGTGATTAGATAAATCGAGTTTACTGATTATTTGATTTGTGTCCAATAAAGAAATGGATTTTTGAATTTTCTTAAAGATTCCAATAATAATTTTTTAACTAAACAATCTAATAGCATTCCTTTAAATTGCGAGAATTCACCAAATTTTTAGAAGCTCCTGTGGTGTAGTCCGGTTAAGCATACTGCCCTCTCAAGGCAGTGATCCCGGGTTCAAATCCCGGCGGGAGCATTTCTTGATTTTTCATAATTAGATGATTTTACACATACAGATATGCTGGTTTTCGACAGATCGATTAATTTTCAAAGTTTATTCCCACAAATGCATGGTTAAACTGTTTTGGTATCAAGTATGAGATTTTGTAAAATTTAATTATCCATTGATGACAGTCATAACATGCTTTTTGGAGTCTTCGCATCACATAGTCCCGAATCATGTCCATTAAATGACAAGAATAGTAAAAAGATATTTTTAGAAATCAGTAAGAAAATTGAACTCAGCATCAAAAAACACAATATTGAAAAGATTGTTGGTTTTTACATGTCTGTTTTAGAGCACCAATGGATAATCATTTTGGATGCAAATAACGCACATGATATAGAAACCATGTGTATCGATGTAGGCATATCAGCTACAAGCACAGTAAAGATTGTGCCTCTGAATGAATTTTCCAAAGTCATAAAGAAACTCACCTCAAAATAATTTTTCACTTAAATAACATAAAACTAGCCAGAGATTATGGGACTAAAAAATCTCTCACTCAAACTACAATATAGAACAGACAACGATAATCTCGTAACAGAATTTTTCATTCCCTGTCTTTCAAATTCCATAGAATATGACAGAGCTGTTCAATATGTGACGCTAAAGAGCATTTCTACATTATCTCT
>DAMC01000012.1:8443-8636 GCA_002499525.1 Nitrosopumilales archaeon UBA218
AGTCCAATTGGAGGTCACAAGTTAGAGATACTCCAAAGATTAGTTCAAAAAAATAAAATCCAAATCAAAATTGCAATTCCTCGTTCAGAACATGTTGATGGTACATTCTCTGAAAGAATAGGCATATTTCGTGATCAAGAGGGCGAGATTGTGGCCTATACTGGAACATCGAATGAAACATTTAACACAGAAA
>DAMC01000048.1 GCA_002499525.1 Nitrosopumilales archaeon UBA218
GAATCTGATTTTGTTTGCTCTAGCTCGTAATTAGATGAAAACATTTCTTTAGCTATTTTGACTTCCACTTTGTGGTCCACTATTGGTCTGGGATATTTGTTGTTAAATGACTCCAATTCGAGTCTATGGATCTGTTCTGCAGAGAGATCTTGCAGTTCTGTAACCCACTTTTTAATATAGACACAAGATGGGTCGAATTTTTTTTGTTGCAACCACGGATTAAAAATTCTAAACCATGGCTGTGCATCACATCCAGTTGATGCCGCCCACTGCCAGTTACCATTATTGACAGCACGATCATAATCAACAAGTTTTTGAGCAAAATACCTCTCCCCCTCTTTCCAATCAATGTGCAAATCTTTGGTCAGAAATGATGCAACAATCATTCTTACCCTGTTATGCATAAATCCTGTGTTGTTTAGCTCTCTCATTCCCGCATCTACAATTGGAAAACCGGTTCTACCTTCGCGCCAGGCATCAAGACGTGCCTGATTTTTCTGCCATTTCATGTTTGAATGTCTTTTGTTAAATGACTCGCTGATAACTGAGGGATAGTGGTATAGTACATGATTGAAAAACTCTCTCCAATGAATCTCTGAAATTAATGTGTGATTTTTGCCAAGACTATCGACTAATGCATGATATACTTCCCTTACTGAAACAGTTCCGAACCTGTTATGTGCTGAGAGTTTAGTAGTACTATTCAATTCGGGATAGTTTCTCTTTTTTTCATAATCTAAAAACTCTGAAATACTATCTAGAATTTTCAAGGCATTATTTCTACCCCCGTGATTTGAAATGTTGTAATTGGATCCTACATCTTCGTCAAAAATCTTCTTGGAATAAAAATTCGTAAATTCAGTATTCGTTGGTTTTGGGACTTGAAGTTGTGATGATGCTCTAAAAAACTGGGAAAAAATAGTGTAGGGCTTGCCCATCTTTGTCTTGACGAAACTGGGATCATACATGAGGTGATCTACGTATCTAAAAAATGCGATTCCCTTTTTGTTACAAAAATTAGCAATCTCGGATTCTCTTTTTTTTGCAAAAGGAGTAAAATCAGAATTGATAAAGACGGCATCGATCTCTTTAATCTGTTCTAGCGTCTCTGAATATTTGCCGATAGCAACTTGGAGTTTAGAGTTTCTTTTGGAAAACTGTCCCTTTAGGTCATCCAATGAATCTAAAAGAAATCTCAGCCTAAAGCCGTCCTTTTGAATTATTTTTTTATTGAAAACAAAACAAGGAATTACTTGGTTGGAATTTTTGCAGGCCTCAATTAGGGCAGTATTGTCCTCAATTCTCAAATCCCTAGTGAAAATGAAAACTGATTTGGAAAATTTTGGCATCTATAGATTATCTAAATTTTAAATCGAATAAAAATGATGAATCTGCCTGATATAGTGCTAACACTACGTAATAGCTTCGTCTTTCAAATATCATAATTGTAAAATTTGTCTTATGCACGTTCTTGGCAAACACTCACAAGAACCTCTCTCCCACAAGAATATCCACGATTACGTGATGAATAATTTCAGCAGGCTAGACAAACATAACATAGATGAACTAGTTCATTTTCACTCCATTAACAAATATCTGCTGATGGCTCACGACAGAATCGATACACATACTCTGCGCGATATTGTGGCAAATCATGAGATGTTATCGCCACAAATCCTTCATGAAAACTATGAAATTACGTTAAAAAATACAATGAAAAAAGAACCCACAATCAAAACCCACCATTATGTACTTTTGAAATTATTTGGCCATTTTAAAAATGACCTTAACGATGAAGAAAACAAAATTATGCTCAAAAAACTTAATGCTTTCAAAGAAAACAAAGAAACTCTGAACAATGTATTGTTATTGCTTGAGGATCTCACAAGAAAATTTCAAAAGACACATCTTGTAAGACAAACATATTTCCTGTTTTACGCCAAAGTTGAAAATTAGTCGAAATTAAAAAATCGATTATTTGTTTTTCGATACTAGCCTTCCGACGTCTCTTAGGTTCAAACCGCGGACAACCTCTGCATGCTCGAATTTCACGTCTTGGTTTTTCAATCCCTGTCCCCCGACGAAAATTGGGACATTACTTTTATCCGCAATTTTTTTTGCGAGTCTTTGTGCCGGCTTGATGTTATCTTCTAGTGTGACAGATATGAAAACCGCATGTGGATTGGTCGATTTGATAAATTCTACTACAGAATCGTGAGGCTCTGGAGGAGTTAGGTTGTATACCTTATGACCCAAATTCCTAAGATATGTCTCCAGTATGTTTGCTCCAAGATTATGCTCTTCACCTTCAGGAACACAAATCACTATCTTTTTCTTGGTAGGCATTTCGGCAAATTTGGTATTGGTCATTTTGACTAGAGTATTTGCTATATTGCTAGCAACATGCTCATCTGCAATTCCTAATTTTCCTTTAACCCATAATTCGCCAATCTTGTACATTACCGGAGTTAGCAATTTCTCAAAAAAGCTAGCCATTCCAGATGAGGAGGAATATGCGTCAAAGAGTTGCTTTGTTGCATCAAAATCTCCCTTAGTCAATGAATTGAAAAGCTGATCCTTTAATTTTTTTAGCAACTCTTCTTTTTCTTCAATTGATACTGCGTCAATCGATGAAAGATAGGATATGATTTTTTTATCATTTCTATAATCTGCAGGTATGTCGTCTTTAGTAATGCTGGAGGCCTTGCCCAGATACTTTATGGTCTCCTGCCTTGAAGTATTTTTTTTTGCATCCCAGACACTTTTTACAAGGTAAAGATATCTTTCCCCTTTGACTGTTTTGGCACGCAAATAGACCATGTCCTTGATTAGCGTTGAGCTAAATAAATAGTGCTAACGATAATTTATAGTGCTAATTTGGTGGAAACTAGGCATAAAATTAGCACTAGAAAACTCCATTATCACCAGTTTATATTTCTGAAATTGAGGTTTCCAACATTGAGTATTTCATTAAACCATGAATTAACAGGTGAACTAAATGGATAGGATACTAGTTGGTGCTGGACTAGCACTAGTAGGTCTTGGTGTTGGATTCTTGGCCACATCTACTTTCATTTTTGAAATTCGTGAGCCGTTTATTTTAGGAGGGCTTCTCTGGACTGTTGTGGGCGGAGTAACAGCTGTACTTGGTAAAATGAAAAGTTTGAAAAAAACTCAACCATTGGGGGCACTAGGATAAATGAGCCAGCAAACCCAAACTATTCCCTTTAAGCAATTATCTCCATTCAACATTTTGGTTACAGGTTCTACGGGGTTCATCGGCTCCCGTCTGGTTTCAGAATTAGTAAAAAAAGGATATTCCGTTAAGGCCCTCTCACGCAAAACAAGAGAGAATTCCAATAATCTCAAGTATGTTAAAGCAGATCTTTTCAAATTGGAGGAATTAGAAAAGGCACTACAAGGAGTTGAGGTTGCGTATTATTTGGTCCACTCTATGGAAGGGGACAAAAATCAATGGAAAGAATTTGCATCCCGAGAAAAAATTCAAGCTCAGAACTTTTTGAAAGCAGCAACAAATTGCGGAGTAAAGCGAATAATCTATCTTGGTGGATTGGTAAATGAGAGTTTGGAGCTTTCTCCACACATGAAAAGCAGAAAGGAGGTCGGAGATATTCTGGCATCGGGCAATATTCCAGTAACTCAACTTAGGGCTTCTCTAATCATTGGCGCTGGTGGAGGCTCTTATGCAATGTTGAGGTATCTTGTAGAACGACTAAGGATAATGGTTTGTCCAAAATGGGTTAAATCTTTGGCCCAACCAATAGCAGTTGATGATGTTATTGCTTATCTGATTGGCTGTATGGAAAAGCCAGAAACTGCTGGAATTACCTATGATATCGGAGGACCTGAAAAACTCACATACGAGGAACTAATGAGATTATACTCTGCTTATCTGAACAAGAATCTGTTTGTAATTCAGATTCCTTTCCTGACTACTAGGCTTTCGTCATATTGGGTAGATCTCATTACCCCAGTAAAGGCATCTCTTGCTCGACCACTAATTGACAGTCTTGTTCATGATACAGTAGTACGAGATGATTCTATTAGAAAGATAATCCCAATTCCATTAAAGACAGTCAGGGAAGCAGTCCACATTGCAACTGAGGATATGAAGGCAAATCCCCCTCCAGAAGAGGTAACGGAGAGTAGAACCAGCTTTGTCATGAATCAAAAGTTATTGATGATTTCATTGTCGGTCATGGCTTTCATTGGTACTACTTACTATTGGCTTGACAATAGACCCGAAGTTTACAATCTAGGTTGGTTAACACTTTCAGTGATTTGGTTCATATCTATTTTCAGCGCAATAATTTTTGTCAGCAACAAAACACGGCTAGGTTATGTTATAGCTGGCGTCACATCTTGGATTACTCTGGCATTCTGGTTGTTCGACAACTATTATGTGGTATTCAACACTTCATTGTTGGCTCCAAATCCAGATGGAATTATGACTATACGTAATTTCGTGGGCGTAGCTGTAAGCTGCTTAACCATTGGCGCATCGCATAATGTATTTCATA
>DAMC01000027.1:0-530 GCA_002499525.1 Nitrosopumilales archaeon UBA218
GCATTGGATATAGTTAGGAATTTTTGCAGTAAATTAGGTGTTGAACATACAGTTTTTTCTTATAGAGATTTGTTTGGTCTCACACTTGACGAGTCACTAAAGCAGCATGAAGATGACAGATTGTCTTCATGTTCAATTTGTGGAACATTTCGTAGACGTGCAATGGATCATGCTGCAAAGCAAATCGGTGCGCAGGTAATTGCTACAGGTCATAATTTGGATGATACTTTGCAGACATTTGTAATCAATACATTATCAGGGGATACTAACAAAATTGGTTGGATGGATCCAGATACTTCAGAAAATTCTCTGCGAAAAATAAAACCATTTTGTGAAATATATGAATCAGAGATTGTATTTTACGCATTTACCAATGATCTGCCATTTCAAACAGAACAGTGTCCTCACATGAATGAGGGAATACGTACTGAAATTAGAGAATTTTTGAACAAGTTAGAAAACACTCATGCTGGAATTAAAAACAACATGTTTCGTTCTGTCTTGAAAATATCACAAACAATGAAGACTGT
>DAMC01000027.1:870-5105 GCA_002499525.1 Nitrosopumilales archaeon UBA218
TCTGTGTGTAAAATGATTGTAGACCTTCATGATTAGCCTAATGCAAATATAACAATACGACGATTGTATTTTGGTAGTAGGTAGGATCGGGGCGCTAGCCGTGCCCTTTTCTGAAACCGGCTCTATGCAGAGGTCAGTAACTGCTGGATAAACTTCCAGATGGATAATTCCCGCTAGATGTACTGAAATGAAATCACGCCGAAGCGGGTGGATACAGGCACATGATTGCTCGAAGGAGTAATCCTAGTGTCGAATTGCCGAAATGGATGAGGTCCGGGAGGGAGCAATCCTAAGGCAAAGTATTCACGCTACTTCGTCAACGTGGCGGATCTTGTCCGTTTAGAGATGGGGTTACTCGTTTGGATCGGAACTGGCAGAACTACTACCGCTTTTCATTTTACTAGTACAACACTTCAAACTTGGCAAACTCGCCTTTGTGTTGCTCGTTTCTAATTTCAACATCTTCTACACGCGCATTTGCAGGGCCTGCATGAGACCACTCTACGACATTGCTTACATCCAAGTCTTCTCCTTCTATTACAGCTTCGACTCTACCATCTTTTAGATTTCTAACCCAGCCGGTAGCATTATTTTTGATAGCAGTAACTTTCATTGCTTGACGGAAAAAAACTCCTTGAACTTTTCCAGTAATGAAAAGATGGACACGTTGTTTTCCCATTTAGCAGTGAACCCATTTTGATCTTAATCAATTTTAGGGTATAAAAAATTCTGATTATTCTCTTTCTTTTACTCGAGAGCGACCAGTCTTTCTTGCTGCAATGCTTCCGACCTTTGCTCCTGGTGGTGCATCTCTTGATACAGTACCGCCTCCACCCATGTGTTGATGTCGGCCACCACCATGAGGATGGACATAAGCAGCTTGTGCAACACCTCTGACAATTGGATATTTGTGACCTTTGGATCGGTATCTTCTCCATTTGTTTCCTGCATTAAGGAATGGTCTGTCTCCAGAACCACCGCCAGCCAAGATTCCAATCATTGCTCTATTTTTAGGATTAAGAGTTGTAAAAGATCCAGAAGGTAATTTTAGAATTACACCGTCAGCTCCGTGAGAAAATACAGTGGCAGAACCACCGGCGCTTTTTGCTATTGCGCCTCCATCCCCAAAGTGTTTTTCAACATTACATACGGTGGTTCCATCAGGAATGTTTTGAATACTGATTACGTTTCCGTTTGCAATATCTGCATTTAATCCGAATTTTATCGTACTACCTATTGAAGTTCCTAAAACTGCAGGAATCATAGAAATAGAGCCATCTTCAAAACGGACTCTAGCTAGAGGTGCATCACGTCCTCTTTCATGAATAAGATCGATAACTTGACCAGTATGAGCGTCTGCAAGGTCAAAGTATGGGTATTTGGCAGGAATGACTTTACCAGTTGCGGCTGCTCGGAATTGCATGCCTCCTCGGCCACGTCTTCTAACTAATGGTCGCTTACCCATTTTTGGTGATGGTTGGGACTTTGGATTTTAAGCTTTGTTTTGTATGGATCAAAAAGGCCAAAGATATAAAAAATACGCTGAGATGATATACATATGAGTCAAAGCGGCCTGTCTCTCAAAGTTTTGGAGGCATATACAAGAGACGTAGGACGCGGAGTAGCTAGAATCGACTATGATTCCATGGATAATCTTAATGCCTCAACAGGTGATGTTATTGAGATTAAAGGAAAAAGAAGGACGGTGGCAAAATGTCTTCCATTGTATCCATCAGATGAAGGAAAGGGAATTATTCGAATAGATGGATTGGGTAGAAACAATGCCGGAATCGCAATTGGCGATACTATAACAGTTCGAAAGATAAAGGCAGTTGCTGCAGAAAAAGTAGTTGTTGCACCTTTAGAAGCCATTCCTCCAATCGATGAGAGATATTTGGCAGACGCATTAGAAAGTGTTCCATTAATCAAAGGTGACAATGTTATGGTACCATATTTTGGTGGACGATTAACTTTCCAAGTTATTGGCGTAACTCCAGCAGCTGATGCAGTACTTGTGACACAGAAAACAGTTTTCCATATTGCAGAGAAAGGAGAGACATTACGAGGAGTTCCGCAGGTAACTTATGAAGACATTGGCGGATTGACTGATGAAATTAAAAAAGTTCGTGAGATGATAGAATTACCATTACGACATCCAGAAATATTTGAGAAACTCGGTGTAGAAGCTCCAAAGGGAGTTTTGTTGTATGGTCCACCAGGTACTGGAAAAACATTACTTGCAAAGGCAGTTGCCAACGAAAGCAATGCTCACTTTATCAGTATTTCAGGTCCGGAAATTATGAGTAAATTTTATGGTGAAAGTGAAGCTCGACTCAGAGAAATTTTCAAAGAGGCAAGAGAAAAAGCACCATCAATTATTTTCGTTGACGAAATAGATTCCATTGCGCCAAAAAGAGAAGAAGTAACTGGTGAAGTTGAAAGACGTGTAGTATCTCAAATGCTTTCACTAATGGATGGCCTAGAGGCCAGAGGTAAGGTAATTGTCATTGCAGCAACTAACAGACCAAATGCAATAGATCCAGCACTCAGAAGACCTGGAAGATTCGACAGAGAAATCGAAATCAAGGTACCAGATAAGAAAGGCAGAAAAGACATTCTTAACATTCACACCAGAAACATGCCACTAGTCACAGAAGAAAACGACACAAACTATGTCAATATCGATAAAATTGCTTCAGTTAGCCACGGTTATGTCGGTGCGGATTTGGAATATCTCTGTAAAGAAGCAGCAATGAAATGTCTTAGAAGATTATTGCCGGAATTGAATATGGAAGATGAGAAGCTTCCGCCAGAAACTCTAGACAAGCTAATTGTGAATAATGATGATTTCCAAAAAGCACTCATCGAGGTCACTCCATCTGGAATGCGTGAGGTTTTCATTGAAAATCCAGATGTAAAATGGGATGACATTGGAGGATTAAAAGAAGTAAAACAGCAGTTACAAGAAGCAGTAGAATGGCCAATGAAGTATCCAGCTCTGTATGACAAGCTTGGCCATAGAATGCCAAGAGGAATTTTGATGCATGGTCCAAGCGGTGTAGGAAAAACTCTTCTTGCAAAGGCCGTAGCAACTGAAAGTGAAGCAAATTTTGTCTCAGTTAGAGGTCCTGAATTATTATCAAAATGGGTTGGAGAATCAGAACGGGGAATTCGAGAAATATTCCGACGTGCAAGACAGGCTTCTCCATGTGTAGTATTCTTTGATGAAATAGATTCTATTGCACCAATCAGAGGTGCTGGTGCAGAGACTGCTGTGACAGAAAGAGTAGTTAGTCAATTACTAACAGAGCTTGATGGAATGGAAAATATGCATGGAGTTATTGTTTTAGCTGCAACAAACAGAGCAGATATGATAGATCCTGCTTTGTTGAGACCAGGTCGATTTGACAAGATAATACAGATTCCAATGCCAGATAAAGACAGTAGAAAACAGATCCTAGATATCACTGCAAAGAATATTCCAGCAGTGTCTGACAAAAATGAAATCGATTATGTGAATTTGGACAAGATTTCAGAGATAACCGACGGCTTGAGCGGAGCAGATGTTGCCGCAATTGCAAATACTGCCGTATCGATTGTAATTCACGAATACCTCGACAAACACCCTTCCAAGGAAGAGCTAGAAAAGGCAAGTAGCAGTGCTAAAGTGACTATGAGGCATTTCGAAGAGGCAGTAAAGAAGGTCAAAATGCAAAAAGACCTCAAGATTGGCCAGAAAATAGCTGTACCATACTACAGATAATTAAAATACGAATCAGATTCAGTTTTTCATAAATGTCTGAATATAGAGGATATACTGGTAAGGCTTTAGAGTTTCTAAAGCATAACAAGATCAAAGTAGGAGACACCATCAAAATCACTACGGACATAGAGCAGACTGCTACAATCATGCCTCGATACGAGCACAGTGATGATTTGCATATTGTTGTTAAATTCAAGAGTGGATATAATGTGGGTCTTAGTCTAGATAAGATAAGAAAAGTTGAGTTTGTATCAGGTGTCCAAACTTTACAGGAAAACAATCATACAATAAAACAAAATCCGTCATTACCAAAAATACTACTATTATCAACTGGTGGAACCATAGCCAGTAGAATCGATTATAGAACTGGTAGTGTCACACCTGCACTAACTGCTCAGGAGCTAAATGCATCAGTGCCAGAATTAGCAGAGATCGCAAATATTGATGCCGAAGTATTATTCTCTGAATATTC
>DAMC01000027.1:5467-8719 GCA_002499525.1 Nitrosopumilales archaeon UBA218
GGAATTTTAGTCGCTCATGGAACAGATACTATGCAGTACACTGCTGCATTTTTGTCATTTGCACTAGCTGGATTTCCAAAACCCATAGTTCTGGTCGGTTCTCAGCGTTCGTCAGATAGACCATCATCTGATGCAGCATTAAATTTGATTGGAGCCGCCAAATTCATAGTAAAATCCAATGTGAATGGTGTTTATGTTGCAATGCATAACTCTGAGAATGACGATGATATCGCATGTCATCTTGGCACTCGTGTACGAAAGAACCACACCAGTAAAAGAAATGCTTTTGAGACAATTGGAAACAAACCGGCGTTTGTAATATCTCAAGATATTAAACAGAATTTTACCGGGTCATACTTTAAACAAAAAGAATACACTCCAAAGATTGCAGTGGATACCAAAGCTGCACTAATCAAATATCATCCAGGATATGATCCAAAATTATTTGAGCATATTTTGGAACAAAAATACAAAGCGGTGATCTTTGAAGGAACTGGACTCGGACATGTCGGTAGATCAATGTATGATGTTATTAAAGAGGCAAAACTTCATGATGTATTTTTAGGGATGACCTCGCAGTGTCTGGATGGACAAGTCAATATGGCTATTTATGAGAGTGGACGAGATCTAATGCATTTTGGAGTAATCCCGTTATCCAATATGATTCCAGAAGTTGCACTGGTAAAAGCAATGTGGGCGCTTGGTGTTGATCCTAAAAATATTGGAAATATCATGCTCAAAAATATCGCATCTGAATTTACAGAATAAGATTTAAGGCAATCAAAGATATGTTTTGTGTGGAAATTGACAAGATTGGTCTAAAGGTAGGATTAGAAATTCATCAACAACTTGCAACCGATAAAAAACTATTTTGTCGTTGCAAACCATTAGAACTAGAGGATTATCCAATAAATTTCTCAAGGAGATTAAGATTGGCAAAAAGTGAGCTTGGCAAGTACGATCCGGCGGCTCTTTTTGAATCATCAAAATCAAAGCAAATTCAGTATTTTGCAAATCCACTGAGCAGTTGTCTTGTAGAGCATGATGATGAACCCCCACACAAGCTTGATCAGGATGCAAAAAATACTGCATTAATCATCGCATCTGCACTACACTCTAGTGTTTTTGATGAAAGTTATGTTATGAGAAAAATTGTCATTGATGGATCCAATACATCTGGATTTCAGAGAACTATGTTATTAGCTCAAGGAGGATATCTTGAGGTTGATGGTAAGAAAGTAGGAGTACAATCCATTTGTCTTGAGGAAGATGCAGCCAAACTGATCAAAGATTCTGAAAATACAAGAGAATATGCGTTGGACAGACTTGGTATACCTCTTGTGGAAATTGCACTGGATCCGGTTGAAGGCTCACCTGAGTTTATTAAAAAAATAGCAATAACGTTGGGTAGATTGTTACGTGTCACTAGACGCGTTACTCGAGGGATTGGGTCAATTCGACAGGATGTCAATGTTTCAGTCACTGGGGGAGGCATAGTTGAAGTAAAAGGAGTTCAGCAGCTTGATCAGCTTGAAAAAGTGATAATTTATGAAGCAAAACGTCAACACGGATTACAATTAATTGCAAAAAAGCTAGAAAGTATTGAGCTAGAATCATTATCAAAAGATCAAAGTGTTGATGTCACTTCATTTTTTACTGACTGCAAATCCAAGATAGTTCAAAAATCAATCAAGGACGGTTTTATTATCAAGGCACAGGGAATCAAAAACTTTGCAGGAATATTCGGATACGAACCATATGAGGATATACGATTAGGTAAAGAGCTTGGTCAACAGGTGAGATTTTTTGGAATTGGAGGGATTTTTCATTCAGATGAGCTACCAAATTATGGTATTGAGCATGACCATGTGGACAAGTTACGTCAATTATTAAAGTTGGAAAAATCTGATGGTTTTTTCATAATTGCTGGTCCAAAAGACAAGATAGAATTTGCGTTGGATGCTGTACTTAATAGAATCAAGGCGGCAAAAATTGGTGTTCCCGCAGAAACTCGGGCAGCGACAAATGTAGGTGATACTGTATTTTTGAGGCCAAGGCCTGGTTCTTCACGCATGTATCCTGAAACAGACATACCGCCAATTCTGGTAAGTAACCAAGAATTTGAATTTGCCCAAAAAAATAAACCGAAATCTTGGAATGATGTCATGGAGGAGCTGCAAAAGAAATACGGCCTAAACTTACAATTAGCAGAACAAGTTTTCGATTCGGATTATCTAGAATTATTCGAATCAATTTGTTCAAAATATCAGAATCCAAATTTTGTTGCGTCTGCATTGTGTTCCACTATTACAAATCTTCAGCGACAGGGAATGAATCAGTCTTTACTAAAGCCAGAACATATCTCAAGAGTATTTGAATTGCTATCAGACGATAAGATAACAAAAGAATCAGTAGAGATAATCTTTGAAAACATAATGACTAGTAAAATTAAAACTCCTAATGAATTTGTACAGAACCAACCGAGTTTTGGTGATAATGAGTTGGATAAATTCCTAGACGATATTATTCAAAACAACATTCAAGTCATTCAAAAACAAGGAACCCACTCTGCAGGTATGTTAATGGGTATTGCCATGAAATCTCTTCGCGGTAAGGTCTCTGGTGAAAAGATAAGTAAATCTCTTGAATCAAAAATTTCAAAAATATTAGAAAAATAAGCTTGAAAACTAGTTTAATCTAGCTTCCTTCTTCCTGTTCCTCTACCCATCGAAACATAGCGTCCCTTTGCGGAAGGTCTCTCAGTTTCTGGAGTATCTCCTAGCTTTCTTTTCTTAGTTCCACGGCCAGATACGACATATTCATCAGCTGCCTTTTCTTTTACTTTCTTCTGGTATTCTCTGAATTTTTCTCCAGCCCATTTTTGATCATCAGCATCTACCTCTCTGCGAGATGTACCTCGGCCGCCTACTTTGATGATTTTGCCCATCGAAAATTAGTGATCAAACTATGGTTTAAACTTGCTCATGGGTTTGAAATTATTTTATGATTAATGCGGGAGGTGGGATTTGAACCCACGAACTCCTAGGAGATAAGGATCTGAACCTTACGCCGTTGACCGGGCTTGGCGACTCCCGCAAACAGGGTTTTTTGGTTCCAAAATAAAAGTCATTTATTATGATCAATACAAGTGATGGAGTTGGAATTCAAGGAAATTTACTGTAATAATTGTAAAAAGACTCTAGGAAGATACAATGTAAGATACTTTACCGATGCCAATATTGCAGAACTGAT
>DAMC01000041.1:0-11561 GCA_002499525.1 Nitrosopumilales archaeon UBA218
CAGCCCAGAATGGGAATTTTTAGATTTGAAAGTGCTACTCTACACATTTCTTCATGTTTTTTGCTTCCTAGTTTATTGAGAATTAATCCGACAATTCTTGAATTCTTGTGAAATTTGACATAACCTAATGCCGTTGCAGCAATAGAACGTGCAGTTTTACTGGCATCCAATATTAGAATTACAGGAGCTTTCAAAATTGTCGCTATATGATGAGTGCTGGACTGGTTAGTCGCTCCAGAGAATCCATCATAATAACCCATAACACCTTCCACTACCGATATGTCGGAGGTCGAATTCTTGGTAAAGCTCTCGAGTGTTGCTGTTTCCCCCATTATCCAAGAATCTAGGTTTCTAGCAGCATTACCAGAGATAGCTGAGAGATATGATGGATCAATATAGTCAGGACCAACTTTGAAGGGTTGAACGGAATATCCTTTATTTTTTAGTCCATAAATTATGGCACATGTGATTGAAGTCTTACCAACGCCACTTGTTGTCCCAGCAATTACAACTCTAGAGATCTTCATTTCTTTATCTTTGATGTGGAAGTATACCAATCTTTTTCTATCCTAAAATAATTTTGAAATTATGGAGAATTCAGGCCTCATAATAGTATACACAGGAAAAGGAAAGGGCAAGACAACTGCTGCCTTGGGAATTGCTCTAAGAGCAGTAGGCCATAATTACAAAATTTACATGATCCAATTCATCAAAGGTTCTTGGCATTATGGGGAAATGAGTTCATCAAAAAGGCTAGAGCCAGAATTTGAGCTAGCAGCAGTTGGGAAAGGTTTTGTAGGAATCATTGATGACAAGACTCCAAAAGAAGTCCATCAAAGAATTGCAAAGGAGGCAATAAGAATTGCCAAAGAAAAAATTCTATCCGAAAAATACGACATTGTAATTTTGGATGAGATCAACTATGCAGTGAACCTTGGATTGGTTGATGAGAGTGAAGTTTTGGATTTAATCAGTATTAAACCAAAAAATATTACTTTAGTGTTGACTGGAAATCATGCAAAACAACAAGTAATTGATGCTGCCGATCTTGTAACTGAGATGAGAGAGATTAAACATCCTTTTCAAAAAGGTGTTCGTGCAAAAAAAGGCATTGATTTTTAGACAACATTAAATTATGTTGCTAAAACAAAGCTACATTGGTTACTGAAACACAAGAACTTCCAGAGACTGGTGAGATCGTTTTGGCCACAATTACAAAGCTTACCGATCATGGAGCGTATGTGACATTAGATGAGTACAATAATACTCAAGGATTTTTGCACGTATCGGAAATAGCTCCCGGCTGGGTTAGATCAGTTAACAAATTCGTTCGCGAGGGGGAAAAAAAAGTTCTCCTTGTCAAAAAAGTAAATCCTGGACGTTCTGAAATCGATTTATCATTAAAGCAAGTCTCAAAAGAACAACAAAAGAAAAAATTGCTAGAAGTAAAAAGAATTGAAAAAGGTAGAACACTTCTAGATGTAGTAAAAACCTCTGCTGGATTATCGGATAAAGAATTAGAAAAGTTGGAAGATACGATTTTCTCTAAATACGACTTTATTTATGATGCATTTTTGGATGTTGCAACCAAGGGAATCGGAGTTCTAGATGATCTTAAACTTGTGAAAAAAATTTCAACTTCAATAGCAGAAGCAGGTTCTAAGATAAAACCTCCATCTGTTGAGATTAGAGGGATTTGTGATCTGTCATGCAATCAATCCAACGGTGTAGACATAATTAAAAATGCAATTTTAGAATCTATAGGGAATCAATCTTCAAATATTTTCGTAACTTACATCGGGGCACCAAAATACAGACTAAGTGTTACAGGTCCTGACTTTAAAACGGCCGAAAGGATGCTAAAACCAGTTTTGGACAATATCCAAAAGATGATTGAAAAAAATAATGGAACGTTTAATTTTACAAGAGAAGAATCTAAAAAGACTCGAGAGGGTTAGTAATGAAATTTCAGCTTCGCAAGTGTCCTGAATGTGAAGGTTATACACTCAAAGAAGAATGTCGGAAATGTAACATTAAGACTGTGACCGCACATCCAGCTAAATTTTCCCCAGATGACAAGTATGCCCGTTATAGAATAATGAATAAATTCAAAGATTAGGAAATTCTGATACTTTTCATTCTTGCAGAATCAAAATCTATTGGCCTATCATTGAGATCAGTTTTCAAGGAAGCGATTTTGTCAACTACATTCTGTCCTTGTATGACTTTACCAAATATCGTATACTTGCCATCCAAAAATGGAGCATCGCCTGTTACGATAAAGAATTGGGATCCTGCACTGTTAATATCAGAACCTCTTGCCATAGATACAGCATATTTGACATGTTTAAGATTGCTGATTTCAGCATCAATTGTATATCCTGGACCTCCAGTTCCCCATGTTCCAGGTGGTTGATCTTTGGTGTTAGGATCTCCTCCCTGAATTACAAATGTCGGGATGATTCTATGGAATAAGGTACCATCATAGAACTTTTTGTTTGCTAATTTAATAAAACTATCAACTGTCTTTGGAGCTACTTGAGGATTTAGTTCAATTACAATATCTCCAAAGTTTGTTGAAATTGTTGCAATAGGATTTTTTGAAGTTTCAGATTTGTTTTGAATAGGTTGTGATGTTTTTACTGGAGGAGTAGATGTTGCTGATACAGTGGATGGAACGTAATTCTTGTTAATCTCGTAAATCAGTACGCCGTTAATAGGTCCCGAGTCCTTGCGTAAGAATCCAGAGGACATGTAAACAAGCTTCAGAGGTCCATTACCATCTTTTGGATATTTGATATCATCTATGTAGATTGGACTGTAACCTGGAACATAGGATTCAGATTGTCTTCTGTTTTGAAGATCAACGTAACCATATAGAGTGAATGGAATCATTTTACCTAGAGTTGTATTATTCCAAAATTCTGGAGTTGCACTCATACCATCATCATAAAGATATTTTTCAGTGTCAAATCCTCCGATTCTCATAAACCAAGATTTTTTACTCTCATCACCGCCACCCTGAACTAGATATAATCCAGGCTCATCCGAGTTTGCTCTTTGAGCAGCCACATAAACGAGTACATAATCTGCATTCATTTCCTTCAATATTTTCCAGCTTTCATCCGGTGAACTCAAAAAGACCTGTGCCATCTGTTTAATTCTCCAATCAATTAGTGTAGCATTATCAGCAATAGATTTTCTTTCACCAAGTGTTGTAATCCAGTAACCATAATCCCACCAAGATGCGACGACAGAATCTTTGGGTGTGTTCTCTTTAAGCCAGTTCATTGCATCTAGCCAGTCAGATGTAGCAATATTGTAGTTACTTCCTCCATTAAGAATGGTGGGCGGTAGCTTGGCTGCATTAATCCAGTTTGCATTGGCAGGTACAAACATTGGTAATATCAAGAATAATGTGATTACTGCTAAAAACGAGATTTTAATTGCCATAGGATGTGACCTGATGAGTTTCTTGTTTTCCTGTCTCTCTGCTTGGAAAATTCCTTTAGTTAGTAATGATAACCCTATTGAGCCAAGAATGACTAATGCAATAGAGGAAAATAATTCTAATCTGATAAATGCTGAGCTGATATAGACGCCCAGTAAGCCAAAAATCAAAGCAAAAACTTGTACATCTTTTCTTTGGTTTGATTCAGCAGCAATGTTTTTGAAGATTAGCCATGCGCCTATTCCTGCAAATATCATAAAGACAGAATTGAACAAAAATGATTGAAATATTGATGTGGTAGCGTGTTCAGCAACCGAGTCTGTTAGAGGATCAAGTGTTGTTAAAAATGGATTTATTGCATTTAAGTATCTAAATGATGGTAATCCGAATAATTTTGATTCTAAAATTACTAGTCCTATGAGCAATACGACAATTAAAAATATTGCAGTATTTCGTTTAGCGTGATTTTCACCTCCGAATTTTTGTATAAATGATGAAATGATTATGAATATAGTAGGACCAATTATCATCAATCCGCTTGCTTTAGCAAAGAATGCAATACCTGGCCTCTCAAAGGGGGAGAGAGATATTGCAAGACCTAAAACAAATAGAGGAATAGCCCATCTCAGAAATCCAGTATCTTTTCTAGTGAACGGCAATGACAGAATAAAAAGACCAAGTGGAAGAACAAAAAAGTCTGTGCCTCCCCAAGAAGCAAACGCGAATCCAAGAAATATTCCCCCACCAACAAGTTTGGCAGCGCCTATCTTATGTGATGCCGATTTTAGTCCGCTTAAAAATAGGTAAACACCAAGTAAGCCATAGAACAGACCTAATGGTTCTGATTTGAACCATCCAATAGAACCTCTTGTAATTATTGGTAAAGAAACAGAGTAGAGCAATGATGCAAAGAGTCCTGCTGTGGTGCCTCCAATGACACGTACCAGCGCAAATACTACTATTGCAGTTAGTGCTCCAAATACCAAAGGAAAAATTATAGTAAATCCATACAAATCTCCCCCGCCAAATGCACCATACAATACAGCTGATGTTATGTGTAGCATTACTTGAGAAGTATTTGCAACATTTCTACCAAAGGGATACCAGCTCATGTCATCGTGCCAATCAAAGTAGGCAGGTATACCATTGTCGACGATGTATTTGGTAGCTCTATAGTTAAAGAAAGGATCAAATTCGTTTAGTTGAAATCCATAATCAGCGGGTTGACCTCTGATCATCGCAGATATTGAAAATGACAGGGATAATACACCAATAATCAGCAAATGGTGTAAATAGAAATCAAATCCACGTACTGAAAATAGTTTTTTGTTAGATAACAAGACTGGTGTTTTTCCCTAAAGTCTGTTTATTACTCTTTTGTGGGTATTTGAACTTGGCATGATGATACTAGTTTTTTGAACAACTCTGCATCGTTCTTACTACCTACAATACTTCCATAATGCATCGGTATAGCAACTTTTGGTTTTACAGATGCAACTGATTGTGCAGCTTCTTTTGCAGTCATAACATAAGTCCCGCTGACAGGTACGAAGAACACGTCAGGAGAAAGATTATTCATTTCTGGAATGTGATCAGAGTCTCCAGCATGATAGAATGTGGAATTGTTAATTGTGAGTAAAAACCCAATTTTTTTGTCTTCTTTTGGGTGAAAAGGCTTTTTTGTTTCTGGATTTATCTTGTCAAGATTATACGCGGCAATAGCCTTGATCTTTATTCCGGAAATTATTTTCTCTTCATTTGGTTCAATTCCGATTATTTGCTTACTTGTTACCTTAATTTGGTCTAAACATTCTTTGGCAGCAACGATTATGGTTTTTTCAGAGGATATTTTTTGGAGATCAACATTACTGAGATGATCGAAATGATTATGAGATACCAAAATTAAATCAGCGATTATTTTCTTTTCTAATTGATATGGATCGATGCAGATAACGAGGCCGTTGTGTTGTAGAGTAAATGTATCATGGCCATACCATTTGATTTGGACATTGTTATATTCCATAATTTTAGATCATGTATAATCAAGTTAAACTTTTGGCAGCTTCAAGCACTATTCTATTATTTGCTATAGATATTACAGAGCCTCCAAAATTTTTGATTTTGTATTTTAGCTCTTTATCTATTGTTGCAACAATTCCACCATTTTCTTTGATATAATTCAAAATTGATTCATCGGCAAAGGTTCCACCAATTTTGATTTGTTTAAAATTTTTTATATGGTGTATCGTGTTTGTGGCTTCCTTGGTTTTTTTTTCTTTTTTGGCTAGATTTTCTAGTTCTAAAATAACAGTGTCTGGAACTAGGAATTTGACTATTCCAATATCTGTATCAAGAGTTTCCAGGTTTTTGATCCTATGGTTAGCTAAATGGATTAGAAAGCTCGTATCGCATATTACGTCAACCAACTATTCCAGCACCGATTAGTCTCCATCTATCCTCAATTTTTCTACTCAGGGCAACATTGCTTTTTTCAAAAATACATACCGGTCGTTTGAACTGGACCTCAATCTTTTCTGCTTTGATTTTGTTAACCTTTGCTAAAACTGGTGCAGTACCTATGTTTAGTCTTAGAGATTCCCCAACTTGAATTGGTAAAACTTTGATATCATTCATTGTTCCAACGGCAGAATCAAAAAGACTAACTTCAAGTTTTGCCTCTAAGGCGTTATCGGGTAGAGTTTCTGGTTTGCCAATAACACTGCCAACGAATGAATCGCTTCTAGTCATTGATGGATCGAGTTTTGTGCCGATTGCTACTAGTCCACCTGGTTTAACACTATCAACAATTCCAGCTGCTGTTCCAAGGGATATTATTTGAGTTCTAATGGGCTCGTAAGAGTTCTTTTTTGAATTCAGAATTCCCGGTTTGATTTCAATTTCATCACCTACTGAAAATGTTCCCTGAGTAAGACTTCCGCCGATGACTCCTCCTTTGATGTCTTTGATTTTAGTACCAGGTTTGTTTACATCAAATGATCTTAATACGTGCATTACAGGCTCTTTAGATTCAGCCCTTGTTGGTGTAGGAATTGTCTCTTCAATGGCCCCAATTAGTGCGTCAATATTCAATCTTGACTGAGCGGATATAGGAATTATAGGTGATTTTGCTGCCTTGGTTCCCTTGACAAATTTAACAATATCTGCATAGTTTGCAGTAGCATCTTGGTATGATACTAGATCAACTTTATTTTGAATGATGACAATTTGCTGTATTCCTAGAATTTGTAGGGCCAAAAGATGTTCTTTGGTCTGTGGCTGAGGTACCTTTTGGTTTGCAGCCACTAGTAATAATGCTCCATCCATGAGTGCCGCACCAGATATCATATTTGCCATTAGACTTTCGTGTCCAGGACTGTCTACGAAACTGACTACTCTGGATAATTCACTTTCTTTTCCACAGTTTGGACATTTTGGTGTAGTTGAATATCCAAGTGGGACTTCACAGTTTTTGCACTTGTAAAATGCCGCATCTGAATATCCGACACGGATTGTGATCCCACGTTTTAGTTCTTGGCTATGAACACTTGTCCACTGGCCAGTTAATGCCTGAATTAGTGTTGTCTTGCCATGATCAACGTGACCTGCAGTTCCAATGTTAACACAAGGTTGGTAACCATATTTTTTTACATACCAATCAGGTAAAGTCTCACGCCAATGCAATGAAAACTTGATAGAATCGTGATATGTTAACTTATGCCTTTGTTTCAGCTGGAGGAGCTTCTTCGATTTTCAGCTCTCCATCATAAGAGCAATTAAGTTGATAAATTTCTTCAGAGATTGTATTTCCACGAAGAAGACGTCGCTTTCTTTGTCCTTTGTC
The DNA here is from genome assembly GCA_002499525.1 of Nitrosopumilales archaeon UBA218. Classification (GTDB taxonomy): domain Archaea; phylum Thermoproteota; class Nitrososphaeria; order Nitrososphaerales; family Nitrosopumilaceae; genus Nitrosotenuis. Next base: position 7,293 of record DAMC01000041.1, read on the forward strand.
TCCTTGTCTTAGTCCAACTCCTTTAGATATGAGTACTTGTTTTCTTGCAGAACCGTAAATGTCTGAACGCATTGGAATGCCAGACTTGTCACTACCTCCAGTGATTTTCAGTTTTCCTGCTAATCCTGCAATTGCAGCATCAACTTCACCACCAAGGTGCAATCCAATGAAAGCATTAGCTTCCTTGTCTTTGATTTCTTTGGAAACTGATTTTCCTTTCTTGTCTGATATTGTAATCTTAAAGTTAGCCAAGTATTGCTCAGTTTTTTTGAGTGGCTAATAAACCATGTGAAAAAATTTAAGCCATTTAGAGTAATTCAATGATTATGAAGGAAGAGATCGCATGTCCTAGATGTAACAACAAAATGGACGATATGCAAGCATGCCATATGATCTGCAGTAATTGTGGTGCACATCTTGACTGTTCAGACAAGGGCTCTTTTTGGTAAGTTAGATTCCTGGTCTTTTTGGAATGTAGTCAGCTGCCATGTTGATAGCTTTGTCTTTCATGATTTCCAAGTACGTATCATAATCTGCTTCAAAATTGCAGTGAGGACACTTTACGATAGTGACTTCGTCATCAAGTTTAGCTGGCCTGTCACATTCAGGACACTTTGCATCCATGACTAGTCAATGCTTCAAAACTATATTAACGCTAATTTGAAATTCATTATCTACGCGGTGTTAGTCCAGCCTGGTAGGACGTCAGCTTCCCAAGCTGAAGGTCGTGGGTTCAAATCCCGCACACCGCACGTGAATTCAGCGTGATTGTTAGTGATTTTAGCAAGTATTGCAAAAGATATCATAGTTTAAAAAATATTTAAGTTGTAATCGACGGCATGACTACATGAAGATAATTTATGGTGTCTTTGGAATTGTTGTCATAATCGGGATATTAGCTTACTTTGGATTTGTAAATGTAGATTTAGCACCAAAACAAAAATTCAAAGAACGACTTTCTCAACTTGACGAACAATTTGATCTTACTAAAAAGAATTTTGAGAATGGATTATTGAATGAGGCTAACTATAAGGAAAAATTAGAGGAGCTATTGAATAAACAAAAAGAATTGTACTCAGAGGTTAAAAAATATCCTTGGAGTGACTCGGAAATATCAGATTACAATCAATGGTTCAGAGGCATTATGAAATTTCCAAGTAAGATAGAGCAAGAATATCAAAAACATTTGGGATAAGTTTTTTAGATAACCTGAATGGTTTAAATCCAAAAAAGAAACTACATTTCTTTTATAGCTTCTATAATTGCATCATGATCTTTGGCGTTTGGTGTGTATTTCAGATATTTTTCAAAGTCGATTTTTGCCTGATTGTTTTTATTTAATGCCATATTGACTAGACCGCGATTTTTGTAGATAGGTCCAAATCGGCTTTCATTAATATCAATTGCTTTTGAATAATACAAATCTGCAGAATCATACTGCTTTGTTTTAAGATAATAGTTCCCAAGGCCTCTGTAAGCTAGGTAGCATTTTTTATTTATCTCAATACTTTTTTCATAAAAATTCACACATTCTTGTGAGTTTTTTTCGTTGTATATGCCTCCCAAAAGACACATTGCAGTAGAATTTGTGACATCAAGTGTTATTGCTTCTTTGAGTGTACTGATTGCTTCTTCTTGCTTTCCCTGCAAGTTAAGCTTCTCAGAAATAAAACATAGCCGATTTGATTTTTCTTTTGACTTGCTGTCCAAATGGATTGTAGAAATTATATCCGTAGGTGCCAGAATTATAGCTAGATTTCCATCTTCTTCCCATAATTTTTCAAATTGTTGTTCTGGGATTACCCCAATCTGATCATGTTGTGGAATATAGTGTAAAATCGTCCTTTCTTTTTCATCATAACCAGAGATAACAGATGCGTGTTGAACTGTTTCATAAATTCCTGGTAGAATTACTATCGGAGGAATTCCCATATCAATGATTTTCTTTAGCTCTCGCGTGTTTGAATGGAGAATTAAACTACCAAGGCCGTGTCTTTCAGCAAGTTCCAATCCCTCAACTAAGATACTTCCTCGAACATTTGGATATTTTTTTGCAATGTCTCTTGCTTCAGATATTGGGAGGTTGACATTCCAGTATTTTGATACTGCGCTAATAGCAAGGGGTAAGCAGATATTTTCTTCTGTTACTTGTGGTAGTAACAGCTCATGTTCACTCATTGCATGTAATTTTTTTATTTCGTATTAAAACTGATCAAAGTTTAGTGAATTTTTCCAGCAATTGTAGTCCATCTGTACTCATTTCAGGATGAAATTGTGTTCCATAGATTTGTAGTTCCTCATATTGAATAATTTCATATTTACAATAATTCGAATCGGCAATTTGAGTTAGATGTTTTCCTAGTTGCGATATCTCAAAATTGTGGCTCTGGTAGACGTCTATTATTCCTCCACATAATGGATTATTCTTTTTTATCTGTACACTAGAATGCCCTTTTTGAAGGGATGGCATTCTTCTAATTGTTCCACCAACAGTTAGTGCTAGAATCTCTGCCCCATAACAAATTCCCAGAAGTGGTTTTTTTTGTGATATGCAGTTCTGAATAATTTTAGAATTGATTGCGTTCATGTCTTGATTGTTGTGTCTTCTACCAGAAAGAATCACAGAATCAATTTGCTTTAATTCCAAGATATCTATATCATCAAATGTTTTTGTATAGTGCTGGACTTGGATAGAAGATAAAAAATCTGTTATGTTTTTTATGAATATTGAACCATTATCGACTATCAATAACATGAGTAAAGGTTTATCGTACTTGTTTAAGTTGATTACTTGCCCACTATGACAGAGACATAGTGTAATTCTGGTACACCATCTACAGTTGTAATTACACCAATGTTTACTGTATCTGTTTCTTGCCACATTATGATACGTTTTGACTTTTGTAAAACAAATTTACTAATGAATTTGTCGAGTATCTTATCTGTGGCCTCCGAGTCAGCTTGTGAATATAATGAGATTGCATCCTCCTTGAACGATAATGGTACTGAAAGACTTGTTGGAGTAATGATTTCAAGGTTCTTTGAGGTGAAGAATGATTTTATTTTTTCAATTCTTGCGTCTTTTTCAAATCCAGGTTCGGCTTTTGTTGCAGATGATGTTGGTACTACGCCTGCTAGTTTTTGCAAATATGCCTCAAAAGCTTCTTGCTGTGTATTACCTAGCCCTACATAGTACTCGCCATTAAATGCAGCCCCAACTGCGGCAATTGTTCCAAGTTGTGCTACTACACCATCTCCAGAACCAGCTGTATAAACAGGGATAAAGTAAACATCATGGTCACCAACTCTGTACAATATATTGTCACCAATTCTTGGAGTCCTGAGCAAAGTTTTTAGCTGTGCAAAGTCAGTATCCTTCTCTAGGGCTTCACGAACTGCTGTGGGTCCAATAAGTTTGGTGGTGGAGTTTAGAGGGACCTCATAGAAATGCATGTTTCCAAGTGTGGGCAAGTCGTTTTCTACAATCATGTATCCTGAAAGATTCTTTCCTTTAGAGTCCCGTAATTCTAGCGAAAGCAATCCTAGGAATTTCTTGGTATCAAATCCCGGAGGTTTAGCCTCAATATAGTAAGCGTCGAGTTTATCTGGGATTTCGAAGAAGGAATTTGCTTGGATAAATGTTGACGTGTCAGTTACATGGTAAATGTTAAACATTTCTGTTTTCCACGTAAACAATTCTTGTGGGTATCTGACTTGTTCAGTGAGCCAAGATGGAATAGGTTTGAATTTATTTCCATATTGACTTTCAAGTATTTTTGCAAAGTAGTCATCACCAGATTTTAAAAGTTGAATATCGCCATTGTAAGTATCTACTAAAGCAAATCCGACCAATCGAAGATATGGATTGCCCATTGAGTATGGCACAGAGCGGGTGTCAAATCCTATAATTAGTGGTACGAGCCAGTAGGTATTTTTTCCATCAGTAACAGGATAGATGTCTAGTTTTTGTCCAAACAGATCATAGAGAAAATATGGATAAAGTGTTTCCATTCTATCATAGACATCCTTGTATCGCATTACGTGGACTGATGTACTTGGATATGATAGCAAAAAGTTTGGTTCAAAGACCCAACTTAATGGAGGAGAAAGGGTAATTCCACCATTACCTGAATAAACTGCTTTATCTATTTCTGCACTGGTGCCTCCCCTGTTTGCTGGAAAAGCCGACCAGGTTTCATGGAATAATCCGCCCTCACCGTAGTAGATCAATCTTTGCGGGAAGAGATCCTCAGTTTTCACGGACTGACC
>DAMC01000041.1:11861-54931 GCA_002499525.1 Nitrosopumilales archaeon UBA218
TTATACCATCGATTTTCAAGGCTGACAGTATTAGGAACCACTGGCTTCATTGATGCGGTCCAGTACAACGTATTGTTGAATCTTAGAATATCGTTGTCTCCAAACGTGATGTATGGGATTAAGCCTATCTCGGGTTTGAGTTTAGCAAATGCGGCCTCCCAATCCCAAATTCTAATCGAATCAAGAACATCCTTATTGCTTTCAATATAGCTTTTGATATTATTTGGGGAGACAGAAGTTAATTTCACATCATTAGGAGTCACTTTGACTTTGTCAAGCTCAGCAAGGTATCTGTTAAGTGAGATTTGTTGTTGAGTATAAGGTCCGAGATACTCTATTTTTCTTGTGTCAGCAATACTGTTGTTGACTGCCATAATAGAGCCTGCGATGATACCAATTGCGATAAGTGCAAAGATTCGGATGTAAAGATCTCGTTTAATCGGATGCGTGAGAACCTTGGAACGAATCTTATCAAAGATAGAAAATCCAACAAGTGCAGAACCTGCTGCCAAAGTTCCGCCAATTACATATTTTGTGTTGTAGTCAATTTGTTCTGTAAAAAACATGTTGATGCCAGCCCAAATTATTCCAATTCCGATTACTGCCTCTATGGTGGAGACATAATTGAGAAACTTGGGTTTACCTTGTGAAGAATCATAGATGTATGAAGTGAGAACACGAATTATTGAATGGAAGCCAACATAGATCACTAATCTTATTCCAATTACTCCTAAAATTGGCGGAATTATCAGTGTGAGTGTTGGAATTAATTCAATTACAGTTTGAGCACCGTCACTTCCTTGCGGGGTACCAAATGGTAGTGAGAATAATTCTGGCAGTTTGTTAACTCCCAAATCATTGCCTTCTAGGATGTAAGTCAATCCCAAACCAAACATAATGTTCACAAAGAATGCACCAAAGAGGAAAATCTTGGTTAATTGCCATATTGTAAATTGAGGAATACTCATCTTGTATTCCCTGAAGCTGGAAATGTTCTTAGATACAGGATCGCTTCTTGACCTGTTTAGAAAAGTAATCATCACGTTAATAGAATACCAAACTACAGAAGAGCGATTTTTTACATCGACATTAACTAACGCTATTGCTGCAAGTACAACTGCAGAGATTAATGAGTATTGTAGTGGTTTTGTGAATTGAGAACCAAACTCACTCATATTCATTGATAATATGACTCCCTGATTGCCAATCATTATCAGCACGGCAATACCAATAGCTACAACAATCCCAAAACGGATTAGCTTACCTGCATTTGGGGGTGGGCCATTAGATTGTGAAGAAGAATTATACAAATTCAATTTCTCTGATTTTTGGATAAATTAATGTCTTAGGGGGGAATTTGCGCCTAGACTACACTAGCACAGCCCTTACAGAGAAGATAAACTGCTGCATACTTTGGTATTGTAATCCGTTCTTTTTGGTAAGGCCCGAATTTTTTGTTTTTCAACTTGAACGAAACTGGGCAATTGGCCTCAACTGTGACATCACTTTCATCGATAAAACAGGCATCCAATCCAGGATTGAATTTTGAAATATCTGTACAACGCATTTTTGTGAGACCAGACTTGGAGTTTATAGTACCACCTAATCGAAAAATACGATGAACGTCAATTGTCACATTTGGATCTATCTTAACTCCAATTTCCTGTTGTAGTGATTCAATTTTTTTCTTAAAAGAAAAGTAACCATCAGATATAATTTGTTTTGATATTTTCTGTTTGTTTGATTTGGAGTTAAAAACTGCTCTTGAAACACGTCCAAGCCAACCTCGATCATCAAGATCTGGAAAAGTGGATTTGGTAAAGTTGGTTCTTGCTCCAAATGTTTCAGGGATTGCTCCTCGAAATGTCAAATAATCAACTAATTCTGCTCTATGCCGAGAATCTAGCTTTTCATATTCTGGAACTGATGCGTGAATGTGAAAGCCCTCATTACCGGAATAATACACGATAATATTTTCAGAGTAAATACCAAGATCTGTTGTGAGTATTGAAATTAGTTTGGTTACTTCTTTTTTTGCACCCAAGATGCATTCATTGCAGAGTAATGAGGTTGTCTCAAATTTTGTTGAATTACATTGTGGGCATGAATCTGTATTTGAAAAAACAGATGAACAGATACTACATTTTTTTGTAGTGTGACTAACACGACAAGGTAAATGAAGATCTTTTGCATCAATATCAAAAATCAAATCAGCATTTTGCCAGTCTTTTTCAGCCATTGGGAGATTTGGAAATGAATATTTTGCATTTGAACAATAAACATCAGATGGAATGTTCTTCATTAGCATGAGATGCAATTCTTTATCTGATTTTAGAGAGATGTGTCTATTCATGCCAGAATTAAATTTTTGATAGCCAAACTCTCTCATCTCTGGGTTTTTTGGTGTGTGAATTAGATCAAAATGTTCAAAGTAGTATTTTTTGAAAGCATCCTCAAGAAATTTTACGTCCTTCTCATGCATTGGTAATCTTTTTCCTGCCGAATTGAAGTGGATTTACGATGTTTGCACATTCTGGTGTTGCAAAACAAAGGTTTTCACTTTTCAGCTTCTCACATGAAGGGCATGCGTATTTGGTGCCGCTCCCAAAGTTTCCTGCCAAATGTTTGAGTTGATAAAGTGTGATTTTTTCGTTGTAGTCAGGTGCATTTTTGAAAAGCGGTGCTACTTCTTCAATTGTTTGTCCCTTGTTTAGCAGATAAGTAGCCAACATGAATCTACCAGAATGAGGTAAATTTTCTCCCTTGGAGAGAATTTCAAGGGCGTGTTTTACACATGGGGGTTGCTCGGTTGTTTCAATAATTTGAACCTTGAATTTTTTTGCTAAATCAAGTAGTGTATTGATTGAGCTTCTAAAAGATTCTGGGAGATCAGGAATGTTAGCAGAATTAATTTTTTTGCTGATATAATTGTCAAGCTCTTTTCTAATGAGTCGAACTGCTTCATGAGCAGATAGGAAGACGTTGCCGCCATCGACTAGTCGATTGACAAGTTTCCATTCCTGCTCATGGAAATGTACTGCGTGCATCAGATAATCAGATGCAGGAATTACAAAATAATCTCCAGATTTTGTTACATTCATGGAAAATAAGTCTTTGATGATCTTAATTGCCAGCTCATCGTTTGTGTGTAAATTAACAAGATCTTTTTCCAAGAATTTTTCCGCACGCCGAGCCTCTGATAGGGAAAATCGTTTGATCAAAGTGTTCATTCCGGATTGCTTTAGTAAGATTACTGCAATAAGAAACGAGAATACTTCTTTATCTAAATTTTTAATAGAAAAATCAGAGTTGAATATTTTTCCATCAGCTGCAGTTTGTATTCTATTAATAGCCAGTTCAATTATGGGTTTTAAATCAGAATCACTCCCAAATTGTTCCAGAGTGAATCCTTTTTCGCGCAGATAATTCCCTGCCTCTGTGAGAAACGGATATTTTGCAATTTCTTCCGTCCCTAGTTTCATAACTTCATTACAAAATTTCTAGTTAAAAATTAGTCTTTGAGATTGATTTTGGTTTAAATTATGAGAAGGTATCATTCTTGTATGCGAGTAGGATTGCATGTTTCAATTTCGGGCTCGCTCTCGGCTGCCATAGATAATGCTGTAGAAAGAGAATGTAATGCTTTTCAGATATTCACCCGTAGTCCCAGAATGTGGACTGCAAAAGATATTCCTAAGAAAGATTCGCAGGAATTTAGGGAAAAACTTGCCGCTAGTGGAATTGACAAGTTAGCAACAGTAGCACATATGCCCTATCTACCAAATTTGGCATCGCCCAATCCAGCAACACATGCAAAATCTGTCTCTGTTTTAGTCAAGGAGGTTCAGAGATGCGGAGAATTAGGCATACCTTTCTTGGTTGCACATCTAGGTAGCCATATGGGTGAGGGGGAAGACAAAGGTATTTCGCAGTTGGTAAAGGCATTTGATAAAGCTGCCGAGACAAAAAACGATGTAATGATATTATTAGAAAATACTGCTGGACAAAAAAATTCTGTTGGTTCTGAATTTATCCAGTGGGCAGAAATTTTTTCTAAACTCAAGTCCAAAAACAGATTTGGTGTGTGTCTTGATACTTGTCATGCGTTTGCATACGGTTATGATCTAAGAACGGAGAAAGATGTTTCTGATACTTTTAAAAAATTTGATGATTCTATTGGATTTGAAAATCTAAAGATTTTGCACTTGAATGACTCTAAAGGTGAATTAGGTTCAAACCTAGATAGACATGAGCACATCGGATTAGGTAAAATTGGTGAGAAGGGAATTGCAGCAGTGGTAAAGTTAATGAACAAAAAAGATATTCCGATAATTTTGGAAACACCGATTGATGATACGCGTGATGACTTTGGAAATATTAAAAAGGTAAAAGAGATTGCATAGCTTGAAATTTATTCCAATGATATAGTTGAGCTATTATGAATTATGATACAGTAATGCAATTAGCACTTGAACGTGGTTTCTATTTTCCAAGCTGTGAAATTTATGCTGATGCACAAGCAGGATTTTGGGAATATGGTCCGTCTGGTGTCTCGATTAAAACTAAATTCATAGAGTTATGGAGGCGCGAATTATTGCGTCGCGATGGAATGTTGGAAATTGACGGTTCACAAATCATGTCAAAATCTGTATTTGAAGCGTCAGGTCATTTAGCAAGCTTTGCAGATCCTGTGGTTCGCTGCATTAGTTGTAAACTAAATTACAGAGTAGACAAGCTGATCTACGAGCAAACAAAAATAGAAATCCCAGAGAGTTCAGATTTAGTAGAATTTGATAAGATTGTGACTGAAAAAAATATTCGTTGCCCCAAGTGTAAGGGTGAATTTGAAAGAACACGAAAATTCAACATGATGTTCAAGGTTGAAATTGGTCCAGAAGCAGAAGCTGCGTATCTTAGGCCTGAAACATGTCAATCCATTTTTGTTGATTTCCCACGTCTATTCAAAACTATGAGAGGTAAGCTTCCACTAGGGGTTGCGCAAATTGGAAAAAGTTTTCGAAATGAGATCTCACCACGACAATCTTTGTTGAGACTAAGAGAATTTTATCAAGCAGAAATTGAGGTTTTTTGTAATCCTACAAAACTAAATGAGCTGGAAAGATTCGAGGAAGTCAAAAACACTGTGATTCGATTATGGATTGATAATTCTCTCAAATCTATGACATGCCAAGAGGCAGTAGAATCAGGAATCATACCTAACAAGTTTGTTGCATATTATCTTGGTTTATTGACCGAGTTTTATGAGCGAACTGGAATAGATGTAACAAAATCTAGATTCCGAAGACTAGGAGAAAAAGAAAAGGCATTCTATGCTAGTGTGGCATTTGATTTTGAAGTACAGACCACGATTGGTTGGTTGGAACTTGTGGCTTGTAATTACAGATCTGATTATGATCTGATGAGTCATGCCACAAAATCTAGAGAAAAATTTGAAGTTATTGATGAAGAACAAAAAGTATTGCCACATGTATTTGAGATTTCAATGGGAATTGACCGTTCATTGTATACTATTTTGGAACATGGTTTACGAGAAGAGAAAGAGCATGATAGAACTGTATTGTCCATCAAGCCATATTTGGCACCAATTCATGTCGGAGTTTTGTCTTTAGTCAAGAAGGATGGATTAAAGGAAAAAACTGATGAGATATTTATGAAAATTAAAAGAAAATATGATGCATTTTTAGATCATTCTGGAGCAATTGGTCGTAGATATAGAAGATTGGATGAAGTAGGCGCTCCATTTGCGATAACTGTAGACCATCAAACATTACAAGACGAAACAGTTACTTTGAGAAGACGGGATTCTATGGCGCAGGAAAGAATCAAGATCTCGGATTTAGATTCAGTTCTATCCAAAGAGGTATCTTTTCCATAATAGCATTGATGAGTATAGATCTGATTATTACTCTAACTTTTAATTAGTATTTACAAGATAATTATTTTATTCAAAAAAAGAGATAAGATAGATCTTAGAAATAAAGAAACAAAAAGAATTTCGTCTGTCAAACTCTATTCGTAAGTAGAGGAGCTTGATTGGGACGAAAGTCCAGATGGTGAGGGGACGGATGGAAATCTGTCTCCAATTTGTTGTTCTGCAACTGCTGATGCTTCTTGTAAGATCTTTTCAGTTTCTTCGCTAGAAACGTCAGATCCGACGTTGAATGCATCTCCTGCAAGTGAGTCCATCATGAGACCGCTGAGTGTTTGTGTCATTGCATTTAGTTCAGCATCTGCTTCAGGCATAAATCGTCCTAGAGATGATTTGAGGCCCTTCATTGTCGACATTGCTGGACCTATTGCTACCATTGCATCACCCAGATCATGGATGGTGGTAAGGCGCAATTGTACTTGCTCTAGTGCCATTCTTGCATTGCCTAACATTTTTGTGACTTTGCGAATTTCAGCTAGTTCGTTTGATAAGACGCGACTTGCACTTGTGTCGTGCTGTTGCATTGCAGTTACGATTCGTTTGAATAGTTGAGCATCACGTTCATGCAATTTATTTAACATTGAATCCATTTTTGAGATTTGTAGTTGCAGTTTGTTGACTGCGGTTTGAATTCTTGGTTTCAATGCTCCTTGTGGTTTAACAGAGTCTCGAAGTCTGTCTGCCACGCTTGCAGTGTCCTGACGTGCCCAATTTTTCTCGAAGCCGGTCATGAAGCAGAGTTTTAGATTTTCTTCTTAATAGAAATAGTGTATTTTAGTGAGCTAGAAACTAAATTTAGCTAACAAGATGTAAATTTACTCGATTAAAATTTACTTCATGAAAATAGCAGTATTTGATTCTGGCATGGGATCCTTGTCGATAATTAAATCCATCCAAAAAGTCACTAAAGCGGAAATAATCTATTTTGCAGATCAAAAAAATTATCCATATGGAAAAAAATCAAAATCAGAGCTCAAGAAAATAATTCAAACAACTATCACAAAGATTAAACAAAAATTTGAACCAGACATGATTATTATTGCATCAAACACTCCATCGATTTTATTTTCCGAATTTTTGAATGGTGATATAATTGGAGTATTACCACCAGTTAAATTAGCTTCAAAAATATCAAAAACAAAAAATATTGCCATTCTTGCTACATCTGCAACAATAAAAAGTAAGGAACTTAATTTATTTATCAAAAAAGAATCAATTGGTGTTAACGTAAAAAGAATTGATGCATCAGAGTTGATAGATCTTGTTGAGAGTGGAAAATTTTTAACAAATAAAAAATTTTGTAGAAAAATTATTCGTAGTATAGGAAAGCATTTTGAAGGAATCGATGTAATAACATTATCAAGTACTCATTTACCTTTTTTATTACCACTACTAAAAACAGAGTTTAGATCTATCAAGTTTTTAGATCCGGCAGAATCTATAGCAAAAAAAATTTCTCTTAGGATGAAGAAATCAAAACGAAATAGGTTAAGAATTTACACATCAAAGGAACCGAAGATTTTACAAAGAAATTTACAAAGAATTGGAATTAAAAATAGGGTTAATTTTTTGGCTTAGCCTTTCTATATCCGTGACTAAATGTTTTATCGTATAATTTGGAATACTCGTAAGATTTAGGTTGAATTACGTCTCCAACTATTACAATTGCAGTACGAGAAATTTTTTCTGCCCAAACCTTTTTGGTGATATCCTCCAAAGTGCCTATGAGAATTTTTTGATCCGGCCAACTTGCACGATATACTACGGCAACAGGCGTGGTTTGTGGGTATCCTCCCTTGATTGCTTCTTTTACTATGTCAGAAATGAGGTGGACACTTAGATAGAAAATCATGGTGGCTTTGTGCTTGGCCAACTCTGAGATTTGTTCTTCTTTTGGTACCTTGGTGCGCTTTTCTGCACGTGTAATAATCATGGTTTGAGTGACTCCGGGCAGGGTTAGCTGTAATCCTAGTGCAGCTGAAGAGGCAAGAAATGATGTAACGCCTGGTACGACAATACATTCGATTCCGTCTTTTTGTAAGTTATCAGTTTGTTCTCTGATTGCTCCATATACAGCAGGATCACCATCATGTAGACGTATGACTAGTTTTCCTTTTTCTGCATTTTTTTTGAGAATATCAAAGATTTCTTCGCGTACTAGACTGGCAGCATCATGAGTTGTTGCTTTTTTACATAGTTTCATTATTTGAACTGGAATGAGAGATCCAGAGTAAACTACAACATCTGCTTTTTGTAGTAATTTTTTGGCTTTAACTGTGATCAATTCTGGATCTCCAGGTCCACATCCGACAAAGTATACTCTAGACACGTTTTACCACCATTATTGAGAAATATTTTGTAGTCATTGTATTTTCATTGACTTCACCTAATGTCATTTTTCTTACAATTTCATTTGGCGTACCCAAATCTTGACCTATTGCAAATATGGAATCGTTGGAGAATCCAGCTTCTCTTAGTAATTTTATAACTTGATCAAAATATCTTCCATCTTTTAGAAATATCATTGTATCACAGTTTTTTGCAGTTTCCTTTACTCTAGATAGATCATAACAGGATGGTATCACTGCCATTGTCTCGGCTCCTTCTGCCAAACTGATTCCTGCCTTTGATGCAAACGTAAACATGGAAACAATTCCAGGGATGACATTAATTTTGATTTCTGGATATTGTAATTGCAGTTGTCTGTGCAGGTATATCCAAGTGCTATACAGATATGGATCTCCTACGGTTAGATAGACTACCTTTTTTCCTTCTAAAACTTTACGTGCTAAAATTTTTGTATTTTTATCCCAGGTTGTTTCAAGTGTGTCTTTGTCTTTTACCATTGGAAAAACTAGATTTACGATTTCGGGCATTTTTGATTTATCTAATAATGATTCTACGACAGACAAAGCAATACTAGGCTTATCCTCTTTGGCAGTAGGACATGCAATGATTTCTGCTTCCTGAATTGCTTTAACGCCCTTTACAGTGAGTAACTCGGGATCCCCAGGACCACATCCGACACATATCAAATCATGCATGGTAACCAAAAAATTTTCCTAGTTAAAAGCGAATCTAGGTTTTTGTTGCAGAGATAATTGTCACTGGATTTCTTGCTAACATCATTGTCCCAGTTTTGGTCTTTTTACTTTTCGATATTGTAACTTGAGTGATGTCAATCTCTGAAAATCCTATTTTATTTACTATATCCAATACTGAGTAGAGTGTCTCAATTAGTATAATCCCAATTACAATTCTAGATCCAGGTTTTAGCTTGGAATTACATAAATTTACAATATCTTTGGTATCACCACCTGTTCCACCAATGAATATTGCATCGGCCATAGGAAGTTCCATGATTTTTGCTTTGGCATCTGATAATATTACGTCCACATTTGTCAAGCCAAATTTTGAGATATTTCTTTTTGTCAGATCAACAGCTTTTGGATCAATATCCACCGCGTAGATTTTTCCTTTTTTTCCAATTTGAAGGGCAGCTTCGATGGTGATAGAACCGCTGCCGCAACCAATGTCATAAACAATATTTTCTTCAGAGAGTCTTGCTTTACTGATTTGTATAACACGAACTTCCTCTTTTGTTATTGGAACTTCATCAGTTCTATCAAACTCTTCGTCTGGAATTCCGGGAGTCTTATAGTTCCACATTTTAAATTGGTTTTAGTGTAGTAACGCCTGTTGAAGGCAGATGTACTAGCGTGTATGATAGAATCCACATGAACAAATACAAGAACACGTAAGTACCTAATCCCGTAGTTACAATTTTTTTTCTATCCGAACGTGGTAAACCTATTTTGAGACCTTTACCAACTATAGCAGATCCAATAAATACCAAAATCATAAATCCGATAGATGCCCATCTGCGTTCTTCACCCTCAATTGATTCAAACAAGAATGTGGCAATCACACCACCAATAGCTGCCATACCAATTCTAATCCAGAAAAGTTTATCGAGTAGTTTTTTTCGTCTTTCAATTTCGTCCTGAGTATCCACTGGTGCAACATTTGGTGTATTATCATCAACCGGATCTGTGGAATCCGGTTTTTTCTTTGGATGTTTCAATGAAATTTCTAAGGATGACTCGACTGTGTCAGGTTTAAAATGTTTGGTCGCATTCAGTTCATTAGTGAGGATATGGTTGTGGTATTTAGCGGATTGTTATGGGCTTAGCTGGTATAGAACTCGCATTTTTGGTAAAAGAAATATCTGAAAGAACTGCTGGTTACTATGTCAACAATATCTATCCGATAAATCAGAATAGTGTTCTTTTCAAGTTACATCATCCAGACAAACCAGATCTATTCTTAGTAATTTCATCTATCGGGATGTGGTTTACCGGAATTAAAATTGACGCTATTGAAGATAACAAACTGGTGAAAAGATTGCGTGATGATCTTTTACGATTAAAGATTGTCAGAATAGAGCAAATAGGAGTAGAACGAATAGCATATCTTACATTTTCTGGATTTGATAAAGAATTTGTATTAATTTGTGAGTTTTTTGGAGATGGAAATATTATGTTATGTAATAAAGATCTCAAAGTTCTGGCATTATTGCACTCAATTGCAGTAAGGCACCGAGAGATACGTGTTGGATCGATCTATGCTCCACCACCACAAAAAGGTCTCAACATCTTTGATATTTCATCAGAAAACTTTACAGAAATAAAATCAATCTCAACACCAATCGCAAAATGGTTTGGGAGAACGTATGGGCTGCCAACTAAATACGCTCAAGAAATACTGAGAATCGCCAACGTTGATTTTGATTTGGTATGTCAAAACATTACTGATCAACAGATAGAGCGGATCATTTTAGCTTCAAAGACTCTTACAAATGACATTGTATCTGGTAATCATAATCCAGTAATTGTCAAATCCGATGATGAATTTGACGTATATCCAATCTCCTCCACCATACAAGATACTACACAAGAACAGATCCCCAGCTTTATGGAAGGTTTAGACAAAATATTTTCCAATATTATTCTAGATAAAGGAAAGCTAGTAAAATCAGGCTCAATTGATAAGAAGATTGCCGATCTTCAATCTAAAATTGATGAACAAACTAAAGCGATTTCATTAGTTAAGGAGAAATCTGAAAAGATTTCCAGTGTAGCAAAATCTCTTTACTCTTTTTCTTCATATGGTGTATCAAGTATACTAGACTCACCAGTTGCTCAGATTCTCAAGGCAAGCAATGCTGAACTTATCAAGGATCGAGGAATTTTATTTCTTAAAATAGACGATGAGAAAATTCAGATAAATTCGGAGTCATCATTTCCAGCAATCGCTTCAACAATATTTAACGAGGCAAAAAGACAATCATCTGCTATCGAATTAATTGAATCTCTTAAAATCAAAAATCTAAAAGAACTGGAAAAACTCAAATCTCAATCACAAGAAACTAAAAAAGCAGTTTTTTTTACGGAATTCAAGAAAAAAGAATGGTTTGAAAGATACAGATGGTTCAACACATCTGATGGATTATTAGCCATAGGTGGCCGGGATTCATCATCAAATTCTGCAATCATACGAAAACAGCTGACTAAAAATGATAAGGTATTTCATGCGGAGATTTTTGGTTCCCCGTTCTTTATTCTAAAAGATGTACCTGATTCTTTACCATTTGATTCCTTAAATGAAGTTGCTCAGGCTACTGTATGCTTTAGTCGAGCTTGGAGAGAAGCAATGTATGGCATGAGTGCATATTGGATTAATCCTGAGCAAGTAAAAAAAGCAGCCCCTAGCGGACAATTTCTTTCAAGGGGCTCTTTTGTTTTAGAAGGGCATAAAAATTTCATCAAAGCACCTAATCTCAGATTAGCAGTAGGGGTACAATATCACGATGAGCGATATATCCTTACATGTGGTCCTCCAGAACCAATAAAGAAGAATTGTATTTGTTATGCAATTATTGAGCCAGGCTTGGATGAAATGACGGATTGTGCAAAAAGAGTGAGAACGGAATTCATAAAGCTTCAAGAAGATATTGCAAAACAGTTTGATATTGACGATTATGTTAGAGTATTACCAGCAGGTGAAAGTCACATAGTAGAATCGGGCAATACCAAAGTTGAACCCGCCTAAATTTTTTGTTGACTCGATGTTGGGCACTTTGGCAAAAAAACTTCGAATGTTTGGCTTTGATTGTAAATATGAATCAGCGATTGATGATGACAGTTTAGTCTTGATTGCAAAAAAACAAGATAGAATTGTCGTAACAAAGGATTTGAAATTAGTAATAAATTGCCTGCAACATGATATAAAGACAATAAAGATACAAAACAATACTGATAAAGAACAATTAATCGAAATTGCACATCAGATAAACTATAACAAATTTCAACTCACATATTCAAGATGTTCGTTGTGTAATGGACTGCTGGAAGAAATTGCAAAAAATACTATATTGGGAAAAATTCCTCAACGCATATTAGAATCAAAAGAAAAGTTTTGGAAATGTAAAGAGTGCAATCATGTTTATTGGATGGGAACTCATATTAGTAATATTGAAAAATTTGTTACTGATTTAAATGGAAATATCTGATATCTCAGACGAAGATGGGCAATTACTAGTATCTACTGCAAGAAAAATTGTTACAGAGTTTGTTTGCTCTAAACAAAGGATCAAACTTGGCAAAGATGTCGAAATGAAATTATCTTTTGATGCAGGATTATTTGTGACATTGAATCATAATGACGAATTAAGAGGATGCATTGGTTTTCCATTACCAAGTAAGATTATACGTGCATTACCAGATGCAGCTATTGCAGCAGCCACTGAAGATCCAAGATTTTTGCCGGTTAAAACATCAGAGCTTGACCATATCACTTTTGAAGTTACATTGCTTACCCCACCAAAGGAAATAAGAGTAGAAGATCCTATTTGTCTTCCAAAAAAAATCAAGGTTGGTCGTGATGGTTTGATCATAAAACAGGGACAATATTCTGGCTTACTCTTACCTCAGGTCCCAGTAGAATATCGGTGGAATGAAAAAGAATTCTTGGACCACACTTGTGAGAAGGCTGGACTGCCTGCAGGTTGTTGGATGCAAAAACATACGAAAGTGTTCTCATTTGAAGGCATAATATTCAGAGAACAAAAGCCCAATGGAGTAATTGTTCGAGAAAAATTAGAGCTTACCTGAATATGTGTCTAGTATCAGATTTTCGCCATTATGTAATTTTTCATATTCTTGATCTGTAGCAATTACAAGCGGTATGTTTGCTAGTGCGCAACCAGAAGCAACTGTTAGATCCACTTTTTTACAGATCATTGCGTTTGGTGCAGAATTGTTTGTTTTAATAGAATAAATGGTATATGCGCCAACACTACTTCCAACTCCATTAGGGAAAACCAGAATCTTATCTTTTAATGGAATGTCATACAAATCGTGTTTTGAATCATGTATTTTGCCGGTTTTTTTATCAACGGTGCCAAGAAAATTAATCGGATTAGATGTTTTGAGAATTTTGCCACTGGCTTTTCCTGCCACTATGACTTTCATCTGGTTTCTTCCGCAATGATTCTTGCAAGTGATTTTAAATTAACTCCAACTCCATTGGAGTTATTTAGGTAATAGGCGCCCTTGATACTATTAGTGGTGACAGAATCTATCTCATTTTTATCAACAAGTGGAGTTAGACACGTACAGCAATCAGAAAGAATCTCACATCCTGCTCGTTCTAGTTCATTAGTGTATCCTAGATTCCTTGCCTGCTCTTTTACTGAGCGTGGGCAGAAAACCATACATCTCTTGGAAAATTCTTTTCCTTTAAGTAGCCAAGACAAATCTGCTATTTCTTTGAGGCCTAATTGTGGGCTGCCCAGCGTAATGATATCACCTTTTTCTGCGGTGTTTAATTCATCATAGACTTTTTGCATTTCTTTTTTATCAAAATCAATCTTTTCTGAATTAGGAGTCGATTCGCCCAAGACAAACTTGCCACACCGTCCAGAGGTTCCCATCCCACCGCACAAAGCTTTGCATTGACGTCTGTCGATGTCTGAAACACCAGATATTTGGACTGCATTATCACCCACCTTGCCTGCAAAGTATCCTAACATACCAAAGACTAACTCGTCAGGCTGTTCAACTTTCATTTGTATTGTAATATTTGGAGTATCATCGATTCTGAGATCAGAGTATGGACTTTTTCCGGTTAGGGCGCTGGCTAGAGCAGAAAACGCACTTTCCTTGTTAGTCTTAAGGTGTCCAATAGAATTTGCATAAATTGCAGCGTTACTTTCTGCAAATGATACTTGTGTTCCTTTCTCAGGCAGATCAAATATCTCATAGGGAATACAGGAAAATGAAGGGATTACGCCCATTTTTTTGTAAGAATCGGCGATACTTTTTTGTTTTGTAATAAATTCACTAGATAGATTATACTTGGATACAGAGTCAAAATCAAATCCCATGGGATTAACTGTTGTCATTACTTTCACTTTAGCATCTTGAGAAAGTTTTGCCAGAAATTCCTCACCTGCGTCTCCAATTGTATTATAATTGACGCCGGAGAGATGCGCCCATTTAATCGGGATTAGTTTTTGGGCATTTGTTGCCTCTCCAGTAGCAACTAGAATTCTGTATGCAGTCTCTAATGTTTCACCATATTCACCTTTGAGTGCAAGCTCCTCTTCTCGTGTAAGCTCCATATTTTGGAATGATATTTTGGTTGTATAATACTTGTTGCAAGTTTATTATCAGATTTGAATAAAAAAAATCGTGAAGAAGATTATCAATGGAATGATTGATACGATGAATTCTGTTCAACCACCAAGAATGACTGCATTAAGAGAATTACGTGAATCAGAACAAGGAGATCCGTTTGCAATACTGATAGGGACAATTCTTTCTGCTAGAACTAAGGATGAAAATACTGCCAAAGTAGTAAAATCATTGTTTACACGTTACAAAAATGCAAAGGAATTGAGTTTAGCAAAAATTAAGGATGTTGAAAAAATAATTCATTCCATTGGATTCTATCATGTGAAAGCAAAGAGAATTATCGACGTCGCAAAAATAATTCACTCTCAATATGGTGGTCAAGTACCACAAAACATGGATTCATTGATTAATTTGCCAGGAGTAGGTCGAAAGACAGCAAATTGTGTATTAGTATATGCTTTTGACCAACCAGCTATTCCAGTAGATATTCATGTACATAGAATATCAAACAGACTTGGTCTGGTAGAAACAAAAACACCAGAACAAACTGAGGAAGTTTTGATGCAGAAGATCCCTAAAAAATTCTGGCTTCAAATCAATGACACATTTGTTATGTATGGTCAGAACATCTGCAAGCCTATATCACCTATGTGTGAGGTTTGTAAAATAAAGAAACTGTGTAGATATTATTCTATGAGGAACGGCGTTTAGTTAACAGTAACGCCAAAATCAGTGCACCTACTCCTCCTGCTACAAAAAATGGATAATAGTGGAGTGGATTTTGTGATATATCCCCGGATAAAATCTCAATTGTAAAAGTGCCTGAATTAATTGCTGGGGGATCATTTGGGTTTTCCATCCCATAAACGCCGTAACTACCTACTACAAAGTCACTGAGTCCGAGATTGGTGACAACTATTCTTTTACCGTTACCCACTGAGAGACCTGCTGCGTCCCCGTATGCCATTATTATTTTGGAATTTTCGTACCACCCTTCTTTATCAACTCTGGTTGCAGGAAAATACCCACTATCTGGAAGATTTACAGCAATCCATAGTTTATGATCAGGTTGGCTACCCATTCCAATTTCAACAAATTTGTTCTTTACATTAGCATCATAAAGTCTAACGATAGCATTTCCGTTCGGATTAGAATAAAGCAATTTGTTTTCTATTGTTATTTGCCAAGAACCAGAATGACTTTTTGAAAAAGGTATGACGGTGATATTATTTTTTATTTTATTAAAATCATTAGCCGGAACATTAACTGATTGTAACACTAATGACGGGTTCGAAAACTTTTGCTCGGCATTAACAGGAATGACTGTCAGTGCAACTAACAATACTAAAATAATTTTTAGGTTCATTCTACAAACGGCTTTTTGAATGACTGAATTACCTTAACTACTTCAGGTCTCATGATAAATTCAGATGGAGATTTTCCCTCATCAATTATTTGCCTGAGCTTAGTTCCGCTAATTTGTTCATGGAAATCTGGTGAGTGAGGACAGGCACGCTCATTTGTAAATGCGAGGCATTTTTTACAATAGTAAAATGCTGGAAAAAACAAAGGCTTGATATCCAAATCGGGATAGTCCGAAAAGATATCTTGTGCTGCAAATGGTGAGTAGTATTTTCCAACTCCGGCATGGTCACGTCCTATTATGATGTTGGTACATCCATAGTTTTGTCTCATTATAGCGTGATGGATTGCCTCCTTAGGTCCTGCATATCTCATTTCAGTATGAAGTGTAGCTAAAGTGCATCTATTATTTGGATAATAATTCGAAATCATGGCAAGATATGATTCTAGTATAACTTGGTCAATAAAATCACCGGATTTTTTCTTGCCAATAAGTGGGTTAACAAATACTCCATCACAGCTGAGAAATGATTCTTTTTGCAACATTTCGTGAGCTACGTGTGGGGGATTTCTTGTCTGAAATGCAGCTATTGTTTTCCATCCAGCATCGGAAAAGGCTTTTCTTGTATCATTTGGAGTTAGTCTGTATTTACGGATAGGATCTGCATCCGGACGTTTAATGTAATCTATCTTACCACCAAGAAGATAATCATTCATTGACATTGTCTTTGCTACACCAGGGTGATTGATGTCAGTGGTTCCATACACTGCTTGAGAGGTTTTTGTTTTATCAAATGTATACGAGTCTTCAACATGTAAAATGGCAAATACTCCATGAGTTGTTTGTAATGCGATATCTTTGAAGTCTTTTGCCTTTTGCGCGGAATCTTTATCCACGTCAAGAACTATTGGAACTGTCCAAGCAAGATCATTACTTAATCTTCCCTTCGTAATTACGCTATCAAAATCTGGTTTTGAGAGAAACCCTTCCAGAGGACTAAAAATTCCATCTGCAATATTTTCCACGTCGTTAGCAAGGTCCTCACTAACAGAAACAGAAAACATTCCGTTTGTATTCTTTTGTGTGATGCGATTTACTAGCTTTCCTCCATGAGGTTTGATTGCGTCCATGTCTAATGCTTCATGTGTAGGCCACACTCTTTATGTGTATCAGATTCCCACCACCATCTTCCCGCACGGAGATTCTCCCCTGGTTTGATAGCACGGGTACATGGTTCACACCCAATGCTGGTAAAGCCTTTGTCCAAGAGTTTGTTGTATGGCAAATTTCTCTCCTTGATATATGATATTACTTGTTCCCATGTCCAATCAATTATTGGATTAATCTTTACTATTCCACCATGCAGATGATCCAGCTCCACCATGGAAGCCTGAGATCTATTTTCATTTTGGTCTCTTCTGAGGCCGGTAACCCATGCATCAAGTGTAGATAGAATTTTGTTTAGTGGTCGAACTTTGCGAATCTCGCAACATAGTTTCCTATTGTCTACAGAATCATAGAATAGGTTTATTCCCTTTGTTCTGACCATTTCTTCAACAGCTACAGTTTCAGGAAACATTACTTCAAAATTGATATTGTATTTTTTTGCTATAGCGTCCATAACATCATAGGTTTCTTGGTTTAATCTTCCAGTATCTAATGTAAAGAATCTGGCCTTTGGATTGACCTTAATTATCATGTCAGTAACTACACTGTCTTCAGGCCCAAAACTCGATGCTTTTGCAATTTTATTTCCGAAAGTATCATAAGCCCATTTAAGAGCATCTTCTGGAGTTTTGAGTTTGGAATTTACCTCGTCGATTTGTTCTTGTGTATACAACTATAGTTATTCAATAAAATTTGTCATATAATTATTTGGAGAAAGTCAGGAGAATTATAAGCCGGTTTTTAGCATGAAAAAAAATGAATGAATCTGCGTCCGTAGTTGTATTCCCAGCAATTTTTGCAAAAAATAAAAAAACTCTTTTGATAAGCAATATTAAAAAAATTTTGAAAATCCATAATCAGCAATTTGGTAAGATTCGAATGGATGATGATGTCATAACAATCGAAGCTAATGATCCCGTTTTTGCTTCAGCGTCAATAAATAACCTCTATGGAATCGAACAGGTGTCGATTGCCAGATGTGTTGAAAATAAGTTCAACGATGTTGTTTCTACAATAGCAAAAATTGGTACAAATCTTTTACTGCGTGGGGAAATTTTCAAAGTCAAAGTTGACGGTCATTCTTTTGGTTATCTACCAAAGGATGTTGAAATTGCAGCTACTGGAACACTGATAGAGAAAGTCATTGATCTGGAATGCAGGCCTGGAAGTGATATGAAATATGATAAACTAATTCATTGTCATTTGACTAGAAAAAATGCATACATTTCGATATTTCTTGAGAAGGGACATGGTGGAGTCCCCTACAATTCGCAGGGTGAGAAAATGCTTTGCTGCATATATGATGAATTATCAGCTATTTCATGCCTTGAGACAATAAAGCAAGGATTTGATGTACGAATCTTGATTTGTTATAACACTAACGCAAATTTGATGGAGTTAGTTAAGATTACAAATAGAATATTGCCAAGACTTGTACAAACAGATATCATATTAGATTTCTGTAAAGTGACAATAAAACATAATACTGGAAAATCGATGCAACAAAAAACCCTTTTACTAACTGCCATTTTGTCTGAAATTGCAAGAAAATGTAAAATTCAGAGAATTAGTTTATCATTATCTCCTATAATTTTCCCAATTTGGTTAATTGAACAAAATTTGAACATGATATCAAAAAATAATTTGAAACCTTGGATAGCACTTGCAGGAATCGATTCTGCATTGCTAGATACTGCTAGAGATATTGGGTTAGGTAAGTATCTCTCCAGATTAGAAAAATATGGCCTACTCAAATTCTCACAAAAAAAGCAAGACTTATCAAAAATGGTTCAAAATGCAATTGAATCTCATAAAAGCATTACAATCAAGATTGGTCAGAACAACGTTCATGATATTTTGGATTTGTTGAATCAATGAAAATTTATTGTTGATTTTTTGACAGTTTTTAATGAAAAAAATAGGGCAGTTCATCTATTCTTGGGGAAACGGACACTATACTCGAATGATGTCATTAAATGAGGAACTTCCAAATTTTATCAAAGAATATGAAACTCATTATGCAAGTAAGGATGAAATTTATCAAAAACTTGTAGCTAGATTTCCTAAACAGATTGTCCACATGGCAAACGCTCCGACCCCTATTGATGGTAAGTACGGCCCAGATGTATTATTATCAATGCTTAATGCATTCATACCAATACGCGGGCAGAAACCACTGATAAGTCAAGTTGTAAATTATCTAAGAGAAGAGAGAAGATTATTTGATTCGCAGAAATTTGATCTGGTCATAAATGATGGCGATATGGGACCAAATATTTTAGCAAAAAATAGAAACATACCGTCGATATTTGTTACAAACCAATTCAAGCCCAGACTGTGGAAATCCAGATTTTATTTTTATCCAGGTGTATTGTTCATTGCTAAACAAATTGCTAAAGCGACTAAAATTGTTGTTGCAGACTCACCTCCACCATACACAATATGTGAATACAATCTGAATTTTCCTGAGGATATTAAACACAAAGTGTTCTATGCTGGACATTTTGCATCAGGAAAAAAGAAAAGAAATTCAATAAAATCCAATTTAGAGAAACTCATTGACGGTCATAGGTTTGGCTATTGGATGAGAACTGGAAATAAGTCAACTAATGATATTACGGGGAAAAAATATGAGGAGTCTTTTTCTCAAATTAAAAGTGAGAAGCGAATTATATCTCATGCAAGAAATGATCCTACTATCGATGTCGTAAAAGATGAAAAAGGCAATACATACTCTATTTCAGATGCATTAGACAAACGAATAGACTGGATCCAAATCGATGTGGGTTTTTTGTCAGAATCTGAAAAGGAGACTGTTCTAGAAAGTTGTGATTACACTGTCATCAATGGTTCACATACAGTGATGGGAGAGATAATCGGTATTCATGGTAAACCAATTATTGGAATTCCAGTATATGATGAACAAACAAATCAGATCCAGTGGGCAGAAGAACATAAACTTGGAATTTTGGCAAATAACTCAAAGCAATTAGTGTCCGCCATATTGAATCTAAAGCAAAATTATGAGACATTTACGCAGGCAGTTTCAGAATATCAAAAAAACTTTGTTTCAGATGGAGCCAGAAATACTGCCAGATTAGCTGCAGAGATGTTAGAATCAAGATAAGAGATAATAGCTTTTTTTAGTACAGTAAAAACGTCTGGTACGCGGTATTTCGATGGGCGAAGTGACCGAAAGGGATGATGATATTAATCCGCGTACCAGATTATACTTTGTTTAGTGGGAACGCTTTTATGGAAAAATTCTTAGGCAAATTCATTGGTAAATTGCCCAGAATGTGTTGCAAGAGAACGTAAAGCAATAATTGAGCGAGAGGCTGAAAGTGGAAGCCCAGAAGGAATACAAAAACTCCTAGAGCAGATCGATATGCCAATGGAGCCTGATGTGAAGAGAAAATCATACTATATCTGCAAACGGTGTGGTT
This sequence comes from Nitrosopumilales archaeon UBA218, assembly GCA_002499525.1. Taxonomy (GTDB): domain Archaea; phylum Thermoproteota; class Nitrososphaeria; order Nitrososphaerales; family Nitrosopumilaceae; genus Nitrosotenuis. The sequence continues at coordinate 32,484 of DAMC01000041.1, forward strand.
TGTATGCAACAAGAGAACAAGTAAGCGATATTCGTGAAAGAGTAAATCGAAGAGATCCTACACGAGAAGACAAACACTTCGATTATCTTGATTGGTGGCAAAAAAGTAAAAAAGACAAAGCATAGGTGACTATAATTGGTAAAAAAGAAGGATGAACTCCCAGACTGGGTTTTAGATGACATAAAGGGTGCAAAATTTGGCAAACCTGAACAAATCACGCGATTAGGCTACATTCTAGAAGTATTCGAATCGGATAAGAAGATAGATGTGCAGCTTTACGAATCAGTTGAGGATGGAAGACGTATTATCACTTTGGACTTGCCAAAAAATATCAATACAGCTGGTTGTCAGACTGGTTCAGTATACGAATTTGTAATTAACATGTTAAAGGCGCCATTAACAAAAAAAACAGTAAACTTCCTAAAAACAGAGAAAGAATTAGAAATGAGTGCAATCTATCAATTCGAGCTACAAAAAATGACTCTGATGGATATAGAATCGGATGAAAGTAGTACAGATAATGAAGAATAGTATTATCTTTGCAATTTATTGAATGCCGCACCGACTAAAGGATTTACTAAGAAGGGAAAAGTGTGCTTTAACCAAACTCCAATTCTGACTATATTCGGCACGATTATTTCAAGTCTAGATGATTGTGATGCTCGGATAATTGTCTTAGCTACAGTTTTTGGATCAAGTGAAGTGATAGAATATTTTGGCATTTTTGCAAATGATTTGTGTTCAAAGAAATTTGTTCTGACCATGATAGGACTAACAACAGTAATACCGATGTTAGTATGTTTTAGTTCATGTTTGAGCCCTTCTGAGAATCCAAGCATGGCAAATTTTGATGCACAGTATGGAGCAATACCTGGCAATCCAAATGAGGCGGCTACTGATGCAATATTGACTATATGACCAGAATTTTGTTTCTGCAAGACGGGAAGAAAATTTTTCGTGCAGTAGATCATTCCTAGATAGTTTGTCTGAATTTGTGATTCAATTTCCTCGATAGAAAGATCTGATACATTACCATAGATCGCAAAGCCGGCATTATTGATTAAAATATCAATCTTGCCAAATTTTTGAATCACGCTATTAGCCATTGATTTAACTTGGTTTTTGTCAGAAACGTCACATGGATACACCATGATTTCATTGCCGAACTGTGAAAGTTCTTCTCTTACTAGATCCAATTTGTCCTTTCTTCTTGATATTAACACGAGTTTTGCACCGTGTTTTGCAAATTCTAGAGCAGTAGATCTTCCGATTCCACTTGATGCACCAGTAATAACTATAATTTTATCTCTAAATGACATATGAAGTGAAATTACCTCGTTTAGATAAGTTGTTTTCTAAGAATCAAGGCGTTGGTATTTACGTAGAGCCATTTTCATAAGCAGGAACCAAGCAATTGGAATTGGTAATTGGTAGGTAGCAATCCTCCAAGCAATAATAGTATTCCATTCTATGCTATTGTTTGGTAATTGCAGCTTCAACTCGTTAAGATGAGACAGATATGCCCATGTACCAAATTCTGCTAGACCAGACCCTCCGACCGTAATAGGTAGATTACCGATTGCATTGCCTGCCATGACTGCCAGTATAGATTCTACCAGAGTTACTGCGTGAGCGCTTCCAAATGAGATCAACATGAATGAGGCTCCAAAGACCATCCATGACAATAATGAAATAAAGAATGAGATAACAAATGCTCGTTTAGCTTGAGGAGTGTAGATATTCTGTCTAGTCATTTCACAGATGTCTTTCATCCATTCGTTTGTTTTATCCAAGTATTGTTGACCTTTTTCTTTACGAAATTTCAACACCATACCAACAAAGATTTTGGGTACTTGAAAATCGCGTTTAGCTGTTAGAAAAAATAAACCTAACCATAATCCAACCACTGGAAATGTTGTTCCAAGAACAATAATACCTATTACGAAATGTCCTAGGAGTATTGCTGATACTCCTGCAATTATCGCTAAGACTCCTGCGGCCAAGACCTCAGTCACAATTTCAAATATTCCAAGCCATGATGCCTTGGATGTTGGCATTCCTCGCTTATTCATCCAGTATATTCTGACCACTTCCCCACCAACAAACATGGGTGTAGTCATTGTTACAAATTCTGAACCAATTCTAACAAAAATTGTTCGCCACAGGGATTCTATTTTTCCATGAAAAGTTTTGATAATATAGTGGAATTTTACTCCCTGTAAGAATAATTTTCCCATCATTGCTGCAAATGCTGCAAGGAAATTCACAATTCCTACTGCAAAGATATCCTGGGGTTTGACATGGAACGAAATTGCGATTATTAAAAATGGAATCAGACTAGCTGTAATTGCAACGATTCGCCAGTTCAATTCAGCAGTTTTCTGATTGAATCAAATATAAGCCAACAAGTTCAATATTTACAAATTGAAAGCAATTTTTGTCGCGGGTACTGCGGGTTCTGGGAAATCGCTCCTTACATCAAAAATCCATGAATATTATACCAGAAATGGAGCGTTCACGGCAATTTTGAATTTAGATCCTGGTGTGATTTCACTCCCTTACACACCGGATATTGACATTAGAGACTCTGTAGATATTGTATCAATTATGAAGCAGTATGATTTGGGTCCAAATGGAGCACTAATGATGGCAAATGATCTAATTGCTTCAAAGTTAGATGAGCTACAAGAAGAAGCTGACAAGATAAATCCAGACTATCTTATTGTAGATACTCCTGGACAGATTGAATTATTTGCATATAGAACTAGTGGTCCATATTTTGTCAATAATTTTGTCGCTGATCAGAAGGTATCTTTATTTTTGTATGATGGAGTTTTGGTAACTACCGCAGTCAATTTTGTCTCTATGGCCTTGTTGGCAACATCGATTAGGCTGAGGATGGGTATGCCGACAATAAATGTACTTACCAAAACAGATCTTATTGCAGATAGAATATCAGAGATTCTACGTTGGACTACCAATCTAAAGACATTAGAGAATGCAATTTCTGCTGAAGCAGACGGCGAAACCTACGTTCTGGTGACAAACATTTTGCGCAGTCTAAATCTCTCTGGGTTTGCTCAGGGGTTGATACCAGTTTCTAATGCAACTGGTGAAGGTATGGTGAATTTGGAAAGCTCCCTAAGTAGAATACTTAACCAAGGGGAGGAAACTGAAGACTGATGAATTCTGTTACGGCAAGAGCACCTTCATCAACTGCAAATCTTGGTCCTGGTTTTGATGTTTTTGGATTGGCATTGGATGCATTTTATGATGAAGTACAATTAACCAAGCAAAAACATGGGATTTCAATAATTACTGATGATTCAATACCTGTTTCACCGAGAAAAAACACTACTGGACTAGTTGTCGAGTATATGAAAAAAAAATTCCGAATTAAAAGTGGAGTTCAAATTAGAATCAAAAAAGGAGTGCCGGCTGGTTTTGGAATGGGAAGTAGTGCAGCATCTGCAGCAGCTACTGCAGTTGCATTTAACAAATTATTTAGTCTCGGACTTGATGGGAACACTCTAGTAGAATGTGCTGGTGTGGGAGAACTTGCAAGTGCAGGCTCTATCCATTATGACAATGTATCAGCTTCTGTTTTAGGCGGATTCATAATTGTGAGAACCAAGCCATTGGATGTGATTAAGATTTTACCACCATCCGATTTACGGTTAGTGGTAGCAGTTCCTAAAATTACAGTTCCCAAAAAAAAGACACAGGTATCAAGAAGTGTTGTACCAAAACATATTCCACTCTCAGATTCAGTAGTGAATTTAGCTAATGCATCTTCTATTGTAGCTGGATTTGTAAGAAAAGATTCGGAGTTGATTGGAAAATCAATTCAAGATGTAATAATAGAGCCTGCAAGAGCACATTTAATTCCTGGTTTTTATCAAGTTAAAAAAAATTCTCTCAAGGCGGGGGCTTTAGGTGTTACAATTTCTGGTGCAGGACCATCTGTAATTTCATTTGCTACAAAAAAATCAAATCTTAAGAAAATTGCAGATGCGATGAAAAAAGGATTTGCAGATAAGAGAATTGACTCGCAAATTGTGATATGCAAGCCAAGTAATGGTGCAAAAACGATCTAAATGAATAAAGCAGTTGTCATTCTCAGTGGGGGACTTGACTCATTGTGCCTTGGTGCTTATTTTGCAAAAAAGTTTGATTTGTATGGAATAACTTTTTCTTATGGACAACGCGCGTCAAGGGAGTTAGTGGCTGCAAAAAAAGTTGGTAAGATTTTACATCTCCGTGAACATAAAATAATTCCGCTCGATTTTATGAAATCATTGTACGGGTCAAGTAATGTTTTGACAAGTAGCAAGAAATCACTTCCATCAGAATTTGATTATTCGATAGTTGTGCCAATCAGAAATGCAATTTTTATTACAATTGCATCGGCATGGGCATATTCCCTCAAAGCTTCTCTTGTTGCTTATGGAGCTCACACTGATGATACCAAGTATCCAGATTGCAGACCTGCATTTTCTAAAAAATTGGAAACTGCTTTGAATCAGGGAGAGGTTGATGGTATCAGATTAGGCATCAGAAAAAAGATTACTGTTTGGACTCCATTTTCAGCAGGGATCTCAAAAAGTTCTCTAATCAAACACGGTTATGATGTGTTTGGTGATAAAATATTTCAAACATGGAGTTGTTATGCAAATTCAAAACATCATTGTGGAAAATGTGAATCGTGCCGAAATAGAAAAAAAGCATTTCTTAAAGCAAGTATTAGAGACAAAACATTGTATTTGTCTTAGTAACGTGTTTCTAAGATCTTTTTACGCAAGATCAAGTTTCGAATTATCATGTACCAACCAGCAATAATGGCAAAAATTATTCCAAAAAAGTACCAGTTTTGCATTGCAGGAGTTGCATCTTTTGCAACAATATGGACTAGTTCACGAGAACTAAAAGCACCGATTGCCAAAATTATGAAGAATTCTATTGCTAGCCATGTAAAGTGTGGCCAAGATTCTCCAGGAACATGGACATTGTTGTGTACTCCCACGAAAACCTAACCTCTCATCAGTTTATTTATCTTTTTCAGATAAATTCTGATTTAGAGTCTCGGATCATGGCTACTACATCATCACGGTTTTCTTTTCTTTCGTAGTATCCACGATATGCTGCAGAAGTCATTGTAGCGTCATTTTTGACTCCTCGCATTTTCATGCAGAAATGTTCTGCATTTGACATTACTACTACTCCCTTAACCCCTTGGGAATATAGCTCGTCAGCAATGTCCCTTGTCATTCTTTCTTGAATTTGAAGTCGTTTAGCATGTTTTTCAACGAGTCTTACAAGTTTGGAAACGCCAAAGACTCTACCATTTGGAAGATATCCAATACTAATTTTTCCAAAGAATGGAAGCATGTGATGTTCGCACATTGAATAGAATTTGATATCTTTTACAACTACAGTATCTGAGTCCTCAGAAAATTGTACTGATAATTCTGAATCAGAGTCATATCCTGCAAATATTTCTTCATACATGTCTGCTATTCTGTCTGGTGTACCACGTAATCCTTCACGAGTAGGATCCTCGCCAAGCTCGATGATTAATTCTCTAACTAATTTACGGACTCGTTCTTTGTTCATGGAGCACCTATGAGTTTGTGTAATTGCGGAACAACCCGTACATCTGAAAAGTATGGATACACCACGTCATAAAAGTTCAAAAGTTGTTGCAATGTTGGTTCTGCTATACCATATGTTGGTTGTATTATAAAACCGTTGAGATCGCGTGGATTAGTAATTTTGAATATTTTTTGTGTAAGATCAGTAAATGTTTCGAGGTCTGTTTTTGCAGACACAACAATTTTGACATATGTGGGTTTTTTTGCTGATATGGATTTTTTTAGACAGTCTAATGCGTTTTCTATAAGTGTAGAATAATGCTTTTGATCAACGAAATCCGAATCTTTAGTTTTTAGTTCTACTTTTACGAAATCAATATGAGGTAAAACTTTTTCAAATTTTTTAGAATCATAGCATGAAGACTCTAGATATGTGGGAATTTTTTTGGAATGGACAAATTTCGCCATCTCAATTACTGCATCCGTCTGAACTAGTGGATCGCCTCCAGTGAAATTTACTTTGTAGGTTTTATCCTTCAAGTTTTTTTCAATTAACTCACAGGCATCGGTAATATCATATTCATTCCCTGAATCCATTGGAAGTGATTCTTTAGTATCACAATAAAAACAGGTAAATGGACATCCTGCAAGTCTGACAAAAAGGGTTTTTGTGCCGTAGAGAATGCCTTCACCTTCTAATGATGTGAATATTTCAAAGAGTCTAACTTTCAAGTAGACGTTCTATCTTGTATCAATATTTAATTCAGACTAGGAAGTAACAGGTTGTTTTGCATACAACAATCCCGCAACAAAAAATATCACACCTAAGATTCCTATTAGACTTCCAACAAATTGTATAGTTTCAATCCATTCGGTATTTGTTGGTCCCCATAAAAATGCCATAAAAGCACCAACAATAACCATTGGAATTCCAACCCCAAATGATATTTGCTTTGATGCCATGCGATTAGAAAATCTTCAAAATGTATATGAAGTTTTGTGGGAGTAAATCTAGTTGGATTTAGTCTTTGAATTTGATTTTTTATCGGTTGTCGTAGGGTCGTTTTTCTTTAAAGATTCTTGTTTTTGTTCTGTTGGTGATGGTTCACTTTGAGGTTTTTGCTCATCAGGACTAGTTTTAGTATTTTGAGAGTTTTGTTGTGATGCCAAATATGTCTCAATCTCTTTGATTATAGAGTCGAGTTTCTTAAGTTGCTTGATTTTATCGTCAGAAGATTCAGGGTCTTTAACTGAGATTAGGATTGATTTTGCCGTGTCAAACTTTGGTCTAATATTTTCATCAATTTTTGTCTCAACAAGTCCTAATCGAGTTTCTTGTTTGTTGATTTCAGAAAGAATTTTTTGATTCTTTGCATCTATGATATCCGAGTTAATAAGATAGACTTGTTTGATTTTAATAATTAACTGAGTCGAGTTTCCATTGGAGGCCAGTTCTTCCCTCGCGGTTTGTAGTTTAGAGGTTTGATCTTCTGATAATCCTAATTCTTTGGCTTGTAATAGAACCGAATCAATTTTGGCAATATACTTACTTGTGAAAGAGGCTGCTCTCTTATTGGATTGCTCTGCGACAAGATCCTTGATAGTTGTTTGAAGGTTAACTCCCTCAGCTTTAAGTTCCGTGAATGTTCTATTGAGTGCGACCATGTTTCCGGTTGAGAGATTTGATTTTGTAATTTGGAGCAACTTGTCAAATTTACTAAAATCTATTGGAAGTTTATTTTTGGTTGCAACTGATTTGAGAATTCCAATATTTGTTTCAAATCGTTTTAGTGCATTACCGTAATCAAATTCTGATGATTGTGGATTTGGTTGAACGGATTGAGATGATGTAATTTTTTCTGTAGATGAATCTGTAGCTTGTTCAGAGAAAAATTGGGTGATCTGTCTGAACGCATCCATAGCTGCCAAAAAGTGTTTTTTAGCAGACAAGGCATCGCCTTTCTTTACTGATTCGGTTAGCTGGTCGGTTTCTGAATCGCCTAGCGAATAAAGTGATTTAACATCATCCGTGACATAAGACATTTTATCAAGATGTGATTTCACCTGAGTTCTTGCTTGAGTAGCCAGATTCACAAATGAGTCTAATTTAGAATCAGCAAATGCTGGCACAATAATAAAACCAGCCACCAAGCCAAGTAATGCAATGGATAGTATTACTTTCATGCTAAATCACCCTTTTTTCTAAGTCTGACTAGGTTTTGAAAATCCTTTTTTTCTATCTCTATTACACCCTGTCTCTCTAATCTTTTAACCGCTCTCCACATTGTAGTTCGTGGTAAAAGGAATTTTTTTCTCAAATCACGCTCAAATGCTTGTCCACCGTTTTTCTCCAAGAAGAGGACTAGCTGTTTGTCATCCTCCCTCATTTCTTGAGTGATAATGTCATCTGATTCTGGAGATTCTGTATTGACATTCTCATTTTTATTTAGCAAAGGCGCCATTGTTTTTTTGACTGCATTTTTGGTCTTTTTTAGAAGAAGTGTCAGTGCAGATACGGCACCACCAATTGCAACAATAGAAGTAGCAATTCCAGCAATGTTATCTTTGAACCAATTTACAGGGTTATTTTGGGAATTTACATTGTTTTCTGAAAAATTATTGATTTCTTTTTGTGCAATAGATTTTGCTTCTGAAGCAAGGGTTAGTGCATCATTGTATTTTTTATCATCATATGCAATTGCTGCTAAATCTAATTTCTCTTGTGCCAGTTTTACATCAATTTTCTGATTAACGGCTTGCGATATTATTGATTTGGCTTCATTAATTGCATTTTGGGCGGAAAGTGCTGGACCCGAAGTAGTGAAAAAGTACTCTATCTGATTTTTTCCTTTGAGTAATGAGATTTGTTTATTGTCAATTGAATCAATATTATCCGGATTAGTTATGTCGACCACAGTAGAATCATCTGGCATTGTAACAGTATAATCAACCTGAGGATCTACTGCAAAAGTCCAGATTTTACCTTTTTTTGAAACCAGATCGTAACTATCATAGACAATTGAGACGGAGGAAGCACCAAAAGTCTGAATCGTAAGAGCTTTGTTATCCATCTCAGATGACAAAAGTTTACCGTCCTCATCCTGGATAACTAGATTATCAATGGTTTTTCCATAAAGTGGAACCTTTAGAACAGGTTCTGATGAATCAGCACCAAGTTGTTGCGATACGTGAGTTGTCCCGTCTGCATATATTATAAAATCAAGAGTACGGGTGAATCCATACGTTTGTGTAGGTAGTACTATTGCAAGAACAAGTCCAATAGCCAAAATAGGTGCCCTGACCATTCTAAAGAAGATATTCGAGATCCTTACAAAAATCATTGCTTCCAGGTTAGGAACGATTTCCTCTTGTGTGCAGAGTACTACCTTACGGTTATCCATGTCTAATACCTCAAATTTAGTGTTTCAAGAATAGACTGGAATTTACGGAATTCTTGGACAAACTCGATGCCCTTTTCCGTTATTGTATAGAGTCTGTTTTTTTCAGTTTTGACGGATTGAACCAGTCCTGCAGAAGAGAGCTTCTCACACTTGTCAATTACAGCATAGTGTGAAAGATTCGCTCTTCGAGAAATTGCAGAGACTATGGTTCCTTGTCTGCCCCCTTCCATGGTGACATTCAAGATATCTCCCATAATGCCCATTTCGGACCTGTATTGTTGTTTTGACATGCTAAGTAATAGTTGTCAGTATAGTTTAGGGACATTTTGAAACGTCATAGCGGAACGCATAGCGGAACAGGCGTTCTGATGGTTGAAACATCAAAAAATCGGATTTTTTGATGCGGGGGAAAGGAAACCAATTCAGAAAAATGGTTTGGAAAATTTTGTTAATTGTGGGATTTTATCTTACTTTATCTTTATTAGTAATAAAATAGAACATTTGCTATTACAGATATAATATGTTTGAAAAATTTAAGAAGGCGGAAGAAGCCCTACAGGATGCAGGTATGTTAGAACAAGAAAAGCCCAAAATTGAAGCGGAACGCATAGCGGAACAGGTCAGTTCTGGTTCTGAGATAGGCATTGCAGACTTGATGAACAAGCGGGCTAAACTTGAGGAGGCGCTTGATTTCGTTGGATTGATGATAAAGAATCTCAAAGACAAAAGAACCAGACTAGTCAAAGAGATTGAGGATGAGTCTGTTGATATCCAGAACTTGAAGGATAAATTGACCAAAGTCAGTGATTATATCGAGGAGGAAGGTAGAGGAATAAGAGACCTCTCAAACAAGCGGGCTTTAGTTGAAAAACAAGCGGATGAGGTTGGAGCCCTGATTGGCAACCTTAGAAGCAAACTTGCCAGTATTGACAGTGTAGTAGATGGCGAGGAGAACAAGGTCAAATCCATTAAGGAATCAAGGCAAAAAATATAGTCATTTCATAGCGGAACGCATAGCGGAACAGGTTTTAAGATAATAAAATAGGAAATAGATACTTTAGAGGTATCTTGTCGAAGTCGCTGATTTAGTGCTTACAGGTGTTGATGGAAATTTGTCTCCAACAGACGCCTCAGCCACTGCAGCAGCTTCTTCTAGAATCCTATCGGATTCTTCGTTAGTGCTTTGGTCCATGCCAAATGCTCCCTCGCCTGAGAAGGATTCTGCCATTAGTCCATTTAGCATCTCTGTCATCATGCCTAATTCATGATCTGCTTCAGGCATAAATTTGCCTAATGAAGATTTGAGACTTCTCATTAAGCCGATTGTTGGTGCTATTGTGACTACTGTGTCTCCTAGGTCATGGAATGTTGTTAATCTTAGTTCGATTTGTTCTAGTGCCATTCTGCAATTACCTAGCATTTTTGAGACCTTACGGACCTCGGCTAGTTCATTTGCTAAAACTTTGCTAGTCTGAGTATCGTGTTTTTGGGTTGCTTGCACTATTCTTTGGAATAGATTTTGTTCTCGTTGCTTTAGTTTGGTCAGCATTCCGTCAAGTTTTGAGATTTGGTTTTGTAGGCTTCTTGTTGCCTGCTCAATTCTTGGCTTTAATGCGCCTTTAGGCTTGAGTGCTTCGCCCAATTTTTCAGAAATACTCGGTGTTGTTGGTTTGGACCAAGAGTTCTGGAAGTTTGTCATGGTAAATTTTATGTAATTCATTGAAATTGCAAGGTGTGAAATCTATTTTACTAAAAGATCTAATGGGTAACTTTGTATTTCACAGCCAAGGCTGGGATATTATAAAATAAAAAACAATTCGCCTAGTTTATTGGGCTAGAATGCTTTGTGGGTGCATCTTCTTTATGTGCGAGTGCACTCCATGAGATGATGTGACTGCTTCGCCACATAATGGACATGTTTCCATTTTTATAGTAGTCCGTTCTATAAATACTATTTAAGTTTTATGCTTTTAGGATTTTAGGATCGAAAGATGCTAAATTTTGATTAATTTTTCTGGAGTTTGTATTACCAAAGTTGAAAAATATTTTTCAAAAAATCGAACCGCTGATTTCATATTTGAAAAAATATTTTTATTCTGTGCAATTTAAAATTGAAATGAAAAATTGGAAATAATTACTGGTTAAGATATAATTTCGAGCGATCATGTTGAAAAATGAATTCAAATCTGTTTTTCATAGATAAATCTTGTGTAATATTTATATAGAGAATCTCGAGAAAATTCTTACTTATGACACAAACAGCACGAAATAGTGATCGCTGTCCTCGTTGCGCAAAAGGTGCAATGTTAACAGACGGTAGCACTGGTGAGATGTTTTGTAACACGTGTGGATTTGTTGCAACAGAACGAGTGGAAGAGGAAGGTCCAGAGTGGCGTTCTTTCTCAAAAGAAGAGGGAGAGAATCGAACTCGAACTGGTACACCGACTTCACTTGCAATGCATGATATGGGTCTAGCAACAATTATCGGTCAAGCCGATAAAGACGCATCTGGAAAACCACTGACATCTTCTATGAAGAGCACTATTGAGAGGCTCAGAACTTGGGACTCACGAAGTCAGGTTCATGAACCAGTAGATAGAAACTTCAGGCAGGCATTTTCGGAGCTCGATAGACTAAAGGACAAGTTAGCACTTTCGGATGCAGTAATAGAAAAAACTGCATACATTTACAGAAAGGCTCTCGATAAAGGGCTTGTTCGCGGTCGATCTATTCCAGGGTTGGTCGCTGCTGCACTATATGCCGCATGTAGGAACACTGAAACTCCGAGAACCTTAACTGACGTGGCAAATGGAATCAATATCAAGCGAAAAGACGTAGCTAGATGCTATAGATTGCTTCTACGAGAACTGGATCTTAAAATGCCAGTAGTTGATCCAATCAAAGGCGTTGCAAGAATAGCAAGTATTGCGGACTTGTCTGAAAAGACTAAGAGAAAAGCACTTGAATTCTTGAAGGAAGCAAGTAGAATTGAGGTCTCGGCTGGAAAGGACCCAATGGGTTTAGCTGCTGCAGCATTGTATTTGGCATGTGTGATGCTGGGTGAGAACAAGACTCAAAAAGATATTGCACAAGCTGCGGGCGTTACAGAAGTCACCATACGAAACAGGTACAAAGGTCTCAAAGAGGCATTAAAGCTCTAAAACCTTTCTTTTTGTTGTTTTTTACAAATTTTAATAGTTATTCATAAAGAATAGTTTTTGTGAAAAAGAAAAATATTGTTATTCTCATTTTCATTGGAGTTATAGTTTCAATTGTTTTTGGATTAATTTTGTTAAGTCCATCAGAGAATACTGGACGTGATCAGATTTACCATGCAAGAATTGCCGAGGCAAAACAATACAAAAATGGAATTTTTTCTGATTCATTTCCAATCAAAAAAGGAACTTATGAAATTAGATTCGTCCTAAATGGAGATAGTCCAGAAAAATTATCCGTCACAATGAAAGGATCAACCTTTTCATTCTCAGAGAATTATAGGTTGGATGGAACCATACATGGAGAATTTGGAAAATATTACACATGGAAATATTTGGGATCGAGTAAAATCGATATTCCACAGGATCAAGAATTGAAAATATCTATGGATCCACATGGAAGTTTGGAAGGGCCATTTTCAATTTACATAATAAGATAATTCGGCGTGACCCGCAAGCGTAGAACCATGAGAGAACACCTCTCTAATCCATAGCGCCATGCGCATTTGAGACACAAATCAGTTCTACTGGGTCACGCGCCAGTTAGTCGATAGGATTTATGTCCTTTCGCATTATTTATTATAGGAATTTATAATATTTAATGTTTAGTACAAAATTTCATATGAATTTACTAAAAAAATTGGAAAAATTATAAAGATACTTTTCAAACACCAATATAACAAAAAATAATAAAAAAAGAAGTGAAACTGGCAGGAAAAGTTGCATTAGTAACTGGTGGAAGTAGGGGAATTGGAAAAGCGATTGCAAAAGAATTTGCCGCTAATGGAGCAAGTGTAGCAATTTCTGGAACTAATAGAAGAAATCTTGATGAAGCGGAAAAAGAGATCGGTTTATTCACAATACAGGCAGATATGAGAAAGGAATCAGAGGTTCAGAATCTGATATGCAAGACAGTAGAAAAATTTGGTCACCTTGATATTTTAGTAAACAATGCAGGGGTTTTCCCAAAAATCAAACTATTACATGAGATATCCGATTCTGAATGGCGTGACGTATTAGACGTAAATCTGACAGGTCCATTCTATGCCACGAAATATTCAATTCCTTATTTACAAAAAAATGGCGGAGTAATTATTAACATTGCATCATCCGCAGGGTTGAAAGCGTATGAAAATTTCAATGCTGATGCTTATTCAGCGTCAAAGGCTGCTCTAGTTTTGCTCACAAAATGTTGGGCATTGGAATATGCAAAGAGTAAGATTCGTGTCAACTGTATTTGTCCAGGAGTGGTTGAGACAGATATGACAGCCGAGTTTTTGTCCAGCCCCGCAATGCGAGATATGATGAATTTTGCTTATCCAATTGGTAGATTTGGTACAGTAGAAGATGTGGCAAAGGCTGCCCTTTATTTTGCATCGGAACATGACTCTTCATGGGTTACAGGAGCTGTTTTACCACTTGATGGTGGAGAATCTCTAAAGTAAATCAATTTAATACCTGAGAACCCATTAAAGACACGATGGAACCACTGAAAAAAAAGAGGGTCAAAACATTGATTTTGCTTGCAATAATCTGGTTTGCCATATCGATTCCTCTACCGTTTTTGTTTAATGTACCTAAAGAGTCCACACCACAGCTTTTGACGTTAGTTCAGATTATGGGTGTAATTTCAGTTCCGTTTGTAGTTCTAGGAATTGCTTGGACTCTCAAACCAGAATTGACACAGTAATATGGCAGAGAGTTTACCGTTTTTAGATCCAATTTCTGAAGCATATTTTGCAATTGATGCTGTGAAAAAGGCAAGTGACGCCGTAATGCGAGTTTACCGTGAGGATTTTTCTTCGTCTTTAAAAGAAGACGATTCTCCTATCACCAAAGCTGATTTGGAGAGTAATGAGATCATAAAGCAAACCTTAGCATCATCAGGATTGCATATTTTATCAGAGGAAGACGATGATCAAATTATCCGGATTAATCAGGAAAAAATTTGGATTGTTGATCCGCTTGACGGTACCAGTGATTTTGTGAAAAGAACTGGAGAGTTCACCATAATGATAGGACTGGTGCAAAAACAGATCCCGATTTTAGGTGTAATAAGTAGGCCTACAACGAACACTTTGTACGTAGCACAAAGAAATTCAGGTGCTTTCAAATTGGAGAGTGGGCGATGGTTTAAGCTAAAAGTAAGTGAAGAAAAAGACATAACGCAATGTAAGGCTGTCGGAAGTAGGTTCCATTTATCAGAACAAGAAAAGGAGTTTTTCAAAAAGCTCGGAGTGGCTAAATTTGAGAGTCGGGGGAGTTCACTAAAAGTTGCAGAGATCTGTGAAGGTATGGCTGATCTGTATTTGACTACATCGAATAAGATAAAACAGTGGGATACTTGTGCGTCACACTGTCTGATAACAGAATCTGGAGGAAAGATTAGCGATATGTTGGGAAATCCCATACTTTACAATACTGAAAAGTTAAATCATGAAAATGGATTGATTGTTACTAATGGACTTGTCCATGAAGAAATTATAAGAAAATATAGTCTTTAAGCAACATTTTTGGAGTTTAGGAAATTCACAAGTTTTTGTACTGATTGGTCAAGTGTTTCTTTATCTGTTTCGACTACGAAATCAGGATTAGTTGGAATATCGTATGGATCTGAAACGCCGGTGAATTGTTTTATCTCATTTGTTCGTGCTTTTTTGTACATGCCTTTGACATCTCTGGTTTCACATTCTTCAAGAGAACATTTTACATAAACTTCAAAGAATTTTGAATCATCTCCTACAATTTTTCGTGCATCTGCTCTATTCTCAAAGAAAGGACTGACAAGTGACACCCCAACTGGAACATTATGTTTCAATAGAAGTTTTGCTAAATGAGCCACCTTTTTGTTGTGTTCAACTCGGCCTTCCTTAGAAAAGTCTTTTGGAGATAACCATTCTCTTAGCTCGTCCCCGTCTAAAATAGCTAAATTTGGTACGATTTTTTGCATCGCCCTAACAATAGTGGTTTTTCCAGAACATGGAAGACCGGTCATCCATACAACAAATGCCATTTTCAGTTTGTATCTAAGATATAGATCTTAAAGACTTTACGAAATAAACCAATTTTGTTTTTCAAGGTATTCTATTTGTTGAATAATCGTTTGCATTTTTGTCGAAACTGCCATGGTGGATTGAAATTGTTCATACATTTCTTGTTCTTCTTCTTTTGAGAGAATTTCGGATTCTGCTTTATTGAAGAAATCTTCTTCATTTTTTACATGATCTGATAAATATATGAAATACGTTCTGAGATATCTTGCAACTGGTTCTCGTGAATCTTTTCCGTCTTTCCATTCTTGAAGAAATTTGTTAATATTTTTAGCAATTCTGCGAGAAAACTCATGTTCTATCATAAATTTTCTTATTTCATCCTTGAGTGAATCATAACTAGCAACACAGGCAAAATACGAATCTTCTTCTCTAGAATAATGAATAGAATCCAAAAACTCCGTAATAATAAAATTAATTTTTTCAATATCAGAAAGAGGAATATCTTTATCTTCATAGAGTGACTGATAGCATTTTTCAATTATTTTTTCTAATCTTTTAATTTTAAGATGGTCTTGTCGAAGAAGTTCTGTGGCGCTCATATTCACAATATGAAATTGGAATTAGCCCCATCAAATGTGATTGTTATTCCGGATAGATACTTGACATTATTTTCAACTATACCTTTGATGAAATCGCCTATTTCTCTAGGTTCTCCAAGTCTTTTCATTGGGATATTTTTTACTAAATCGGTGGACGTTCCTAGTTCTCTTAATCTATCAGTGTTTATCAATCCAGGAGCGATATTGATGCAACTGATTTGTCTTGCGGCAAGTTCCTTGCTAACAAGTTTGAAAACAGAAGTAAATGCAAGTCTATATGCACTAGAAATAACAAGTTTAGGGTTTGGCTCTTTGATTACTCCCGATGTGATTACAAAAACATAACCCCCATCACTGATCTTTAATCTTTGAAGTATGATGCAAAATCCTAAGAATAGTTGATTGTGATATTTTTGCCATTCCTTTTCAGTCACTTGCGAAAATGGTTTTGGTGGTGGACCTCCTGTGTTTAGAATCAAAATATCCGTTTGCTTATGTTTTTTAACAAATTTTTTGACACTTGTAAGATTAGATGTATCTATTTGTTTTCTGGAGGTGGCAACAACATTACATCCTATTTTACTAAGAGAGACGGCTATCGCACGACCAATACCTTTTGAACCTCCAAGTACGATAGCTTTCAACAATGTTGTTACAACGATAATTGATTTTAATCTAATGTTATTTTAGTTCAGAAATAGCTAAATTCGTGGTGTCAGTTAGTTGGCTATGTTAATACCATTTTCTTTTGCTTCTTGTTTAATCTCTACTATCTGATTGTTAAGCTCTTCAATTTCAGCTACCAGTTCTGCTCTTCTATCAACTAGTGTCTTGAGCATTGCGCTGTAGAGATTAGTTAGTGTTTGACTCATTTTGTATTGAATACACTTGATTGAAGTGCTCTTAAATCCTTACTAATAATTTGTACTAGTGTATTGGTCAACATTCTGTTCACTGGATCAGGAAAAATTGGTTTGAGTTTGAGGGATGATTGGAATTAATACCAAAATTGGAGTTCAGTTAACAATCATAGTATCAAATGAGCGTAATTCTGGCCGTGTGTTGATTATGCGGAAATGTAGTTTAGGCATCTACAGCCTTTGACAAGGCACTTACCACCATTGTCATGAAGCTTTGATTCATGAAAACACCCAGCTTGGAGGTTTTTGCAATTCATATTCGTATTAGGTATTACCAGTATATCGATTTGCTGTCATGCTACAGCAATACGAATTTTACGTGATTGGTGTTTACAAATGTCTTGATGCATGGCTGCTAATGATTCCTCCTTGAATGTTAGATCGCATCTATAACATTTCCAAGCTGTTGTCGTCATAGTAGATAAAATGAGAATTTTGTATTTAACGCGAGCGTAGAAATTGTATGAATAATTTGTACTTTGATTAGATTACGCCAGTACTTTTTGCAAGTAAATATGCGCTTTTTTCATTCATCGTGAGTTGTTTTAAAACAGTATAACGCTCTGGACGCAAAGATTGTGCAATTAACAACGCTTCTATTACAGACTCTTTTTTGATACCAATTTGTTTTGCGGTGGTAGGAGCACCTAAATTTGCCAAAGTGTGTTTAATTTTCTTCCAATCCTGACCTTGAAGTTTCGCCATCATTATGGCACCAATTCCACATTTTTCGCCATGGAGTCCAATGCCGGGGACAAGTTTGTCCAGCGCATGAGAGAAAAGATGTTCAGATCCAGAACAGGGCCTACTGCTTCCAGCAATGCATGAGGCAACTCCTGCACTGATGAGAGCTTCGACTATTTCCCTAACATCGGGTCTTTTCTTCTTTTCAGTGGCTTCAACCAATATTTTGGCACTCATTAATGCCAGATTAGACGAATATCTGCCATAGTATTCTCCGGTATTATCTCGTCCTAACTGCCAATCCTTTACAGCGGTGATTTTTGCAATCAAGTCACCACACCCAGCAGCAAGGAGATTCTTTGGGGCTTTTTTAATCACGTCAATGTCAACAAAGACTCCCAGTGGTGCAGTTGCAACCAAGGAATGAGGTTTTTCTCCTTTCACTGAAACAAAAGGACTGGCAATTCCATCGTGAGAAGCCGCTGTTGGAAAGCTAACAAATGGTTTTCCGAGGTTGTATGAAATCATTTTAGCTATGTCTACAGAGCGGCCACCGCCAATTCCGACAATTAGATTAGATTTGTCTTTTCGTACAGAGTTCTCCACTTCATTAATTGATTTTTCATCATTAGTGATTGGTATATGCCATACAGCCACGATACTAGAGGATGACAAAGATTTTGAGATTTTTGTTTTTACTATTTTTTGGACGTGATTCCCAGCGATGATTGAGATCTTGGTGATTTTACCTAGATCAAGTAAGAATTTTCCAAAGTTTCCAATATTTTTTTCGCCGACTACAATCAGACGTGGAAGCTCCATAATATGTGATGGAGAAGTACGCATCAAACACTTGCCTGAGCCTCCACTTATCAAGTTGACCCCCCAAAGTTATTTAAAAGGGTTCGAGTCTTTCTAAATATCTAGGAGTATTTTCTATGTCAGCTAACAGTGTAGAAGATAAAATTCTACATGGAACAACCACTGTAGGTATCAAGGCAACTGATGGTGTCGTATTATGTGCAGATATGCGTGCAAGCGCTGGTTATTTTATTGCCAACAATAACACAATGAAAGTACAGCAGATAGCGAGACATGCAGGCATGACAATGGCCGGAGGTGTTGCAGACGCACAAAACATTACTGATGTTTTAAGATATCATGCAAACATCCATAGAGTACAAAAAAATGAAAACATTCCAATTAGATCATTAGCTAGACTATGTTCACTAATGTTTCATCAAAATAGGGGATATCCATTCATTGCAGATATTCTAATTGGTGGATACGATAAAGAGGGACCTCAACTAGTTAACGTGGATGTGTTTGGCTCTGTTGAAGAAAAAAAATACGTAACAACAGGTAGCGGGTCACCCGTAGCTTATGGTACTTTAGAAGACGAATACCGAGACAATCTCAAAGTTGAAGAGGCCAAGGTAATCGCATTACGTGCCGTTAAAGCGGCAATTGTTAGAAACATTGGAACTGGTGACGGAATCAATGTCGCAATTATTGATAAAGATGGCTATAGGCTTTTGACTAAAGAGCAAAAGAAAGCCATCATAGCTTTGTAGTGATTTAATGCAGAAAAGACAACAAGAGAAGGATTCATCTACAGCCCAAAGTGTAATGGCAACCATACTGCAAAGTATTCCAAAAGAGGCCCAAGTGAGCAAAATTGACTATGAGGGTCCAAGGATAGCTCTCTATACCAAATCGCCTTCTTTTCTAATGGAGAATAATCAAATTGTATCTGATCTAGTCAATGTAATAAAAAAAAGAATCGTAGTTAGAACTGAGGAATCTATTCGTAAAAATGAAGAGGATTCTCGAAAAGTAATTGTTGAGGCTGTCCCAAAAGAGGCAGAGTTAGGTGGAACATTTTTCGATACTGCAACCGGAGAAGTTTCAGTAGAAGTAAAGCGACCTTGGATACTCCAGAACAACCCTGATTTCAATCTAGCAAAGCTTACGGAGAAGATGGGTTGGAGAATTCGAATTAGAAAGGCAACTACAATTCAATCTAGTACAATTCAGCAAATTAATTACAATCTCAAATTAACATCTTCTGAACGCTCTAAGCAGCTAAAACAAATTGGAGAGAGCATATTTAGGCCAAGACTGGCACAAAGATCCGAAGTCTCATTGATGACTTTGGGAGGATTTGGCCAAGTAGGTAGGTCTAGCATGATTTTAACTACGCCGGAAAGTAAGATTCTGATCGATTGTGGTGTCAACCCAGGGGCTCGCTCACCTTCAGAAGCATATCCTAGACTAGACTGGGCCAACATTACCTTAGATGATCTTGATGCAGTCGTCATTGGTCATGCTCATTTAGATCATACAGGGTTTTTGCCTGTATTATGTAAGTATGGTTACAAGGGTCCGATTTACTGTACAGAACCAACATTACCTATGATGAATTTAATTCAGCTTGATGCAATCCGTGTAGCGGCAGCACAAGGAAGAGCACCACTATATGCAGAACGGGATGTAAAACAAATCATGAAACAAACTATCACCATACCATATGGGACTGTCACGGATATTTCTCCGGATATTAAATTAGTATTTTCAAATGCAGGCCATATTTTGGGTTCCGCCACTTGTCATTTTCATATCGGTAATGGTGAGCATAATTTTGTGTATACTGGCGATATTAAATTTGGAAAAAGTATCCTCTTTGATAGTGCGTCTTGGAATTATCCAAGGGTAGAAACACTACTAATTGAGAGTACATATGGTGCTAGAGAAGACATCCAACCAACAAGACAGGAAGTTGAATCTGCGTTCATCAATGCGGTGAATAACACTTTAGTTGATGGTGGTAAAGTCTTGATTCCAATCCCAGCAGTTGGGCGTGCTCAAGAAATACTAATGGTAATCGATCATTACATGAAGGCGGGTCAAATGGTTGAGGCGCCGGTGTTTACAGAGGGAATGATTTCAGAGGCCACTGCAATACATGAGGCCTATCCAGAATATCTAGCTAGAGAGCTTCGACAAAAGATACTAGAAACGGACGACAATCCATTTGATTCTGAGTATTTCACAAATATCGAACATTCAGATGCAAGAGAAGAACCACTACGCGATAATACTCCATGTATAATTTTGGCTACCTCTGGCATGTTAGAGGGGGGTCCAGTTTTAGAATACTTTAGAAACATCGCCCCATCAAATAAAAATAAGATCATCTTTGTTTCGTATCAAGTCAATGGAACTCTAGGTAGACGTGTACTCGATGGCTCGAAGCAAGTCTCATTATTGGGTAAAGATGGAAAAGTGGAAGTTGTAAATGTGAATTGTTCCATGATAAAACTAGATGGTTTTTCTGGACATAGTGATTTCAATCAATTAATGTCATTTGTACATAAACTCAGACCAAAACTCAGACGCGTTCTAGTTAATCATGGAGAAAGAAGAAAGTGCGAAAGTCTGGCAATGAATATTCGTCGACAATTCCGAGTACCAGCTCATTACCCGCAAGTACAAGAAGCGATTCGACTGTTCTAGTTTTACTTTTATCCAATATTTTCAAAAGGATTATTGTGAAGTTCAAACCAGAAAAAATTCTGACTTTTTTCAAAGTTCCTATTCACGGAAATTAATAAGGAATAGATGTCATCTCTGCGATTTTTTTGATTGCAAGCACTGCATTTTTTAATATTGGATAGAATTGTTGATCAAAATCTTGTTTTGCATTTTGATCCTTGGGTATCCAATCTTGTAGATATGTTAGAGTTAGCTGGCCGTGTTTGTTTTCAATTTTGTTAAGAAAGTAGCCATCCAACTCCTCATTATCTACTAGTATGAATTTGATTTGGCCTGCTTTTTGATCAATTATTATTCGCTCTATGATTTCCAGTCCCGCTACAGACATTTCTCTGAGAAATCCATTATCGTATTTTTGTAAAATTTTTACTTTTTGAACTTCACTTATTGTTTTTTCAGGATGTTCCGCTTTGTCTAATAATAATTTCCAGAGTCTTTCTTGTGTGCAATTAATCTTTTCAGAATGTGATATAACCACGAATTTGTTAGTTTGGGTTTTCTATTTATTTTAGATTAGATCTGCATTATCTTATTTTTTAGCAGGTAGCTAATACAATTTAGATATTCCGAGTCTGTAATTTTACCGTCAGTCCACCATTTTACGGGTTCTTTTACCCATGATGGAATTATTATGCCTAGGTTTTCTATCTCAATATCATTAGAAAATGCATTGGTGTTTGTCAGTTCTGCACTCCATTCAGTCTTATTGATTCGATCATGGTATTTGACAGACAGTACTATACCAGTTTTTTTATCAATTACTTCTTGGTATTGTTTGGTTTTGTCCCATGCGATTACGGCTTCTCTTTGCTGATCTTTGAAGGAAAATACAATCTGATTTTGAGCCTGGATTTCATACCGAGATGCGATTGTCATGCCTAACTCAATTGGGGTTTTGTGAACAAATTGATAGTATTTTTCTGTACCACCAACTAAGCCGACAGAATCAATATGAAAATTATATTGTCTTTTTCCCTGCTTTGTTGTCTCTATTGATGATATTTCAGTGATTTTTCCAGGCGTACCAAATGTGTGTGTGATGATTTTAACGTCATCGGTTTGGCTATCCTTTATTGAATACTTGATAAAATCATCTTTGGAAATACAGATCTGAGCTGGCAAGCATCCAGAATGATCAGGCATTATGTTTGGCGCGTTGATCGTTTTGGCATCTACTAGATATCTTAATCCGTATGAGAAGACACTATCGTGATCTTTTCCTTGTAGCCAGCGAATTGTATCACTTTTGATCCATTGAGGAATTGTATCAGTATGGTTTGCACGATCGCGAATTATCTTTTGTGTGATCGGTTTATCCAGTATTGCGATCAATTGCTCAGTACGATCAGGCGTTGTAGAAAACCACGCAATGTCACTATACAGAGTTAGACATTTTCTAATGTTTGGCTGATGCATGTATCTTTCATAGAATTTGGCCTTTCCAAGTGTCTCAAATTCTGGATATAGCGTTTGACATTGATCGATTATTT